>NZ_JAPZLD010000015.1:0-220407 GCF_030182635.1 Amycolatopsis ponsaeliensis
TTCGGGTTCCGCACACCCGAATCCCTCATGGCACTGGCCATGCTCTCCCTGGGCGGCCACCGACCCGAACTACCAGGCCGATGACCACCCACACATCAATACGAAGAGCCCCTTAAGTCCATGAGGGTGCCCTTCATGGCATTGGGCTCAGTCGGGCCAGGAGGGCTTGCGCTTCTCCAGGAACGCCGCCATGCCTTCGCGCGCGCCGGGCAGCTGCGACGCCGAAGCCATGACCTCCAGCGCGATCGCGTAGGCGTCGGCCTCGGGCCGGTCGAGCTGGGCGTACAGCGTGACCTTGCCCATCGTCTTGCTGGCCCGGCTGCCACGGGTCGCCCGCCCCAGCAGCTCCGCGATGGCGTCGTCGAGCTGGTCGTCGGGGACGACGCGGTTGACCAGGCCCCAGTCCAACGCGGTCGGCGCGTCGATGACGTCACCGGTCAGCGCCAGCTCCATCAGCCGCTTGCGGCCGATGGAGCGCGCCACCGGCACCGCCGGCGTGTGGCAGAACCAGCCGCCCTTGCCGCCCGGGAGCGCGAAGCCCGCCGACTCGGCGGCGATGGCGAGGTCGCACGACGCCACGAGCTGGCACCCCGCCGCCGTGGCCAGGCCGTGCACGCGCGCGATGACGACCTGCGGCACCGACTGCATGGTCTTCATCAGGTCCGTGCACAGCGTCAGCAGCTCGCGCACACCCATCAGGTCACGCGCGGCGACGTCGCCGAAGTCGTGCCCGGCGGAGAACACCGGCCCCGCGCCGGCCAGCACGATGCCGGTCGCGTCGGACGTCCCCGCCTCGTGGAACGCGGCGAGCAGCTCGGCCAGGTGATCCGCGGAAAGCGAGTTGCGCCGCGCCGCGCGGTTCATGGTGATCGTGACGGTGTCGCCGTCGCGCTTGACCAGGATGTGTTCGTACTCGGTCATGCTTTGAAGGTACAGCGGCGCGAAGCGCCTCAGTTGAGGGTGGCGGTGGGGAGGAAGGCGGAGGTAACCCTTCGGAATGTGCGCCGATAGCTGTCCGGCCCGACGCCCACTTCGGCGCGCATCCGGCGTCGCAGATTGGCCGCGGTTCCCAGGCCGGAGCGTTGCGCGACCCGCTCGACCGGCAGCTCCGTCGTCTCCAGCAACCGCTGCGCGTACCGGACGCGCTGCACGCGCAACCAGCGTCCCGGGGTCACGCCGGCGGCCGCGGCGAACTCGCGGTGGAACGTCCGCTCGCTCATCCGCGCGTGCCCGACGAGGTCCTCGACGCCGATCCCGGAGCCGAGCCGCGCCAGCGCCCAGTCCATTGTGGACGCCATGCCGGGCTGGGCAGCCGCCGGGGGCAACGGGTTGTCGACGTACTGCCGCTGCCCGCCCTCGCGCGCCGGGGGCATCACCAGACGGCGGGCGAGCGACGCGGCGACCTCCGCGCCGTGGTCGCGGCGGACCAGGTGGAGACACAGGTCGAGCCCGCCGACGACGCCCGCCGACGTCAGGATGCCGCCGTCGTCGGTGTAGAGCACGTCGCGCTGGAGGTCGGCGCGCGGCGCTGCGACGGTCAGGGCGTCGAAGTCGCGCCAGTGCGTGGTCGCCGGACGGCCGTCGAGCAGGCCGGCGGCCGCCAGCGTGAACGCGCCCGAGCACAACGCGGCGACGGTCGTCCCCGCCCGGTGCGCCCGCCGCAGTGCCGCGACGGCGGCCGGCGAGACCGGCGCGAGCGGATCGTCGCGCCCCGGCGCCAGGACGAGGTCGCAGCCGTCGAGGCCGGCGAGCCCGTGCGTCGCCGCGACGTCCCCGAACGGCGAGACGGCGGTGCGGATCCGGCCCTGGCTGCACAACCGCAGCGTGAACGGGCCGATCCCGCTGTCGGTCCGGTCCTGGCCCCAGACCTCGCCGATCACCGCGAGGTCGAACATCCGGGTACCCGGCAGCAGCAGAACGCCGATCGTGCGCATGGCAGGAAAGTACCGCATCGCGCGTCTCCTGCCACTACCCTGCGCGGCAGAAGCCCGCGAAACTCGACGTCATGACCGAAACGGCACTCATCCTGATCGACGTCCAGCGCGGGTTCGACGAGCCCGGCTGGGGACCGCGCAACAACCCCGGCGCGGAAGCGAACATGAAGGCACTGCTCGACGCGTGGCAGGAGCGGCGGCTGCCGGTCGTGCTGGTGCACCACGACTCGACCGGGCCGGCGTCGTCGCTGCGGCCCGGCCAGCCCGGCAACGACTTCAAGCCCGAGCTCGACGGCGCGCGCCCCGACCTCGTGTTCGGCAAGAAGGTCAACTCGGCCTTCATCGGCGACGTCGACCTCGACGCGTGGCTGCGCAAGCGCGGCATCACGAGCTTCGTCCTGGCCGGGATCCAGACGAACTTCTGCTGCGAGACCACCGCGCGGATGGGCGGGAACCTCGGCTACGACGTGACTTTCGCGCTCGACGCGACGTTCACGTTCGACCTGCCGGGGGTGGACGGCGACGTCGTCACGGCCGACGAGCTGTACCGCGTCACGGCGGCGAACCTGGCGAACCAGTTCGCCACCGTGAAGTCCACCAAGGAGATCCTCGCGGGCCTCAGCTGAGGCCGTTGCGCTCCCGGACGAGCGAGACGATGCCGTCCATGATGTCGGTCAGCTCGTAGTCCTTCGGCGTGAACACGCGGGCGATGCCGCGCTCGGTCAGCAGCGCGGCGTCGTCCGGCGGGATGATGCCGCCGACGATCACCGGGACGTCGCCCGCGCCCGCGGCACGCAGGCCGTCGACGACGTGCGGGACGACCTCGAGGTGCGAGCCGGAAAGCACCGAGAGCCCGACGACGTGCACGCCTTCCTGCACCGCGGCCGCGACGATCTGCTCGGGCGTCAGCCGGATGCCCTGGTAGACGACCTCGAAGCCGACGTCGCGCGCCCGGACGGCGACCTGCTCGGCGCCGTTGGAGTGCCCGTCGAGGCCGGGCTTGCCGACCAGGATCCGCAGCCGCTCGCCGAGCTCCGCTTCGGTTTCCCGGACCCGGGAGCGGACGCGTTCGATCTGCGGGTCGCCCCCGCCGCCCGCGGTCGCGGAAACCCCGGTGGGCGCCCGGTATTCGCCGAACACCTCGCGCAGCGCGCCGGACCACTCGCCGGTCGTCACGCCGGCCCGCGCGCAGTCCACAGTGGCCTCGAAGAGGTTTTCCGTGGTCTGCGCGCGGTCCTTCAGCGCGGCCAGCGACCGCTCGACGGCGGCGTCGTCGCGCTGGGTGCGCCATTCCTCGATCGCGGTGACGGCGGCCTTCTCGACGGCCGGGTCGATCGTCTCGATCGCCTTCGCACCCTCGGCCTGCAGAGGCGACGGCTCGGTCGTCTCGAACTTGTTGACGCCGACCAGGACGCGCTCGCCGTTTTCCATCCCGCGGCGGTATTCGGCGAGCGAACCGACCAGCTGCGACTTCATGTAGCCGCTCTCGACGGCGGCGACCGCGCCGCCGAGGTCCTGCACGCGGGCGATCTCCTCGCGCGCGCCGGCCATGATCTCGTCGACCTTGGCCTGGATGACGTGCGAGCCGTCGAAGATGTCCTCGTACTCCAGCAAATCGGTCTCGAACGCGAGCACCTGCTGCATCCGCAGCGCCCACTGCTGGTCCCACGGCCGGGGCAGCCCGAGCGCCTCGTTCCAGGCGGGCAGCTGGATCGCGCGGGCGCGGGCGCCGCGCGAGAGCGACACCGCGAGCATCTCCAGCACGATCCGCTGGACGTTGTTCTCCGGCTGGGCTTCGGTGAGCCCCAGCGAGTTGACCTGGACGCCGTAGCGCAGGCGGCGCGCCTTCGGATCCGTTACGCCGTAACGGTCTCTCGTGATTTCGTCCCAGAGCGCGGTGAACGCGCGCATCTTGGACATCTCCTCGACGAACCGGACGCCGGCGTTGACGAAGAACGAGATCCGCGCGACGACCTTGGCCATGTCGGCCGCGTCGACCTGGCCGGAGTCGCGGACGGCGTCGAGCACGGCGATCGCGGTGCACAGCGCGTAGGCGACCTCCTGCGTCGGCGTCGCGCCGGCTTCCTGCAGGTGGTAGCTGCAGATGTTGATCGGGTTCCACTTCGGCACGTGGTGCACGGTCCACGCGATCATGTCGGTGATCAGCCGCAGGCTCGGGCCCGGCGGGAAGATGTAGGTCCCGCGGGACAGGTACTCCTTGATGATGTCGTTCTGCGTCGTGCCGGTGAGCTTCGCGAGGACTTCGTCGACGTCGCGGCCTTCGGTTTCGGCCTGCTCACGCGCCACGGAGACGTACAGCGCGAGCAGCCACATGGCGGGCGCGTTGATCGTCATCGACGTGTTGGCCTCGGCGAGCGGGATGCCGTCGAAGAGCCGCCGCATGTCGCCGATGTGCGAGATCGGCACGCCGACCTTGCCGACCTCACCGCGGCTGAGCTGGTGGTCCGGGTCGTAGCCGGTCTGCGTCGGCAGATCGAAGGCGACCGAGAGGCCGGTCTGGCCCTTGGCGAGGTTGCGCCGGTAGAGCTCGTTCGACGCGGCCGCGGAGGAGTGCCCCGCGTACGTGCGCATCACCCAGGGGCGATCCCGCTCGTGGTCGGATGGGTACGGCACTGTGCACCTCCGGCGTGGACGACCCATCGAGTGTACCGGCCGGTAACTTATGCGGCGGAGTGGAATCGGACACGTCCGAGTGACTCAGTCCTCGGCCTGTTCCTGCACGATCAGGTCGCGCAGCCCTCGGGCGTCCGGCACGGCGAACATCTCGATCGGGGCCGGCGCGCCCTTCACCGGCACCGCGGAGCCGAAGACGTCCGCGGACCCGCCCGGCACCGGGAAGGTGAGGTTGCCGAGACCGTCGTGGCCGATCGGGGTGACCGTCGGCAGGACCAGGTCGGTCCAGGTGCGGATGCGGCCCGAGACGCGGTCGGCCACGACGACCCGCTGATCGGTCACCGCGTACACCGAGCGGCGCGTCGCCCGCAGCCGCACGATCACCGGCACCCAGACGAACGCGAGCCCGACGGTCACCGAGACCACGAACATGACCGGGACGCGGCCGTCCGGGAACGGCAACCCGAGGGCGGCGAACACCACGGACACCAGGATCGAGCCGAAGACGAGGCGGTACCACTCGAGGCCCGTCGGCACGACCCGCTGCGGTCGCCCCGACCACAGCAGCCGCTCACCCGGCTCCAGGACGATCAAAGGCACATCCACGGCAACCTCCCCGGCGCTCTTTGCCGGGCTGACGCTCCGGACGGGCGCCGAGGTTGCCCTCAGACGGCCGAAGTGTCCGGGTCCGGCGGGGCCTTGGCCTCGCCGATGGCCTTGGCGAGCAGCGCCCGCACCCGCGCCGGCTCGGCGATGCCCGCCAGCACGACGGGGAGCTGCCCGGACTTGGTCCGGTGGGCGCCGTACCTCGCGGCCGCCACGAGGTACGGCTCGACCGGGCCGAAGGTGATGGTCCCGGTGCCGCCGCGCTCCGGCAGCACGACCGGCGAGGCCAGGCCGGTGAGCCGCGCGGTCGTCGTCCGCCGCCACACCACGCCGGCGTCGACGAGCACCCGCCGGTCGGTCACGACGTAGGTCAGCCTGCGGAGCTGCAGGAACCGCACGCCGGCGTGGACGAGCAGCAGGCCACCGCCCGCGGCCGTCGCCTGGAGGGCCGGCCGGGTGTCCGCGGCGACCGCGACCCCGAGCAGGCCGAGCAAGACGATCAGGACCAGCATGGCCGCCAGGTGGTCGTAGCGGTTGAACAGCCGCCGGATCACCGGCTTGCCCGTCCACAGCACCTCTTCGCGCATGCACCGGGCACGCTCGGGCGGGTCCCGCGGTTGCCCTCAGGCGGCCGAAGTGTCGGAGGCGTCCGCTTCCGGCGGGGCTTGGCGGGCCTTGGCCTCGTCGATGGCCTTGGTGAGCAGGTCGCGGACGCGCTTGGGCTCGCCGACGCCCATCAGCGTCACTTCGCCCGATCCGACGGTGATGGTGCCGGTGCGCGACGGTCCCGGCTTGAGGACCGGCGCCGGCAGCCCGGCCAGCTCACTGGCGCGTTCCTTCTGCCGGAACAGCCCCGAACGCGCGATGATCCGGCTGTCGGTCACGGCGTAGGTCGTGCGCCCGAGCGCGAGGTACCGGACGGCGGACCGGCCGACGGCGCCGTACAGCCCGATCACCAGCACGACGACGGCGCCGGCCATGGCGCCGCCACTGGGCTGCTTCGCGAGCAGGAACCAGAGCGCGGCCACGGCGACGATGAGTCCGGCAGGGGCGATCACCCCGTCCGCGGCGACGTAGAACGGGCGCTGGACCGGCTCCCCGGCCCAGAGCACGCGCTCACCGGGTAGAAGATCGATTTCCCCTGCTGACATGGCAGAACACTACTCTGCGGACGCTCGCCGTGCCGAGTTCCGAGCGCGTTGCACGTGGTCGTGCACTCTCCGTGCCCCCGAATACCCGTACCCGAGCCGTGTGACGGAAATCCGCGAGACCGGACCCGCACCCGTCGTTTAGCGTGGGCAGCCGTGACGTGGAGCGCTTACGGAAGTTACCTGGTCATCGTGACCCTGATCGTGCTCGCGCCGGGCCCGGACACGATGGTGATGCTGAAGAACGCGCTGTCCGGCGGGTTCCGCGGCGGGCTGCTCGCGTCGCTCGGCATCTTCAGCGGCAACGCCGTCCAGGGCAGTGCCGCGGCGCTCGGGCTCGGCGTCGTCATCGCGCGCTCGCAGCCGGTGTTCCTCGCGCTCAAGTGGGTCGGCGCGGCCTACCTCGTCTTCCTCGGCTTCCAGGCGCTGCGCGGGGCGTTCCGCGGGAACTACGACGTCGTCGAGCAGGTCCAGCAGCGCCGCGGCGGTGGGTTCCGGCGGTTCCGCGAAGGGTTCCTCTCCAACATCACGAACCCGAAGGTGCTGGTGCTGTACCTGTCCGTGCTGCCGCAGTTCCTGACGCCGCAGTCGAGCATCGGGGACTCGCTGGTGCTGGCCTACACCGTCGCGGTGCTCGGCGGCCTGTGGCTGCTGGTGCTGCTGTTGTTCGTGCACCGCGTCCGCGCGTGGCTGGGCCGCCGCCGGGTGCGTCGTACGCTGGACGGCGTCACCGGCACCGCGCTGCTCGGGTTCGGCGCCGCTCTCGCCCTGGAGTCCTGATGACGTGGAGCACCTACCTGGCGTTCGCCGGGATGATGGCGTTCCTGGCGATGATGCCGGGCCCGGACACGATGGTCGTGCTGAAGAACGCCCTGACCGGCGGCGCCCGCGGTGGCGGCTGGGCGTGCGCGGGCATCAGCGTCGCGAACTTCCTGCAGGGCACGGCGGCCGCGTTCGGGCTGGGCGCGGTGATCACGCGCTACCGGCCGCTGTTCGAGACGGTGAAGTGGCTGGGCGCGGCCTACCTGGTGTTCCTGGGAATCCAGGCATTGCGCGGCGCTTGGCGCGGGAACTACGAAGCCCTCGACGACGTCCGCCGCGCTCGCGCTTCCCGGAGCCGCAGGTTCCGGGAGGGCTTCCTGTCGAACATCACCAACCCCAAGGTGATCGTGCTGTACCTGTCGGTGCTGCCGCAGTTCCTGACGCCGGCGTCGACGCTGGGTGACTCGCTGCTGCTGGCGTACACCGTCGCGGCGCTCGGGGTGGTCTGGCAGGTACTCCTGCTGCTGTTCGTGCACCGGGTCCGCGCGTGGCTGCAGCGCCGCCGGGTGCGCCGCGCGATGGACGGCGCGACGGGGATGGCGCTGATGGGCTTCGGGGCGGCGCTGGCTTTCGAAGGCTGACCCACCACGATCCGGAACTCGCGGCGGAGGGTCACGCCACCGTCCTAACCTGACGTCATGACCTGGGGAACCTACGGCACCTACGTGCTCTTCGTCCTGCTCGTGCTGGTGGTCCCGGGGCCGGATACCGCCCTGGTGCTCAAGAACTCCCTCGCCGGCGGCAAGCGCGGCGGGTCCCTGACGGCGCTCGGCATCGGGTCCGGGAACCTGGCCCAGGGTGTCGCCGCCGCGCTCGGGCTCAGCGCCGTCATCGTGCGCTCCGAGCCGGTGTTCCTCGCGCTGCGGTGGGCCGGCGCCGGGTACCTCGGCTATCTCGGCGTCAAAGCCCTCATCGCGGCCTGGCGCGGGGACTACTCCGCGCTCGAGACGACCAAGCCGGGCGGTGGGCGGCGCTGGCGTGAAGGCTTCCTCTGCAACCTCACCAACCCGAAGGTCCTCGTCTTCTACCTGTCGATGCTGCCGCAGTTCCTGACCCCGCAGTCCACCATCGCCGAGTCGCTGCTGCTCGCCGCCACCGTCGGGGTGCTCGCGACGCTCTGGCAGCTCGTCATCGTCGCCGGGGTGCACCGGATCCGGGCGTGGCTGCAACGCCGCCGGGTGCGCCGCGCGATGGACGGCGCAACCGGGACGGCGCTGCTCGGCTTCGGGGCGGCCCTGGCCCTCGAGGGTTAGAGCGTGCGGTCCAGCCAGTCGTAGATCCGGCTGGCCGCGAGGCGCTGGGCGCCGACGTGGCAGTGCGCGTCCGCGCCCTCCTCCGCCGTGAACGTCATCAGCGTCTTCGGTGCGTTCAGGTGGTCGTACAGCCGGCGCGGCTCGGTCTCCGTCTCCCCGGCGAAGAAGAGGTCGTCCGCCGCTTCGCACACCAGCGTCGGGCACGTGATCTTCTCCGCGACGCCGTCCTCCAGCGTGTACTCGAGGTACTTCGCGACGAACTCGCGGTCGGTCGCCGCGCCCAGGACGTACCGGCCGTGGTCGCACGCCCAGCGCAGCGTCGAGTTCGCCTCGCGGCCGGCCGCCAGCAGCGCGTCGAACTCCGGGTCCTCCGCGGCCCGCGCCCGGCGGACGATCTCCTCGCGCGGCCACGGCAGCATCTGCGTCACCGCGGATCCCGCGTCGTACACCCCGTCCACCGCGACGACCGCCGCCAGCCGGGGCTCGAACGCCGCAGCGCGCGGGGCGAGCACGCCGCCGAGGCTGATGCCGAGCAGCGCCACGCGGGACGGGTCCACGCCCTCGAGTCCCAGCGCGAAGTCCACCACCGGCGTGACGACGTGCTCCCAGTCGGGCCGGAACACCAGCTTCTCGCGCCGGATCGCGCTCGGCTGACCGGGACCGTCGAACGTCAGCACGTGGTAGCCGCGCTCCGCGCCCGTCGCCGCGCCCATGAAGTGGCACTCCTCGGCGCTGCCGTCGAAACCGCTGTGGATCAGCAGTACTGGCTTCGGCCCGTCGCCCGGCGCGCGGTAGAAGTACCCCTGCAGAACCGTTCCCTCGTAAGGGATTTCGACCGGTTCCGCGACGCCCGCCCGCCGGAAGCACTCGACGCTGCGGTCGTAGGCCGCCGCGATCCGCGGGTCGGCCGGGTCGCCGTGGAGGAAGAACTCGGACGAGAAGTAGTACGTCGACGCGCGCAGCAGCAGGTCCCGCGCGGTGATCGGGCCCGCGTCGGCGGCCTCGGCGTACAGGCGGTCGGCCAGGGCGCGGTAGGCGTCGTGCCAGCTGTCGTAGTCGCCGGCCGTCACGGTCGACGCGGCCGCGAGCACCTCGCCGAAGTCCGAACCGCCGTAGGCCGCGTGACCGAACAGGCGCAGCGTCTCGAACCAGAACTGCGGGTCTTCGGTGAACATGAGCTGCTTCATCGGATCTCTTCCTCCACAAAGGTTTCGAACGGGCGGGCAGGCCGGCCGGTGACCTCTTCGACGGCCGGGGTGACGCGGTCTTCGGCGCCGCGCCGGATGTCCTCGTCGAGCGCCGCGAGGACCTCGGAGAACTCGGGCGGAATCCCGAACGCGGTCACGCGGGCCGCGAACTCGGCGGTGCTCACGGCGCGGTGCCGCACCGGGCGGCCGGTGTGCGCGGCGATGATCGACGCGGCTTCGGCGTAGCTCACCGCGGCCGGACCGGTGAGCACGTGTTCGGTGTTGTGCGGTTCGGGATCGGTCAGCGCGCGGACGGCGACCGCCGCGATGTCGCCGGCGTCGACGAACGCGACCCGCGCGTCCCCGGTGGCGGTGACGATCTCGCCGTCGCGGACGCCCCGGGCGACGAGGTGCTCGCCGGTGAAGTTCTGCATGAACCAGGACGGCCGCAGCACGGCCCACTCCGGTGCCGCGCGCACCAACCGCTGCAGGTCGCCGAGCCCGGGCGTGTCCGCCGTGACGGCCGACGAGCTGAGCAGCACGACCCGGCGGACGCCCGCGGCCAGAGCGTCGTCCAGGAACGGCGTCACCAGCTTCGCCGGCGAAGCCTCGCCGATCGGCGGCAGCAGGTACACCGCGGAGACGTCGTGCAGCGCGTCGGCGTGGGTCGAGCGGTCGGTCCAGTCGAACCGGACCTGCCCGGGCTCACCCGGCTTGCGCGTGGCCGCCCGCGCCGCGAACCCGGCGTCACGCAGGCCCGCGACGACCCGGCGGCCGGTGGTGCCGGTGCCGCCGAGGACCAGGACGTCAGCCACCGAAGGCCGCCGTCAGCTCGTCGACGCCGCCGAGGATCCCGGCCGCGGCCAATGGGCTCCAGTAGTCGCGGTAGTGGCGGATTTCGCCGTCCTCGACGGTGATCACCGCGATGTACGACAGCTCGTACGGCTTCCCCGTGGCCACGACGACCCCGGCGACCGTGAACTCGGCGACGACCACCGCCGGATCGGTCGTCTCGTGCACGGTCTTGGCGACGACCTCGCGGATGTCCAGGAGGTTCGGGTAGTCGCGCAGGTAGTCGCGGATCGCGTCACGGCCTTCGACGCGCTTCGGGTAGCCCGGGCCGGCGAACGGGAACTCCAGGACGCCGTCGGGTGCCCAGAGATCGGCGAACCCGGCCATGTCGTGCTTCAGCAGCAGCTCGAGCGCGCGCTCGACGAAGTCTCGCATCGCAGCCTCCTTGAACGTTCGGACGAGACGGTACCGTCCCGACGTCAGAGTAGACGGGACGGTACCGTTCCGTCCACCCGCTACACTGCGCCCATGGCACGCACCCCGACCGGCGCCGCGGTCCTCCAGCCCGAGGTCACGCAGGCGATCAGCGAAGCCGTCATGTGGGAACTCGCCGAACAGGGCTACGGGCGGCTGTCGATGGAAGCGGTGGCCAAACGCGCCGGCGTCGGCAAGAGCGCGTTGTACCGGCGGTGGGCGTCGAAGGAGCACATGATCGCCTCCGTCGTGACGGAGTTCAGCGTGGCCCGCGCGGCGGAGGCCGACACGGGCTCCCTGCGTGGCGACCTGCGCGAAACGATGCAGGCCCTGATCGACTGGCTCACGCACCCGCTGTTCTCGCGGATCCTGCCGGACCTGGTCGCGGAGGACGCCCGCAACCCGGACCACGGCCGCGGCCTGCGCGAGGCCATCGGCGGCCCCCGCCGCGAGGTCGGCGAGGCGATGCTGCGCCGCGCGATCACCCGCGGCGAGCTACCGGCGGACCTGGACATGGAACTGGCGCTCGACACCCTGGCGGCGCCGATCTACTGGCGCCTGGTGGTCCGCCTGGCCCCGGCGGAGCCGGACTACGTGGACCGGCTGGTGGAGTTCGCCCTGCGCGCACTCGGCGCCCAGGAGACGTGAAATGCCATGAAGGGCACCCTCATGGACTTAAGAGCCATGAGGGTGCCCTTCATGGCATTCGGCTAGGCCCGCTCGGGCTCGCCGCTGACGCGCTTGATGTTCGCGCCCAGGCGGTTCAGGTTCTCGACGAAGTGCGGGTAGCCGCGGTCGATGTGGAAGACGTCCCAGACCTCGGTGACGCCGTCCGCGCACAGGCCCGCCAGCACCAGGCCGGCCCCCGCGCGGATGTCGGACGCCCAGACCGGCGCGCTGGAGAGCCGCTCGACACCGCGGACCACCGCGTGGTGGCCGTCGGTGCGGGCGTCACCGGAGAGCCGGATCATCTCCTCGATGAACCGGAACCGCGCCTCGTAGACGTTCTCCGTGATCATCGACGTGCCCTCGGACACCGCCGAGAGCGCCACCGCGAACGGCTGCAGGTCGGTCGCGAAGCCGGGGTACGGCAGCGTCACCCAGTCGACCGCCTTCGGGCGTTCCGGCTGGACCACGCGGAAGCCCTTGTCGCCGAACGTCTCGACGTCCGCGCCGGCCAGCTGCAGCTTGTTCAGGATCAGGTCGAGGTGGTGCGGGTTGACACCGCGGACCGTGATGTCGCCGCGGGTCATCGACGCCGCGAACGCCCAGGTCGCGCCCACGATCCGGTCGCCGATCACGCTGTGCTCGGTCGGGTGCAGCTGCTCCACGCCGTGCACGGTCAGCGTCGACGTCCCGGCGCCCTCGATCTTCGCGCCCATCTCGGTGAGCATCGTGCAGATGTCGACGATCTCGGGCTCGCGCGCGCAGTTGTCGATGACCGTGGTGCCCTCGGCGAGAACCGCCGCCATCAGGATGTTCTCGGTCGCGCCGACGCTCGGGAAGTCGAGCCAGATCTGCGCGCCGACCAGCGTCTCGGCCTTCGCGACGACGCAGCCGTGCTCGATGGTGCTCGTCGCGCCCAGCTTGCGGAGGCCGTTCTGGTGCATGTCCAGCGGCCGCGAGCCGATCGCGTCGCCGCCCGGCAGCGCGACGACGGCCTGCTTCAACCGCCCGACCAGCGGCCCCAGCACGCAGACGGACGCGCGCAGCTTGCCCATCGCGGCCGAGTCCGCGCGGTGCGACAGCTCGGCCGGCGTCGTGATGGTGGCGGTGTCGCCCTCGATCACGACCTCGCAGCCGACGCTCCGCAGCACGTCGCCCATCAGCGGGACGTCGAGGATCTGCGGGCAGTTCGTGATGGTCGTGGTGCCCTCGGCCAGCAGGGCCGCGGCCATCAGCTTCAGCACGCTGTTCTTGGCCCCGACCACGTCGACCTCGCCGACCAGCCGGGCTCCGCCATGCACGTCGAAGTGCTCGCTCATGGCCGCCAATCATGCCCTCTCGCCCGGATTCGGCCCGGGCGGGGGCCGCTATGGTGGGTTCATGGTCGTTCGCATCAACCGCGTCTACACGAAGGTCGGCGACAGCGGCACGACCGCGCTCGGTGACGGGTCCCGCGTGCCCAAGACGTCCCCGCGCCTGGGCGCGTACGCGGACACCGACGAGACGAACTCCGTGCTGGGGCTGGCGATCGCGGTCGGCGGATTGCCGGGCGAAGTCACGGACGTGCTGCGTACGGTGCAGAACGATCTCTTCGACGTCGGCGCGGACCTCTGCCTGCCGATCTCCGACGACCCGCCGTACCCGCCGCTGCGGATCACCGAGAAGTACGTCGAGCGGCTCGAGGGCTGGTGCGACGAGTTCAACGACCGCCTGCCGAAGCTGACGTCGTTCATCCTGCCGGGCGGCACGCCGGGCGCGGCCTTCCTGCACCAGGCGCGGACGGTGTCCCGGCGCGCGGAGCGCTCTGCCTGGGGCCTCTACGAGGCGGAGCCGGAGACGACGAACCCGATCGCCCTGAAGTACCTGAACCGGCTGTCGGACCTGCTGTTCATCCTCGCCCGGCTGGCGAACCCCGAGGGTGACGTGCTGTGGCAGCCGGGCGGGCAGCCCTCCTAGATCCCCCAGCTCTCCCGCAGCGACCCGAGTGCCTGGTGGAAGCCGGGGAACGTCTTCTTCACGCACTCCGGGTCGTCCAGGGTGATGCCCGGCGTCCGCAGGCCCGTGATGCTGAACGCCATCGCGATCCGGTGGTCGCGGCGGCACTTGACCAGCGCACCGGTGGGCGTGCCCGGCTGGATCTCGATCCAGTCGCGGCCCGTCTCGACCTGGATGCCGAGCGCGCGCAGGTTCTCCTCGCACGCGTCCAGCCGGTCGCACTCCTTGATGCGCGTGTTGTAGACGTCCTCGATCCGCACCGGGCCCGAAGCGAACGGCGCGATCGCCGCCAGCGTCGGGACCGTGTCGGAGATGTCGCGCATGTTCACGGTGATCCCGCGCAGGCCGTCCGAGGGCCCCGCGACCGTCACCGAGTCCTCGGTCAGCTCGACGTGCGCACCCATCCGCTCCAGCACCGACACGAACTGGACGTCACCCTGGAGCGCCGAGGACCCCAGCCCCGGGACGGTCACCGTGCGGCCCGTGACCGCCGCCGCGGCCAGGAAGTAGCTGGCCGTCGACGCGTCCGGTTCCACGGGGTACTCGCACGCCTGGTACGGCTGCGGTGGCACCACGAACGTCTTGCCCTCGCGCCGGACGTCGACGCCGAAGCGCCGCATCATCTCCAGCGTGATCTCGACGTACGGCACCGACACGAGGTCGGTCACCGTGATCCGCAGCCCCTCCGCGGTCAGCGGCCCGAGCAGCAGCAACGCCGTCAGGAACTGGGACGACAGCCCCGCGTCGAGGGTCAGCGCACCGCCCTTGACGCCGTTCGCGCGGATCGTCAGCGGGTGGTGACCCGGCTCGCCCTCGAAGGTCAGGTCGACGCCGAGCTCCTGCAGCGCATCGGTGAGCGGGCCGAGCGGGCGGCGGCGCATCTGGTCGGAGGCGTCGAAGTGGAACGTCCCGGTGCCGGCCGCGGCCAGCGCGGGCAGGAACCGGGCCGTCGTGGCGCCGTCGCGGCAGAAGACGTCCGCTTCGGCGACCCCGGGGCCCGAAGGACGACCCTCGATGGTCCACGCGCCCGGCTGCCGGTCGACGCCGTAGCCGAGCTTGACGAGCCCCTCGGCGAAGCCCTCGGTGTCGTCCGAATGCAGCGGACGGCCGAGGGTCGTGGTGCCGTGCGCGGCGGCGGCCAGGAACAGGCCGCGGGCGGTAACGGACTTGGAGCCGGGGATCTCGACGAGAGTCACGAACCCCAGTTTAGTGGGGTGAGATCTCGACCATCGGGCCCCAGTCGGAGGCGTCCTGGACGTTGATGATCTGCGGGTTGTCGCTGATGTAGGCACCCAGGTTCGCGACCGCCCACTTGAAGTGGTCGGAGCCGACGTGCGCGACGGCGGCGTCCTGGCCTTCGAAGCCCTCGACCAGCACGTACGTGTTCTTGTCCTCGATGCTGCGGGACCACTCGAAGAACCGGTTGCCCGCCTCGCCGCGGGTGTTCTTGGTGTAGTCCGCGACGATGTCCGGCCAGGCTTCCGCGTGCTCCGGCTTGACCGGGAACTTGACCACGATGAAGATCATGCCCTCAACCCTAAGCCCTGGAGCAGGGGTCCGGCTGTCTCGGTTTGAGACAAACAGCGTCAGGAGGCCCGGGGAAGACGTCGCCCGGGCGGAGCGGATTCGAGCCAGGAGAGGAAGCCCGTGAGCGCACCCGGCCCCATCGCGATCTCGATCGCTTCCTGGGTCTCGGACTCGCAGCGCAGCACGATCGAGCCTTCGGGAACGGCGTAGGCCTCGGTCCCGGACGGGTCGCGCCGGTCGGCGATCTGCATGCTTGCACGCTGGAAGACGCGGTCCGGGCCGGTCCGCAGGCTCCACACGCGGTACCAGACGAACTCGTCGCCCTCGTAGCGGCCCAGCCCCAGGTGCCAGCTGGACCGCGCGGCGTCCGGACGCCATCGCAGCGCGACGCTCACGCCCCCGCCACGGCGCATCCGGATCCAGCGCTGGCCGTACCAGGCGACCAGCACGGCGAGCACGATCAGGAGCCCGGCTACCACCACGGTGATCTTCACGGCCCGGCTCCTGCCCGTCTCCCGCTCAGGCCGACTGACCTGCCGCGCGGAGCTGGGCCGTAGCCCTCGTCCGCTCGGTCTCGTCGTCGGCGGTCAGTGCCGCCTTCGCCGCGTCGACATCGATTTCGTCGGACAGCTCGGCGCTCTCGGCGAGGATGCTCACCCCGGTACCGGTCACGGAGAGGAATCCGCCGTGCACGGCCGCGCAGACCGTCTCGCCGTCGGTGGTCGTCACCTTGACCACGCCACCCTCGACGAGCTGCCCGAGCACGGGTTCGTGGCCGGCCATGATGCCGATCTCGCCCTCGGTGGTCTGGGCCACCACGAAAGTGGCGGTACCCGACCAGAGACGGCGCTCGACAGCCACCAGCTCCACGGACATCTCGGCCACGTAGCACTCCTTAACTCGGGGTGTTGCCACCGAGTGTAATAGGTCGGACTCGCTCTATGAGAACGGCGGGGGCCCGAGTCCACAATGGACACAGCCCCCGCCGCGCTCAGGACGTCACTTCTTGGTGATTTCCTTGTACTTCTTCTCGAGGTCTTCGAGGCCACCGATACCCAGGAACGCCTGCTCCGGGTAGTGGTCGAAGTCACCCTTGGAGATGCGGTCGAACGACTCGATGGTCTCCGACAGCGGCACCGTCGAGCCCGGGATCTGCGTGAACGCCTCCGCGACCAGCATGTTCTGCGAGAGGAAGCGCTCGATCCGGCGGGCGCGCTGGACGGTGAGCTTGTCCTCTTCCGAGAGCTCGTCCATACCGAGGATCGCGATGATGTCCTGCAGCTCCTTGTACTTCTGCAGGATCCGGATGACCTCGGAAGCCACCCGGTAGTGGTCCTCACCGACGATGGCCGGGTCGAGGATCGTCGACGTCGACGCCAGCGGGTCCACCGCCGGGAAGATGCCCTTCTGGAAGACACCACGCGAGAGCTCGGTGGTGGCGTCCAGGTGGGCGAACGTCGCGGCCGGGGCCGGGTCGGTGTAGTCGTCCGCGGGGACGTAGATCGCCTGCATCGAGGTGATCGAGCGACCCCGGGTCGAGGTGATCCGCTCCTGCAGCTGGCCCATCTCGTCGGCCAGCGTCGGCTGGTAACCCACGGCCGACGGCATGCGGCCCAGCAGGGTCGACACCTCGGAACCGGCCTGGGTGAACCGGAAGATGTTGTCGATGAACAGCAGCACGTCCTGGTTCTGCACATCGCGGAAGTACTCCGCCATGGTCAGCGCGGACAGGGCGACGCGCATGCGCGTGCCCGGCGGCTCGTCCATCTGGCCGAACACGAGGGCGGTGTCGTTGATGACGCCGTCTTCGCTCATCTCCAGGAAGAGGTCGTTGCCCTCACGGGTGCGCTCGCCGACCCCGGCGAACACCGACGTACCACCGAAGTTCCGGGCGACACGGGTGATCATCTCCTTGATGAGCACCGTCTTGCCGACGCCGGCACCGCCGAACAGGCCGATCTTGCCACCCTGGACGTACGGGGTGAGCAGGTCGACGACCTTGAGGCCGGTCTCCAGCATCTCCGTCTTGCCCTCGAGCTGGTCGAAGGACGGCGGGTTGCGGTGGATGCCCCAGCGCTCGAGGTCGTCGCCGTAGCCGGGCTCGTCGAGGCACTCGCCGAGCGCGTTGTAGACGTGACCCTTGACCTTGTCGCCCACCGGCACGGTGATCGGCTTGCCGGTGTCGGTGACCTCGGCGCCCCGGACCAGGCCGTCCTGCGGCTGGAGCGAAATGGTGCGGACGAGGTTGTCGCCCAGGTGGCTGGCGACCTCGAGGGTCACCGTCTTGCGCAGCTGCTCGAACTCGATCTCGACCTTGAGCGCGCTGAACTGGTCAGGCACGGAACCGCGCGGGAACTCGACGTCGACGACCGGACCGGTCACCGACACGATGCGCCCCTTGGCGCGCGGGGCTTCAGTACTGGTCATCAATCATCACTTCCTGCTGCGGTGAGCGCGTTCGCGCCACCGACGATTTCGGAGATCTCCTGGGTGATCTGCGCCTGGCGGGCCTGGTTCATCTCCCGCGTCAGGTTGCCGACCAGCTCGTTCGCGTTGTCCGACGCCGCCTTCATCGCCGTCCGGCGGGCGGCCAGCTCGGACGCCGCGGACTCGAGCAGGGCGGCGTAGAGACGCGTGTTGATGTACTTCGGCAGGAGCGCGTCCAGCAGCTTGTCGGCACTCGGCTCGAACTCGTAGCTGGGGAGCAGCTCGCCCGCGGGCTTCTGCTCCTCGCCGTCGGTGTACTCGACCTCCAGCGGCGCGACGCGCTTGGCGATCGGCCGCTGGGTCAGCATCGACACGAACTCGGTGTAGACGATGTGGATCTCGTCGACACCCGCGACGCCGTCGGCGTTGCCGTGCTCGTCGTCGACACCGGCCATGAACGACTGGACGAGGGCCTCGCCGGCCGCGACCGCGCCGGTGTAGGTCGGCTGGTCGGAGAAGCCCGTCCAGCTGTCCACGACCGGGCGGTCCCGGAACCGGTAGTAGTTCAGGCCCTTGTTGCCGGTGACGTAGATCTGCGCTTCCTTGCCCTCGGAACGAAGCAGGGAAAGCAGCTCTTCGGTCGCGCGCAGCACGTTGGAGTTGTAGCCACCGCACTGGCCCTTGTCACTGGTCACGACCAGGACAGCGGCCCGCTTCGGGTTCGGGCGCTCGACCAGCATGGGGTGGTCGAGGTTGGCCGCCGCACCGGCCAGCGCCGAGAGCACCTTGGTGATCTCGTCCGCGTACGGCCGGGAAGCGGCGACCTTCGCCCGCGCCTTGGTGATGCGCGCGGTGGCGATGAGCTCCATCGCCTTGGTGATCTTGCCGATGGACTTGGTCGCCTTGATGCGCGACCGAAGTTCCCGGAGTTGTGCGGCCATGAGCTATCAGCTCACTTCTTCGGGGCGGGCTTGTTGACCTTGACGGTCTCGTGCCCGACCTTGTCGGCGTCCATGGCGTCGGCGTCCGCCTCGACGAGGGACTTGCCCTCGGACGTGGTGAACTCCTTCTTGAACTCGTTGACCGCGTTGACCACGCTTTCGCGGGTCTCCTCGGGGAACTTGCCCGATTCGCGGATGCCGCCGAGCAGGTCCGAGTGCTTGCGCCGGGCCGAGTCGAGGAACTCGTGGTTGAAGCGGCGGACGTCCTCGGTCGGGACCGAGTCGTAGTGGCCGTTCGTGCCCAGGTACACCGTGAGGACCTGCTCCTCGACCGGGACCGGCGAGTACTGCGGCTGCTTGAGCACCTCGTACAGCCGGGCACCGCGCTCGAGCTGCGCCTTCGACGCGTCGTCGAGGTCCGAGGCGAAGGCGGCGAACGCCTCCAGCTCGCGGTACTGCGAAAGGTCGATCCGGAGCGAGCCCGCGACGTCCTTCATCGCCTTGACCTGCGCGGCACCACCCACGCGGGACACCGAGATGCCCACGTCGATGGCCGGGCGCTGACCGGCGTTGAACAGGTCCGACTGGAAGAAGCACTGGCCGTCGGTGATCGAGATGACGTTCGTCGGGATGTAGGCCGACACGTCGTTGGCCTTCGTCTCGATGATCGGCAGCCCGGTCAGCGAGCCGGCGCCCAGCTCGTCCGAGAGCTTCGCGCACCGCTCGAGGAGACGGGAGTGCAAGTAGAAGACGTCGCCGGGGAACGCCTCGCGGCCCGGCGGGCGGCGCAGCAGCAGCGAGATCGCGCGGTACGCGTCGGCCTGCTTGGTCAGGTCGTCGAACACGATGAGGACGTGCTTGCCCTCGAACATCCAGTGCTGGCCGATGGCCGAGCCGGTGTACGGCGCGATCCACTTGAAGCCGGCGGAGTCCGAAGCCGGAGCCGCGACGATGGTGGTGTACTCCATCGCGCCGGCGTCCTCGAGGGACTTCTTGACCGCGGCGATCGTGGAGCCCTTCTGGCCGATCGCGACGTAGATGCAGCGAACCTGCTTCTTCTCGTCGCCGGTGTCCCAGTTGGCCTTCTGGTTGATGATCGTGTCCACCGCGACGGCGGTCTTGCCCGTCTTGCGGTCGCCGATGATCAGCTGGCGCTGGCCGCGGCCGATCGGGGTCATCGCGTCGATGGCGGTGATGCCGGTCTGCAGCGGCTCCGACACCGGCTGGCGCTCGACCACCGAAGCGGCCTTGACCTCCAGCGGGCGGCGGTCGGTGGTCTCGATCTCGCCGAGGCCGTCGATGGGGGCACCCAGCGGGTTGACGACGCGGCCGAGGTAGCCGTCGCCGACCGGCACCGACAGGACCTGGCCGGTGCGCTTGACCTGCTGGCCCTCTTCGATGCTTTCGAAGTCGCCGAGGATCGCGGCACCGATGGAGCGCGCGTCCAGGTTCAGTGCGACGCCCAGGACGCCGCCGGGGAACTCGAGCAGCTCGTTGGCCATGGCCGAGGGCAGGCCCTCGATGTGGGCGATGCCGTCACCGGCGTCGATCACGGTGCCAACTTCTTCCCGGCTCACGTCCGGGGCGTAACTCGAGACGTAGTTCTCGATCGCGCTACGGATCTCATCCGAGGAGATCGTCAGCTCGGCCATGTCTTTCCCGCTCTCGCTTCGTTCTTGCCAGTATGCAAAGTCTTGTGTGACCTGGGGCTATGCCCGGGCCAGCCGCCTGCGCAGCGCTGCCAGCTGGCCCGCCGCGCTCCCGTCGATGACCTCGTCGCCGACGCGGACGACGAGCCCGCCGCCGAGCCGGGGGTCGACCTCGACGTGCAGCGCGATCCGCCGCCCGTAGATGGCGTCGAGCTTCGCGCCCAGCTGGGCGGTCTGCTCGTCGGTCAGGGCGTTCGCGCTGGTCACGTAGGCGACCGAGCGCTGACGGCGTTCCGCGGCCAGCTTGACCAGCTTGTCGAGCCCGACGCCGACGCCGCGGCCCTTGGCCCGGCGCACGACCTGCTCGACGAGGGTCTCGGTGACCACGTCCACCTTGTCGGCGAACAGCCCGCGCACCAGGGTGCGCTTGGCGTCGGCGGGACCGGCCAGGTCGGAGAGCGCGGCCTCCAGTTCCGGGGCGCCGGCCACGATCCGCGCGACCTGGAACAGCTGGGACTCGACGGTGTCGACGTTCCCGGTCTTCTCGGCCGCGGTGAGCAGCGCCGAGCGGCCGAGCTCCTCGAGCCCGTCGGTCAGCTGACGGGGGCTGGACCAGCGGCTGCCCGCCACGGCGTCGAGCACCTTCAGGGCCGGTTCGGACAGCTTGCCGTCGAACAGCCGGCGCACCAGCGCGGTGCGCGCCTCCGGCGTCGCCGAAGCGTCGCTCACCGCCCGGCGCAGGCCGATTTCCCGGTCCAGCAGGTCGACGACCGAGAGCAGCTCGTCGCCGACCGTGGCCGCGTCGGCGCCCGCGTCGGCCAGAACCTCGCCGAGACGTTCCTCGGCGAGGCCGAGCGCTTCACGGCTCGCAGCATGCAGCGTCATTACGGTCTACTTCCCCGCTCCACCAGCGGCACCGGCGGTCTCCAGCTCCGCGAGGAACCGGTCGACGGTGCCACGACGGCGCGCCTCGTCTTCGAGCGACTCGCCGACGATCCGGCTGGCCAGCTCCACGGCGTTGCGGCCCATGTCGGCCCGCAGTTCGGCGATGATCTGCGCCTTCTGGGCCTGCAGCTGGGCGTGCCCCTGGGCGACGATGCGCTGGGACTCGGCCTCCGCCTCGGCCCGCAGTTCCGCCTTGATCTGCTCGGCTTCGAGCCGGGCGTCGTCGCGGATCTTCGCGGCCTCGCTGCGGGCTTCCTGCAGCTGCGCCTTGTACTTGGCCAACGCGTCTTCCGCTTCGGCCTGCGCCTTCTCGGCCTTCTCGATACCGCCCTCGATCATCTGGGCGCGCTCTTCGTACGCGGCCTCGAAGCGAGGGACGACGTACTTCTTCAGAACGAGCAGCAGGATCACGAAGGCGACGATTCCGAGAATGACCTCGGGAATGTGCGGGATGATCGGGTTGGGCGCCTCTTCGGCGGCCAACACCAATTCAGTCTTCAGCACGTCGTCTCCTTAAGCGATGAGCTGGCGAACTCAGGCAGCGGAGGCGATGAAGTAGATGACGATACCGATCAGGGCCAGCACCTCGGTCAGAACGAACGTCGAGAAGCCGATGCCCTGCAGCTTGCCCTGCGCCTCCGGCTGGCGGGCGGTGCCGTTGATGACGGCGGCGAAGATCAGACCCACACCGATGCCCGGGCCGATCGCGCCGAGGCCGTAACCGATGGCGGCGAGGCCGGGGTTGATGTTGACGGCGTCAGCGGCGGCCTGGGCCAGAACGATGTTGCTCACGTGCATTTCCCTTCACTTCGGTCCACGCGCTCGCGTGAATCGGGGGCTTGTGTTCTCAGTGCTCCGACGCCAGCGCGGCGCCGATGTACCCGGCCGACAGCAGGGCGAAGATGTAGGCCTGCAGCACCTGGATGAAGGCCTCGAGGAAAGTCATCAGGATCGCGAAGATGAACGCCACCGGCGAAACGAGCTTCAGCCCGAACCCGTCGGTCTCGGTCAGCAGGAAGCTGCCGCCGAGGGTGAACACCATGATGATGAGGTGACCGGCGAACATCGCGGCGAACACTCGGATGGCGAGCGTGGCCGGCGCGATGAAGAACTTCTGCGCGAACTCGATCGTCGAGAACAGCGGCAGCACGAAGCCCGGGACTCCAGCCGGCGCGAGCTCCTTCTTCAGGTAGCCCTTGAAGCCGTAACGCTTGAAGCCGACGTAGTGGTAGACCGGGTAGACGACCAGCACCGAAAGCGCGAGCGGGAAACCGATCCGCGCCATGGTCGGGAACTGGAAGAACGGGATGATCCCGAAGAGGTTGTTCACCAGTACGAAGGTGAACAGGCCGAGGATCAGCGGAAGGAACGGCTTGAAGTCCTTCGAGCCGATCTGTTCCCGGGCGATGTTGTTGCGGCCGAAGTTGTAGACCGACTCGGCGATGAACTGTCCCTTGCCGGGGACGACCTTCAGCTTCCGGGACGCCAGCACGAAGTAGGCGATGATGATGACCACCGAGATCACCACGAGCAGCATCGGCTTGGTGAAGCTGCCCCAGTACCCGGAGCCGAAAAGAGGCGGCAGGTTGAAGTCCGCCACACCGGGGGGCGTGAAAGTGCCACCCTCGGTCAGTACCAGCGCGCCCACTGGGCTCCTTCCGGTTCTCCCGGCCGGCGTTCACTCCGCCGGGGGAATCGTCACGATCTGGACTTAACGTACCCGATACGTATCGGGACGCCGGAGGCGGCTGCCCCACTGTGCGATGAACACGGCTTCACGTTCTGCACACGGGGTTGTCTCGCGTGAACACTGCCCTGCGGTCTACTTCGGACCAGCGGCGAAGAGGCGGAACTACACGGTCGCCACACTGCTGATCGCGGTTCGTCTTAGGGAGCGTGCGGCCGAGGCCGCCACCCTTGACGCGGACCATACCAGCAGGTCAATCAGTGCCGTACAGGCGTACTCCATACCAACCGATCAGCGCAGGACCTAAGTCCCGGGTCGATCCGGGACCCAGGTCCGGACCGGACCGGGACCGGCTCGGCAACGGTGCAGGCGGCGGGTCCCGGTGGCGTTCCGGAGGCCGCGCGAAAGCGCACGCCTGTGGTCCCGGTCACACTCGGGCGGCCGCAGCGTGATTCACGGTGCGTGACGGATCCGGCAGTCGGTCCGGCCGGCGTCAGGAGGGGATGATCGTCGGGATCTTGGTCTTGCGGAAGGCGGCGAACTCGGCCGCGGCGGCCAGCAGGATGGCGACGATCATCGTGATGCCCAAGGACATCGGGTGCAGCGCGGTGACGCCCTTGAGCAAGGTGAGCGCGCCGAACAGCAGCACGACCTTCACGACGTACCCGCCGAGCGCGATGACCATGACGAACATCGGGTCCTGGCCGGCGCTGAACCGCATCAAGCCCAGCGTGGACAGCGACGCCAGCATGGCGAGCACACCACCGACGAGCGAGCCCAGGAAGCCGGGCATGCCCTTGAGGATGCTGAAGAGCGCGATGCAGACGATCACCGCGGGCGGGGTGATGAGCAGCGAAGCCTTGGTCATGGCGCGGGCGGCCTGCAGCACCACCTTGGCGTGCGGGTTCTCCTGCGCTTCGGTTTCGGTCTCGCTCACGGCTGGCTCCCTGCTCGGTTCAGCCACCGAGTGTAGAGAACGCGCCTGGTCAGGTTCCGGGCTGGTTGCGCGAACGCAGCCGCGGGACGATCGAGACGACCACCGCGAACACCAGCCCGACCCCGATGATCCACAACGCCGCCGCGTCGTCGAACAGGGTCACCGACACCGCTCCGAACGCCAGGATCCCGGCCCACAAATAGATCAGCAGCACCGCGCGGCGCTGGGAGTGCCCGATCTCCAGCAGCCGGTGGTGCAGGTGCATCTTGTCCGCCGCGAACGGGCTCTCGCCGCGGCGCGTGCGCCGGATGACCGCCATGATCAGGTCCAGCAGCGGTACGAACAGCACCGCCGCCACGACCACCAGCGGCGACAGCAGCGCGATCGCGTCCTTGCCGCTGAACTGCGGGTACGGCACGCGCCCGGACGCCGACGTCGTCGCGCCCGCGAGCATCAGGCCGATCATCATCGACCCGGAGTCGCCCATGAATATCTTCGCGGGCTGGAAGTTGTACGGCAGGAACCCCAGGCACGCGCCGGCGAGCGTCGCCGCGATCAGCGCGGGCGGGTACGTGCCGACGTCGCCGCCGGAGCTGTCGAGCAGGCCCAGCGAGAACGCGCACGTCGCCGCCGCCGCGATGAACCCGAGGCCGCCGGCCAGCCCGTCCAGGCCGTCGACGAAGTTCATCGCGTTGACCATCACCACGACCATCACGACCGTGAGCAGCGCGCCCTGGTTCTTGTCGAGCACCAGCACCGACCCGAACGAGTCGCCCTGCCCGCCCCACGGCACCCAGAACGACACCCACTGCACGCCGAAGATGACCAGGATCCCGGCGCACATGACCTGGCCGGCCAGCTTCGTCCAGGCGTCCAGCTCGAACCGGTCGTCGAGCGCGCCGATCAGCGAGATGACCCCCGCCGCGAGCAGCACGCCGACCGAGTCGAACGAGGCGTCGAAGCCGTGCGACAGCGCGGGCAGCTGGTGGGCCAGGCCCATCGCGCCCGCGACGCCGAGAAAGATGCCGATCCCGCCCATCCGCGGGATCGGGGCGACGTGGACGTCGCGCGCCCGCGGGTTGGCGATCGCGCCGACGCGGATCGCGAGCCGGCGCACGAGGCCGGTGAGCAGGTAGGTCACGGCCGTCGCGGTCAGCGCGACGAGGATGTATTCCCGGATGGGGAGAAGACCGGATGTGGGCGGCACGGGTGCGTCACGCTCGCGGGGTCGGGGTCACCCGCGACACGCTATCGTGCCGCGGAAAACCGCTTGATCCGGCTTCAGGCCAACGATTCCGCGGGTACACCGAGCACCTCCGCGATGGCGTCCTTGGTCACCGCGCCCTCGCGCAGCACCACCGGTTCGGTGCCGGTGAGGTCCACGATGCTCGACGCGACGGGCTCGCCGCTCGACCCGCCGTCGAGGTACACCGCGACCGAGTCGCCGAGCTGTTCCTGCGCCTCCTGCGCGGTGCTGGCCGGCGGCCGGCCCGAGACGTTCGCGCTCGACACGGCCATCGGGCCGACGTCGCGCAGCAGTTCCAGGGCCACCGGGTGCAGCGGCATCCGGAGCATCACGGTGCCGCGGGCGTCGCCGAGGTTCCACTGCAGACTCGGCGCGTGCGGGAGCACGATGGACAGATCGCCCGGCCAGAACGCTTCGATGAGCGCACGCGCCTGCGGGGGCACGCCGAGCACCAGGCCGTCCACAGTGGACCAGGAGCCGACGAGCACGCCGACCGGCATGTCCGGGCCGCGGTTCTTCGCGCGCAGCAGCGCCTGGACGGCGCCCGCGTCGAACGCGTCGGCGCCGATGCCGTAGACCGTGTCGGTCGGCAGGACGACCAGCCTGCTCGACCGCACCGCGCCCGCGGCCGCCGCCAGTCCGTCGGCCCGGGACTCCCGCTTGCTGCAGTCGTAGACCACGCTCATGAGCGCCAAGAGTAGTCCCGCCGCCGGAGCGGGCGTCCGCCGCGTCACACCGGCGTGCTGACAACCGGCCAGACTTTCGTCGTGGGGCAAGCGGGTAAACCTCGCCGCGAGGCGGAACCGGGACAGCGGGGCTCAATACGGTCGATCATCGGGAACCACCACCCCCGTGGGTTCCCAGTGAAGGAGCCGCAGATGCGTTCCAGAACCCCGAAGGCGCTCGCCCTGCTCGCCGCGGTCACCGTCCTCACCGGGCTCGGCGCGGGCACCGCCGCCGCCGAGCCGCTGACCCGCGGCTGGCCGGCGCCGATCGACGCCGCGCACTGGGAGAACCAGGACCACATGACCTGGTCCGACTACCAGAAGGTGCCCGGCACGAACTGGGCCGACCCTTCCCTCAAGCCCACCCAGCGCACCTTCAAGGGCGCGGTGGTCCTCGCCGACTACCCCGACCAGGACTTCGTCGTCACGAAGCCGGCGAACTCGACGATCTTCGGCAACCCCGGCCCCGCCGCCGCGAACATCCCGCGGGCCGGCGTCGCGCAGTACTACCAGGACTTCCTCAACAAGCCCGAAGCGCTCAACAACGGGCACACGATCAACGAGTACTGGATGGAGGACTCCGGCGGCCGCTTCGGCGTGCAGCTGACCGCGTTCGGGCCGTACCGGATGCCCGGGCAGTCCTACGAGTACGGCATGGAGTTCCAGCCGAACGCGTGCCCGCCGTCCGCGAACTGCGACCGGGACATCCGCGCCGACGCCGGCAACGCCTGGCGCGCCGACGTCGGCGACACGGCGAACCAGTTCGACTTCGTCTTCTACCTGTCGGCGGGCCAGGACGAGAGCTCGACCTGGCAGGAGTTCGGCGAGATGAAGTTCGGGACGAAGGAGAACGTGCCGGACGCGTTCGGCCCGCCGAACCACGACCTGCCCAACTACGCGGCGACGCGCTACGTGCCGTGGACGTCGTGGGCCTCGGCCGCCAGCATCTGGCCGAACGCCGGGAACGGCAGCTCGGTGCAGGCCGAAAGCTCCGGCCAGTCGACCTACGCCCACGAGTTCAGCCACATCCTGGGCATCGGCGACAACTACAACAA
Source organism: Amycolatopsis ponsaeliensis (assembly GCF_030182635.1). Lineage (NCBI taxonomy): Bacteria > Bacillati > Actinomycetota > Actinomycetes > Pseudonocardiales > Pseudonocardiaceae > Amycolatopsis > Amycolatopsis ponsaeliensis. The sequence goes on from NZ_JAPZLD010000015.1 coordinate 26,651, forward strand.
CCCGTTCGGCGTCCCGCCGTCCCGCAGCTACAGCGGGCCGTGGGACATGCTGTCGCGCGGGACGTTCAACGGGCCCGGCGGCCCGCACACGCGCTGGCAGATCCCGGCGACGCAGGGCAGTTCGATGGGCGCCCAGCACCAGCTGCGCAACAAGCTGAAGCTCGGCATCGTCGACCCGGCGGACGTCCTGCAGCTGGACCGGAACGCGCTGGCGTCCTCGGGTCCGGTGTCGGCGCGGTTGACGGCGCGGGAGACGGAGGCGCAGCCCGGCGCGTTCACCGGGCTGAACATCAAGCTCACCGGCGGTGACAGGGCGCCGAAGTGCGACCGCGCGAAGGACCCGTTCTGCGACGGCGGCGGCTACGACAACTACACCGTCGAGGTCGTCGACCGGATGGGCGCGGACTCGTTCGCACCGGATTCGGGCGTGATGATCACCAAGACGAAGAACAAGGACGACGCGCCCTTCGACTGGGTGATCGACGCCAACCCGCAGGACATCGGCATCACCGACTACACGAAGGCGGACGGCACGCCGGTGAAGATCACCATCGGCGACTACCGCCAGCTCAACGACGCGCTGTTCAAGGCGGGGACCGAAGCGGCGAGCCCGTACGAGTACACCGACCAGGCGAACCGGCTGAAGTTCCTGATCACCGACCTGGCCCGGGACCGTCACGGCGTGCTGTCGTACACGGTGACGGTGGCCTCGCTGGACGGCGCGGGCAGCCAGGCACGCGGAGCGGCGGTGACCCCGGCGCTGCCGGCGTTCGCCCGCGGCGGCCTCGCGACCTGCGACTTCGGCCTCCTCAACACGGGGTCGGCCCGCGGCGCGCAGGCACCGTACGACACGGACACGTACCGGCTGAGCGTGTCGACGGACGCGCGGGGCTGGGAGGTCCGGTTGCCGAACGAGCTGGCGACGGCGAAGTTCGGCGGGCACGTGAAGGTGCCGGCGTACGCGAAGCGGGGAGCGGGCGGCGACTTGGCGGCCCGGGTGAAGCTGACGGCGACGTCGGTGAGCGACCCGTCGAAGACGGCGACCGCGAGCTGCACGGCGTTCGGCTTCTAGCGTGATCCGGAGGGGGCCACTCGCGGGTGGTCCCCTCCGGGCGGCTGCTCAGCCCAGCCGGCGAGCCGTGACGAACCGGGCCCGGCCCGTCAGATCGTTGTGGCCCTCGACCCCCGTCAACACCCTGCGAGCCCGCACCAAAGCCGGGACCGCCGACCCGTGCGTGTCGTCGTGCTCGATCGCCAGTCCGCCTCCCGGGCGCAGCAGCCGGGACCCCGCCGCGATCGCGTGGCGGATCACCGCCAGCCCGCTCTCCTCCGCGAACACCGCGCGCGGCGGGTCGTGCTCCGCGACCTCCGGGGGCACCGGCGTGCCCTCCGGGACGTACGGCGGGTTGCACAGCACCAGGTCGACCAGGCCGTCGAGCTCGGCGAACATCGTCGGGTCGCCGATGTCACCGGAGTACAGGCGGATCGGGGTGTTGCCCGCGTCCGCGTGGACGTCCGCGTTGTGACGGGCCCACGCCAGCGCCTGCGGGTCGACGTCGACCGCGTACACCACCGCGTCCGGCCGGGCGTGCGCCACCGCCAGTGCCAGCGCCCCCGAGCCGGTGCACAGGTCCACCACCACCGGGAACTCGCGCCCCTGCAGGAACTTGACGCCCCACTCGAGCAGCAGCTCCGTCTCGGGCCGCGGCACGAACACCCCCGCGCCGACCGCGACCGTGATCTCCCCGAGCGCCGCCCAGCCGGTCAGGTACTGCAACGGGATCCGCTTCGCGCGCTGCTGGACGAGCTGGCCGATGGCCTCGATGACCGGCGGGTCGACCAGCGGCACCATCGGCAGCCGGCCGCGTTCGACCCCCAGCACGTGCGCCGCGATCACCTCGGCGTCGAACCGCGGCGAGGCGATGCCGGCGCGTTCGAGAATCCGGGTGGCCTCGATGATGGCCAGGCGCAGCGGCTGCCGATTCACTCGTCGTCCTTCACCTCGTCAAGCCTGGCACACCAGGCGGAACTCCCCCGTGAGGACACGCGCCGGTCCTACGCCGTCCAGCGTATCGAGACGCCCTCAGCCCTCGGCGGACAAGTACCCGGCCAGCGCGCTCCGGCGCCGCTGCAGCGCCCCGATCCGGTCGTCCATCGCGGTCAGCTCGCGGTGCAGCAGCCCGGCCAGCTCCGGGCACAGGTCCAGGTGGGCTTCCTCCCCGCGGGCGCACTGCAGCGCGGACGCGATGACCTCGGTCGTCAACCCGGCCCCGAGCAGCCGCCGGATCTGCCGCACGCGCACGACGGCGTCCTCGTCGTAGGCCCGGTAGCCGTTGCCGTCGCGTGCCGCCGTCAGCAGGCCCTGTTCCTCGTAGTAGCGCAGCAGCCGTGTGCTGACGCCTGTGCGTCCCGCGAGCTCGCCGATCCGCATCCGACCCCCTGGCGACTTGACCTTCACACCGATGTGAAGACCTAACGTCGCCGGCATGACCGAACATTTCCGCCACGTCGTCCGGGGCACCGGGCCCGGCCTGCTGCTCGCCCACGGAGGTGGCGGCAGCGTCGAAGGCAACTTCGGCCCGATCCTCGACGCCCTCGCGCGCACGCACACCGTCGTCGGCCCCGACTACCCCGGCTCCGGCGCGACACCGCGCAGCGAAACCCCGCTCGACCTGGACGAAGTCGCCGACGAGCTGGTCTCGATCGCCGTCGGTGCTGGGCTGGAGCGGTTCGCGATCCTCGGGTACTCGCTCGGGACGGCGGTCGCGGTCCGCGCCACCACCCGGCACCCGGACCGCGTCACCGGACTGGTCCTGACCAGCGGGTTCGCCCGCCTCGACAACCGGATCCGGCTCGCGGCCGACGTCTGGGCCGCGCTCCTGCACGACGACCCGCGGCTGCTCGCGAAGTTCCTCACGCTGGTCGCGACCGGCGGCCCGCATTTGGAGTCCCTGACGCCGGAGCAGCTGGAACAAGCCGTCGACGGGCTCGCCGCGTTCATCCCCGAAGGCAGCCCCGAGCAGGTCGGCCTGGTCGCGCAGGTCGACACCCGCGCCGAGCTGGCCGCGATCGCCGTGCCCACACTCGTCGTCGCGACCACGCTCGACGGGCTCGCCTCGCCCGCGTTGTCGCGCGAGCTCGCCGACGGCATTCCCGGCGCCGGGCTCGTCGAAATCGAGGCTGGCCACAACATCGGTGTCGAAGCCCGTGACGAATGGCTCGCCGCCATCGAAAAGTTCCTCGGAGGCCTCTGATGAACCTGGAAGTCGTGCTCCCGAACGAACACCCGGACCTGGACCCCGCGCGTCCCGCCGAACTCGCGCGGCGAGCCGAGGACCTCGGCTACCGCGCCGCCTGGCTGCCCGACCACCTCATCCCGCCCGGCGCCTTCGGCGACGTCTTCGGCGGGGTCTACGAGCCCCTGGTCACGCTCGCCCACATCGCCGCCCGCACGGACCGGATCCGGCTCGGGACGTCGGTGCTGATCGTGCCGCTGCGAGAGCCGTTCGCACTGGCCAAGCAGGTCGCGACGCTCGATGCACTCTCCGGGCACCGGCTCGACCTCGGCGTCGGCAGCGGCTGGAACGAGCCCGAGTTCGCCGAGGTCGGCGCGGACTTCGGGAGCCGCGGCAAGCGGACCGACGCCACCCTCGACCTGCTCGCCGAGCTCTTCCGCACCGGCCGCGGCCCCGGCGGCGGGTACTTCGAGCCGCGCCCGGCCGGGCCGGTGCCGATCACCGTCGGCGGCAACTCGGACGTCGCGCTGCGCCGGGCCGCGCGGATCGGCTCGGGCTGGATGAGCGCCGGCCTCTCCCCCGAAGAAGTCGGCGAGCGCGCCGGAAAACTCACCGGCATGACAAACGGCCGCGAAACACGGGTCACCGCCAGAATGGAATGGCACGGCGGCGATCTCGGGGCGGCGAAAGCGCGATTCGAGGCGTATATCCTGGCCGGGGCGGACGCGGTGGCCGTCCACTTCGGCCCGGCCGAAGGCTGCGAACAGCGGATGACCACGTTCGCCGAGGCCGTCGCCGGACCCTAGGATGCCCGAGACGCCGACCCCCGGGAGCGCCAGTGCCGACCGAGCCGACCACGCGCCACCGGGTCGCGTTCATCTTCCCCATCTACAACGAGGAAGCGAACATCGACGTGCTGCACCGCACGGTCGACGAGGTCACCGCGCCGCTGGCCGGGCGGTACGACTTCAGCTTCATCTACGTCGACGACGGCAGCCGGGACGCGTCCCTGGAGCGGCTCACCGAGCTGGGGGCGCGCGACGCCCGTGTCACGGTCGTCGAGCTGTCCCGCAACTTCGGGCACCAGATGGCCGTCACCGCGGGGCTCGACCTGGTGGACGCCGACGCCACGATCATCATGGACAGCGACCTGCAGGACCCGCCGCGAGTGGCTCTCGAGCTGCTCGAGAAGTGGGAAGAGGGCTACGAGGTCGTCTACGCGCAGCGCCGGTCACGCCGGGATTCGCCGTTCAAGCGGTTCACCGCGAGCGCGTTCTACTGGTTCCTGCAGAAGATGGCCGCGGTCGAGATCCCGAAGAACACCGGCGACTTCCGGCTGGTCGACCGCAAGGTCGTCGACGAGCTGCGCAAGTACCGCGAGCGCGACCGGTTCCTGCGCGGCCTGGTCAGCTACGTCGGGTTCCGGCAGACGGCGGTGCTGTTCGACCGCGACCAGCGCCACGCGGGCGTCACCGGCTACCCGTTGACGAAGATGCTGCGCTTCGCCGCCGACGGCATCCTCGGGTTCTCGACGACACCGCTGCGGATGATCACGCGGATGGGGTACCTGATCTCGCTGCTGAGCTTCCTCGGTGTGCTCTACGTCGTCGGCGTGAAGCTGTTCGCGCCGGAGACGGCGGTGCCCGGCTGGGCGTTCATCACCATCGCGATGTTCTTCCTCGGCGGTATCCAGATCATCATGCTGGGAGTGCTGGGCAGCTACATCGGCCGCACGTACTCGCAGGTCCAGAACCGGCCGCTGTACACAGTGGCCTCGGTGCGCACCGGCGTCCCCGAGACCGCCCAGGACAACCGGAGCGCCGCCCGATGAGGTTCGTCACGGCCACGCAGGTGCGCTTCGGGATCGTCGGGATCGGCAACACGCTCGTCGACGCACTGGGCTACGCGCTGCTCGCGACGCTGGGCGTGCCGACGTTCGTCGCCAACTTCCTCTCCACGACGGCGGGCATGCTGCTGTCGTTCACGCTGAACCGGAACTTCACGTTCCGGGCGAAGGACGGCGACATCCGGAAGCAGGCGCTGCTGTTCTTCGGGGTGACGGCGTTCGGGCTCTGGGTGGTCCAGTTCGGCGTCATCACGCTGGTGAGCCGCCTGTTCCCGGGGATCAACCTGCTGGTGCCGAAGGGCGCGGCGATCGTCGTCGGGCTGTTCTGGAACTACCTGCTCTACCACTACGTGGTCTTCCGGCACCGGCCCGTTTCGCCCGTTCCCGGTGCAGCGCCCGCCGACTCTGCGTGATCTCGTACGCTGTTCCGAGTGCGATTCCGTGAACTCCGCTTCGGCTTGGGCGTCTTCGTCCTTTCCCTGGGCGTCCTGCTGGTCCGGTTCCTCGTGCCGAGGCCGGTCGGGATGGCGGACAACGGCGACGGCTGGCGCCTGCTGTGCGACCTCGGCGGCCGGCACCCGGAGCTCAGTTCCGAGTTCTACGTGCACTTCAGCTACGGGCCGGGGTCGGCCTGCAAGAGCGACTACATCTCGAGCCAGGCGTGGCTCGACTGGTTCGCGAGCAAGCTGGGGAAGGTGCTCGGCTCGTCGGCGGAGCTCAACCTGCTGGTGCTCGGCGCGATCACGTGCGTGCTGGTCGCGATCGGCATCGCGGCGACGGTCCTCGGCCTGGAGCTGAGCCGCCGCAACCAGGTCATCGCGGCTGTGCTGTTGCTGCTCGTGATGGCCGATTCGGCGTTCTTCGGCTACTTCGCGTCGGTGCTCAGCGAGGGCGCCGGGTTCGTCGGGATGCTGCTGATGGCGGGCGGCCTGCTGCTGATGAACCGCACGGGCGCGACGCGGTACTGGGGTGCGGCGCTGACCGTGGTGGGCGCGCTGATCGGCATCAACGCGAAGTCGCAGACGCTGCTGCTGATCCCGCTGTTCGTGGTGGCGCTGGCGCTGCTCCGGCCGGTGGGCAAGCGCGGGTGGGCGCGGTGGCTGCTGCCGCTGGGCGTGCTGGTGGTCGTGGGCGCGGGGACGGCGGCGGTGCAGTCCCACGGCGACCCGGCCAACGCCGAGTACCGCGAAGCGAACATGTACCACGTGGTGTTCGACAGCATCGTGGACGGCAAGCACGACACGGACGCCGACCTCGCGGCGCTGGGCCTGCCCCAGAGCGCGAAGAAGTTCATCGGCACGGGCTGGTGGGCGGCGCACCCGTGGACGGACGCGGACTACAACGGCTTCCGCGACAAGATCAGCCGCCGCAACGTGGTGCAGTACTACGCGTCCCACCCGGCGCGCACGGTCCAGATCCTCCAGCAGGGCGCGGTCGACACCCTGACGGCGCGCCCGTCCCGGCTGGGCAGCTTCGCCGAGTCGGCCGGGTTCCCGAAGATGGCCCAGGAGTACCGGGTGCCGGTGTTCTCCGGGCTGTCCGCGCTGGCCGCGCCGCTGGGGCTGTTCGTGCTGGTGCCGTTCTGGCTGCTGATCGGCTGGGCCGGGGTGCGCGCGTTCCGGCGCCGCGCGCGCGAGTACGGCGTCGTCGTGTTCTTCCTGCTGCTGTTCGCGGTGGGCCAGTTCGGGCTGTCCGCGCTGGGCGAAGGCGTCGAGGGCGTGAAGCACCAGCTGCTGACGCTGTTCCCGACGTTCCTGGCATTCGCGTTCGCGGTGCTGAGCTTCTTCCCGCGGCCGGCTCGGCCGGTGGCGGAGGAAGCCGCCGCTTCCGACGAGGAGCCGGTGACCGAGGTCTTCGACGCCTTCAAGGAACCGGAGCAGCCCGCCGTCCGCTGACGCGCCGTGTCGACCCTCCGATCACGCGTGTCGACCCCGCAATCACGCGTGCCGGCGCCCGGATCACGGCGCGGCCCGGCAGGTGGTGTGCGGGAAGGGTCGACACGCGTGATCAGGAAGCCGACACGCGTGACTGGAGGGTCGACACGGCGTGCGCACCGCCGTCACGCGGTCATCCGTACATCGCCACCTGCTGGAACGCCGCGAGCGCCCGGTCGATCGCGTGCGGCTGCGGCGCGCCCGCGGTGTCGAGCCGGTTCCATCGCTGCAGGTTCATGCCGACCGCCAGCTGCCGCTCGCCGTCGGCGCGGATCGCGGCCAGCGCGCCGCCGCCCCAGACCGTGCCGCCGTGGCCCCAGAACCTCGCCTGGCCGGGTGCCTCCACCGGGTGCAGGCCGAGGCCGTAGTCGATCAGCTTGCCCTCCTGGGAGATCACCCGGACCGTGCGCCGCATCTGCTCGAGTGACGTCCGGCTGACGATCTCCCCCGCGTGCAGCAGGCGGAAGAACCGGTTGAGGTCCGCGACCGTCGAGACCAGCGCGGCCGCCGGCCCCACCCACGACATGTCGAAGACGCTGTAGTCGCGCGGCGGGTCGATCATGCCGAACCACGACTCGTAGAGCCGCGAGTGCGGCCCGTCGACGTGCGCCCCCTCCGGGAATCCGGTGTCCCGGAGGCCGGCTCGCTCGATGACGTCCCGGGTGATGTGCTTCTCGGCCGCGGTGCCGGTGACGTGCTCCAGGAGCTGCCCCAGGAGCAGGTAGCCGGTGTTCGAGTACAGCCCCGGGGTGCCACCCGGAGTGCCGACGGCCGGTGCGGCGACGCCCATCCCGATCAGGTCGACGGGGTCGAAGCGCGTGAACCGGTGGTCGTCGAAGCTCTCGGGTCCGGTCTTCGCCAGGTCGGGGAACGCGCTGAGCGACGGATAGGCGTACGGCAGGTATTCGGCGAGCCCGCTGGTGTGGTCGAGCAGCATCCGGACGGTGATCGCGTCCCCGCGTTCGCCGGGGACCAGCCGCGGCAGGTAGTGGCCGATCGGGGTGTCGAGCCCGATTTCGCCGTTCTCGACCTGGCGCAGCACCGCGGCGGCGGTGAAGGTCTTCGTGATGCTGCCGACGCGGTGCCGCAGGTCCGCGGTGACCGGACGACCGGTCTCGACGTCGGCGACCCCGGCCGCGCCGCGCCAGACGTCGTCACCCGCCCTGACCTCGGCAAACACGCCCGGCATCCCGGCCTGGCAGACGTTCTCGAGGGCGGCGTCCAGTTCGGCGTTGTCCAGTGGTTTCTGCACGGCAGTGTGCTTCCTCCATGGGAGCGAGCTCCCCCCAGCCATGTGTCCTCATTATGCACGCACCGCGTGCAACAGCAAGTGCATAGGCTAGACTGACGCCGGACGAGAGGGGCTCGATGACAGGCCGAAGGCGCTGGACGACCGAAGAAATCCTGGACACGGCGGCGGAGCTCCTGCGCACCGGCGACGCGGAGTCGTTCAGCGTGCGCAAGCTCGCCGCGGCACTCGGGACCGATTCGTCCAGCCTGTACCGGCACTTCCGCAACAAGACCGAGTTGCTGCGCGCGGTCGCCGACCGGATCCTCGTGTCCGCCATGGACGGCTACCGCCCCGAGGGCGACTGGAAGCAGCGCCTCACCGCGACGGCGTTGCGCTTGCGGGAGGCCTTCGGCCAACATCCGCAGATCGCCGCGATCTGGGGCCGCTACGCGTCAGGCGGCGCCGGGTCCCGGATCGTCATGGAAGAGGTGCTGCAGGCTCTGCGCACGTCGGGGCTGCCCGACGAAGAGATCCCGGCCCGCTACCACCGGCTCGCGATCCTCATCGCCGCGTTGATCGCCTCCGAGGCCGGGGTCAGCACCGTCACCCCCACCGAGCACGAACAGGGCATGGAACAGTTCCGCGTCGCGGTGCTGGGCGCCGACCCCGAGCGCTTCCCGGCCTTGTCCCACTTCGCGCGCGAAGTGCGTCCCCTCGGGGAAGACCGCCGCGCCGCGTTCGAAGAGCTGCTCGCCGCCCAGCTCGCTCAAATCGAGGCTGGGATCCCGCGCTAGTCAGCCGGCGGAAAGGGCCAAGCGCTCTTCGCGGTCGGCCGTCGCCAACGCGTCCAGGACGCCGTCCAGGTCCCCGTCGAGGACCTGGTCCAGGTTGTACGCCTTGTAGTTCACCCGGTGGTCCGAGATGCGGTTCTCCGGGAAGTTGTACGTCCGGATCCGCTCCGACCGGTCGACCGTGCGGACCTGGGACTTGCGGGCGTCGGACGCCTTCGCCGCCGCCTCCTCCTCCGCGATCGCCTGGAGCCGGGCCTGCAGCACTTGGAGGGCCCGCGCGCGGTTCTGGATCTGGGACTTCTCGTTCTGGCACGACACCACGATGCCCGTCGGCAGGTGGGTGATCCGGACCGCCGAGTCGGTCGTGTTGACGCTCTGGCCGCCCGGGCCCGAGGACCGGAACACGTCGATGCGCAGGTCGTTCGGGTCGATCTCGACCTCGACCTCCTCCGGCTCCGGGTAGATCAGCACCCCGGACGCCGACGTGTGGATCCGGCCCTGTGACTCGGTCGCCGGCACGCGCTGCACGCGGTGCACGCCGCCTTCGAACTTCAGCCGGGACCAGACGCCGTCGACGACCGCCGACTTCGTCTTGATCGAGAGCGTGACGTCCTTGAAGCCGCCCAGGTCGGAGTCCACCGAGTCGAGGACCTCGGCCTTCCAGCCGTGACGCTCGGCGTACCGCAGGTACATCCGCAGCAGGTCGCCGGCGAACAGGGCCGACTCCTCGCCACCCTCGCCGGACTTGATCTCCATCACGACGTCGGAGCCGTCGTACGGGTCGCGCGGCAGCAGCAGCTCGGTGAGCTTCGACTCGAGGTCGGGGATCCGCGCGCTCAGCTCCTCGGCCTCCGCGGCGAACTCCGCGTCCTCCGAGGCCATCTCCTTCGCGGCCGAGAGGTCGTCGCGGACGGTGTCGAGCTCGTGGACGGCGCGCACCACCGGCGTCAGCTCGGCGTAGCGGCGGCCGAGCTTGCGGGCGCGCGCCTGGTCGGCGTGCACCGCCGGGTCCGCCAGCTGGGTCTCCAGCTCCGCGTGTTCGGCGAGCAACCCCTTGAGCGAGCGCGAATCCACCTGTGCCACCTCTCCGGTTCAAGACAGACAACGGCGCCCACCCGCGCGTGCGGGTGGGCGCCGTGGAAAAAGCTACTTGGCGTCGGCGTCCTTCTTCTGACGCTTGCCGTAGCGAGCCTCGAAGCGCGCGACCCGGCCACCGGTGTCCATGATCTTCTGCTTGCCCGTGTAGAACGGGTGGCAGTTCGAGCAGATCTCGACGTGGATGTCGCCACTGGTCTTGGTGCTGCGCGTGGTGAAGCTGTTGCCGCAGTCGCAGTTCACGTTCGTGACCACGTACTCGGGGTGAATACCGCTCTTCATGGTGTCCTCTCTCGTTGGCTCCGGGTCCCCAGTCGTTCTCGCGGGGTGAACCGGCGCCGGACTTCAGCGGGTAATTCTGCCAGACGGGCAGACGGTGACTGGAACGCACCCCGCTGACCAGCTATTCCCAGTGGTTGAAGGGTCAAGTTTGTACGGATCTTGTACCCGGTCGGCGCACCCTGGCGGACCTTCGTGATTCTCTCACCGCCAGGAGGAGTAATGCGAAATATCTTCACAACACTGGCCGCGGCCGCCGCCATCGGCACCGCCGCGCTGGTGGCGGTACCCGTCGCGAACGCGGCCGACGCGCCCGCCGCGTCGATCCAGGCCGCGGGCGACGGCACCGCGGCCGGCGCGATCCAGTGGTACAAGAACCACCTGGGCAGCACCGCCTACCAGGGCCTCTGCGAGAAGGCGGCCGAGAACGCCTACGGCACCACCGGCGTCTGGGCCTCGGCGAACGCGCACTGGAACGGCGCGAGCCCGAAGCACACCACCGGCACCCCGCCGGCCGGCTCGTTCGTCTACTGGAACATCAGCGCCTACGGCCACGTCGGGATCGCCGACGGCAACGGCGGTTTCTACGCCAGCAGCGTCGGCGGCGCGATCGGCCACGGCTCCAGCGTGAGCTACTTCAGCAACTACCGCGGCTGGACGCCCGCCGCCGTCCCCCACCAGTAAGCCGAAAAGCCGTTAAGGCCACCTTACGGGCGTCTGACGCCCGTAAGGTGGCCTTAACGGCACTACAGCCGAACTCAGTCGTCTTCGCTGCCGCCGAGGGCGGTCTTCGAGACCTGCATGAGGAACTCGGTGTTCGTCTTCGTCTTGCGCAGCCGCGAGATCAGCAGGTCGATGGCCTGCTGCGAGTCGAGCGCGTGCAGCACCCGGCTCAGCTTCACGGTCACGGCCAGCTCGTCCGGGTTCAGGAGCAGCTCGTCCTTACGAGTGCCGGACGGGTTGACGTCGACGGCCGGGAACACCCGGCGCTCGGCGATCTTGCGGTCGAGCTTGAGCTCCGCGTTGCCGGTGCCCTTGAACTCTTCGAAGATGACCGTGTCCATCGTCGAGCCGGTCTCGACCATCGCCGTGGCGAAGATGGTCAGCGAGCCGCCGTTCTCGATGTTGCGCGCCGCACCCAGGAACCGCTTCGGCGGGTACAGCGCGGTCGAGTCGACACCACCGGACAGGATCCGGCCGGACGCCGGGGCCGCCAGGTTGTACGCACGCCCGAGCCGCGTGATCGAGTCGAGCAGCACGACGACGTCGTGGCCCATCTCGACCAGGCGCTTGGCCCGCTCGATCGACAGCTCCGCGACCGACGTGTGGTCGGCCGGCGGCCGGTCGAAGGTCGAGGCGATGACCTCGCCCTTCACCGAACGCTGCATGTCGGTGACCTCTTCCGGACGCTCGTCGACCAGGACGACCATCAGGTGGCACTCGGGGTTGTTCGTGGAGATCGCGTTCGCGATGTCCTGCATGATCGTGGTCTTACCGGCCTTCGGCGGCGACACGATCAGGGCGCGCTGCCCCTTGCCGACCGGCATGATCAGGTCGATCACGCGGGTCGTGAGCTTGTGCGACTCGGTCTCGAGGCGCAGCCGCTCGTTCGGGTACAGCGGGGTGAGCTTGGTGAAGTCGGGACGCCGCTTGGCCTCGTCCGGCTCCAGCCCGTTGATCGAGTCGACGCGCACCAGCGGGTTGAACTTCTGCCGCTGCTGCTCGCCGTCGCGCGGCTGGCGCACGACGCCGGTGATGGCGTCACCGCGGCGCAGGCCGTACTTGCGGACCAGCGAAAGCGAGACGTACACGTCGTTCGGGCCGGCGAGGTAGCCGGAAGTCCGCACGAACGCGTAGTTGTCGAGCACGTCCAGGATGCCCGCGACGGGCAGCAGGACGTCGTCCTCGCGGATCTCGGTGTCCGGCGAACCGGCCTCACGCTGGCCGCCGCCACTTCCCCGGCGACGACGGTCACGGAAGCGACGGCCGCGACGGCCGCCCTCTTCGTCGTCGTCCGGCTGCTGGGAGCGGTTGTCCTGGCCGCCGCGGTTGCCGCCGTCCTGCTGGTTGCGCTGGCGGCTGTCGTTGCGGCTGCCGTCCTGGCGGCTGTCGTTGCGGCCGCCGCCCTGGCGCTGCTGGTCGCGGTTGTTCCCGCCACCGCTCTGGCCCTGCTGACGGTCACCCTGCTGACGGTCGCCACCGCTTTGGCGGTCGCCACTGCTTTGGCGGTCGCCACCGCCCTGGCCGTCGGGCGCACCGGCGGCCCGGTTCGAGCCACGACGACGCCGGCCGCGGCCGCCCTCCTCGGGCTGGCCGTCCTGGCCCTGCTGGCCGTCCTGCTTGTCCTGCTGCGGGCGCTCGGCCTGCGGCGGGGCGTCCACCGCCGGCGCGCTCGCCACCGGCGCCTCGGCCTTCGGCTCCGGCTTGGTCTCGGCCGGCGCCGACGGCGCCTGGGCCTTCGGCTCCCGCTTCGGGGCCTTCACCGGCTCGCCGACGCCCTCCAACGGCAGGGTCTCGGCAGCCGCACGCTTGCGAGACTTGCCCTGACGCTCACGGATCGCGGCGATCAGGTCGCCCTTGCGCATGCCCGTCGTCTCACCGACGCCGAGCTCCCCAGCCAGCGAACGCAGTTCCGCCACGGTCTTCCCGGTCAACCCGCCGACCGTCTTCTTGGGAGCGGGGGTGGTGCCGTTCGACTCCGCGGCGCTGCTACCCACGTCGCTCAAAAGATCGGTGTTGCTCACACATGTCCTTCCTGACCGATCCACGCCTCCAGGCGGATCAGCGGACTGCCGCTCGCTTCTGATCGCGAACCGGCGTATCTGCCCCCCGATACGGGAGATGAGCTCTTCGGCCGTGCGAAACACAGCTGGAGCGCCTCCACCACAGGGGTTTGCGTCCTCCATTCGGAGGACACGGAATTCGGCACCGCCGAAACCGGAAACCCGCCTACGTTCCTCCGCGTTACCCCGCTTGCCAGGCGGTGCGGATTCGGCGGATCAACGAAGGATGCGATCCGGGGACCGGCATCGGGTGCGGAAACGCACGGTGATCGAACGCCCCCGAGGGTAGACCGCGCCGGTGCCGGGTGCAACAACCACCCCCCGCGTGGCGGGCAGGGCTGCGGCCACGTGACCCAGCCTTTACTGAGCCGCAACCTGCACACCCGTGAGATCAACGGGCAGCTCGAAGACGTCGAAACCTTCAACGTCGACCCCCGGCGGCAGTATTCCCGTCGTGGTCAGCGCGAGCACCGTGGGACCCGCGCCGGAGACGGCGGCCGCGACTCCGCGTGCACGCAGCGTGGCCACCAGCTCGCCGCTCGCCGGGTACGCGGGGGCCCGGTAGTGCTGGTGCAGGCGGTCTTCGGTGGCCGCGAGCAGCAGCTCCGGCTTCGCCGTCAGGGCGTGCACGGCGAGCGCGGCGCGGCCGGCGCTGTGCGCGGCGTCGGCGTGCGGCACGGTCGCCGGCAGCAGGCCGCGCGTGGTCGCGGTGGCCGAGCGCACCGACGGCACCGCCACGACCGGCCGGATCGACGCGTGTGGCGGCAGCCGCTCGGCGCGGAACTCCGCCCCTTCGCACCAGGCCAGGACGAGCCCGCCGAACAGGCTCGCCGCGGCGTTGTCGGCGTGGCCTTCGAAGCCGGCGGCCAGCTGCAGCGCATCGAAGTCGTCGAGCTCCCGGCCCGCCAGCGCGTAGCCGGCGGCGACCCCGGACACCACCGCGGCCGCCGACGAGCCGAGCCCGCGCGCGTGCGGGATCGCGTTGTAGCAGCGCAGGTGCAGGCCCGGCGGCTCGATGCCGAGGTGCGCGCAGGTCCGCCGGACGGCGCGCACGACGAGGTGGGTCTCGTCGGTGGGGACGTCCTCGACCCCGCCCGCGCCGGCGTCGATGACCTCGACCTTGAGCCCGGCGTCGATCACCCGCACCTCGACGACGTCATACAGGCCCAGCGCCATGCCGAAGGCGTCGAAGCCGGGCCCGAGGTTCGCCGTCGACGCCGGGACGGTGACCTTGAAACCGGCGCTCACCGCAGGTCCAGCGCCGCCGCGACCGCCGTGGGGTCCACCGCGAGGGGCTCGACCTCGACGTTGCCCGCCAGGGCCGTCTGCGGGTCCTTCAGGCCGTGGCCCGTGACGGTGCAGACGACGCGCGACCCGCGGGGCAGCCGTCCGTCCGCGGCCGTGGCCAGCAGGCCGGCCACGCTGGTGGCCGACGCAGGCTCGACGAACACGCCCTCGCGCCCGGCCAGCAGCCGGTACGCCTCGAGGATCTTCTCGTCGGTGACGGCTTCGAAGAGCCCGTCCGAGGCGTCCTTCGCCTTCACCGCGGCGGTCCACGACGCGGGGCTGCCGATCCGGATCGCGGTGGCGATCGTGTCCGGGTCGCGCACCGGTTCGCCGTGCACCAGCGGCGCCGCGCCGGCCGCCTGGAAGCCGAACATCCGCGGGGTGTTCTTCACCACATCGTCGGCCGCGTACTCCGAATACCCCGCCCAGTAGGCGGTGATGTTGCCCGCGTTGCCGACCGGCAGGCAGTGGATGTCGGGCGCCGCGCCGAGCGCGTCGCAGATTTCGAAGGCCGCGGTCTTCTGGCCGGCGATGCGCACCGGGTTGACCGAGTTGACCAGGGTGACCGGGTAGTCCGCCGCGGTCTTGCGGGCCAGCTCGAGGCAGTCGTCGAAGTTGCCGTCGACCTGCAGGATCCGTGCGCCGTGCAGCACGGCCTGGGCGAGCTTGCCCATCGCGATCTTGCCCTGGGGCACCAGCACGGCGCAGGTGAGGCCGGCGCGGGCGGCGTAGGCCGCGGCCGAGGCGGACGTGTTGCCGGTCGACGCGCAGATCACCGCTTTGAGGCCGCTCGCGAGCGCGTGCGTGATGGCGACGGTCATCCCGCGGTCCTTGAACGAGCCCGTCGGGTTGGCGCCCTCGACCTTGAGGTGGACCTCGCAGCCGGTCAGCTCGGACAGGTGCCGCGCGGGCAGCAGTGGCGTGTTGCCTTCCCCGAGCGTGACGACCTGCGCCCCGTCCGGGACCGGGACACGATCCCGGTACGCCTCGATGATTCCCGGCCAGGGCTGGCTGATCACTGGTCTTCGCCTTCCACCCGCATCACGCTGACAACTTCGTGGACGACGTCGAGCTTCGCGATTTCGTCCACAGTGGACTGCAGGGCCGCGTCCGGGGCCTGGTGGGTCACGACGACCAGGCTCGCGCGGTCGCCGACGTCGCTCTGCCGCACGGCCGCGATGCTCACCCCGTGCCCGGCGAACGCCTGCGCCACCTGGGCCAGCACGCCGGCGCGGTCGGCCACGGAAAGGCTTACGTGGTAACGGGTCGGCGTCTGGCCCATCGGCCGCACCGGCAGCGCCGCGTGCGCGGACTCGCGCGGGCCGCGGCCGCCGGCCACCAGGTTGCGCGCCACCGCGACGAGGTCGCCGAGCACCGCGCTCGCGGTCGGCGCGCCACCCGCGCCCTGGCCGTAGAACATCAGCTCGCCGGCGGCGTCGGCCTCGACGTAGACGGCGTTGAACGCACCGCCCACCCCGGCCAGCTGGTGGCTGCGCGGGATCATCACCGGGTGCACGCGGGCTGAGACCGACTCGACGCCGTCGTCGTCGGCCACGCGCTCGCAGATCGCCAGGAGCTTGACCGTGCGGCCGAGCATCCGGGCCGCGCCGAGGTCGGCGGCGGTGACGTCGGCGATGCCCTCGCGGTGCACGTCCGAAGCCGTCACGCGGGTGTGGAAGGCCAGCGACGCGAGGATCGCGGCCTTCGACGCGGCGTCGTAGCCATCGACGTCGGCGGTCGGGTCGGCCTCGGCGTACCCGAGGCGGCTGGCCTCGTCGAGGGTCTCCGCGTAGCCGGCGCCGGTCGAGTCCATCGCGGACAGGATGTAGTTCGTGGTCCCGTTGACGATGCCCATCACGCGCGTGATCCGGTCGCCCGCGAGGGATTCGCGCAGGGGGCGCAGCAGCGGGATGGCGCCGGCGACCGCGGCCTCGAAGTAGAGGTCGGCGCCCGCGGCGTCGGCCGCCTCGAACAGGTCGGCGGAGTGCTCGGCGAGCAGGGCCTTGTTCGCCGTGACGACGGACTTCCCGGCCTTGAGGGCGGCCAGCAGCCAGCCGCGCACCGGCTCGATGCCGCCGACCAGCTCGACCACGACGTCGACGTCGTCGCTCGTCACGAGCTTCTCCGCGTCGGCGGTCAGCAGCTCCGGCGGCAGCTCGGGGTGCTTGTCCGGGCGGCGGACGGCGATGCCGGCCAGCTCGACCGCCACGCCGGCCCGTGCGGCCAGCTCACCGGCCTGCTCGGAGAGCAGCCGGGCGACCTCGCCGCCGACGGTCCCGCAACCGAGCAGGGCGACCTTGACGGCACGCCTTTCCTGTGGGGCAGCCACTGTGTTCAGACCTCCAGGCGCAGCATGTCGTCGGTCGTCTCACGCCGCAGCAGCAGCCGGGAGCCGCCGTTGCGCACGGCGACCACGGCCGGGCGCGGCTGCCGGTTGTACGTGCTCGCCATCGAATAGCAGTAGGCACCGGTCGCCGCGACCGCCAGCAGGTCGCCGGGAGCCAGCGTGTCGGGCAACCAGCAGTCTCGTACGACGATGTCGCCGGACTCACAGTGTTTTCCCACGACCCGGGACAGCACGGCCTGCACCGGCTGCTCGTTGTCGCCCGCGGACCGGGAAACCACCCGGACGTCGTACACCGCGTCGTAGAGCGCGGTCCGGATGTTGTCGCTCATCCCGCCGTCGACGCTGACGTACCGGCGCGACAGGTCGTCGCCGAGCGAGACGTCCTTGATGGTGCCGACCTCGTACAGCGTGACCGTGCCGGGACCGGCGATGGCGCGGCCGGGCTCGCCGGCGATGCGCGGCACCGGCAGGCCCGCGTACGCGCACTCCTTGCGGACGATCTCGCGGATCTGCGTGATCATCTGCGCCGGCGGCGGCGGGTTGTCCTTTTCGGTGTAGGCGATGCCGAAGCCGCCGCCGAGGTCGACCAGGCTCAGCTGGTCGAGCAGCTCGGGGCCGTGCTCCTTGGCGAGGTCGGCGAGCAGCCCGACGACGCGGCGGGCCGCGACCTCGAAGCCGTCGGCGTCGAAGATCTGCGAACCGATGTGGCTGTGCAGGCCGACGAGCTTGAGCGAGCGCGCGTTGAGCACCCGGCGCACCGCCTCGGCCGCGTCGCCGGAAGCCAGCGAGAACCCGAACTTCTGGTCCTCGTGGGCGGTCGCGATGAACTCGTGGGTGTGCGCCTCGACGCCGACGGTCACCCGGATGAGCACCGCCTGCACGACGTCGTGGCGCGCGGCGATGTCGGCCAGCCGGGCGATCTCGAAGTACGAGTCGAGCACGATCGTGCCGACGCCGGCGACGATCGCGGCTTCGAGCTCCGCGGGCGACTTGTTGTTGCCGTGGAAGGTGATCCGGTCGGCCGGGAAGTTCGCGCGCTGCGCCACGGCGAGCTCGCCGCCGCTGCAGACGTCGAGGCTCAGCCCCTGCTCGCCCACCCAGCGGGCGATCTCGATGGAGAGGAACGCCTTCGACGCGTAGTGCACCAGCGACGGGTCGTCGAACGCCTCGGCGTAGTCCGCGCAGCGGGACTTGAAGTCGGCCTCGTCGACCACGAACAGGGGCGTGCCGTGCTTCTCGGCGAGCTCGCGGACGTCGACCCCGGCGATCCGCACGACGCCGTCGGCGGCGCGGAAGGTGTTGCGGGGCCACACCTTCGCCGGCAGCTTGTCGAGCTCCTCGACCCCCGACGGCTGGAGCCCGGAGGTGTCGGCGTGGGGGTAGACGTCGGCGTGCCTGGGGCCCGCGGGGTGAGCCATGGGTTACATCCGTTCCGGAGCAGAAACACCGACCAGCGCGAGGCCGTTGGCGAGCACCACGCGCGCCGCCTCGCAAAGAGCCACCCGGGCGTGGTTGGCCGGCGTGGCCTCCTCGTCGCCCTTGGGCAGCACGCGGGCCTCGCGGACCGCGTAGAACTTGTGGAGCGCGCCCGCCAGCTCCTCCAGGTAGCGCGCGATCCGGTGCGGTTCCCGCATTTCGGCGGCGCGGCGCACCGTCTCGGGGAACTCGCCGATCGTGCGGATCAGGTCGCCCTCGACCGGCAGCGTCAGCAGTCCCAGGTCGACGTCCGAGAAGGACACAGTGGACTTGAGGCCGAGGTCGTTCGCGCCGCGCAGCATCGTGCACAGGCGCGCGTGCGCGTACTGGACGTAGTAGACGGGGTTGTCGTTGGAGTGCTTGCGCAGCAGGTCCAGGTCGACGTCCAAAGTGGAGTCCACGGAGTAGCGGATCAGCTCGTAGCGGGCCGGGTCGACGCCGACGGCCTCGACGAGGTCCTCCATGGTGATCACGGTGCCCGCGCGCTTGGACATCCGCACCGGCTTGCCGTCGCTGACCAGGTTGACCATCTGGCCGATCAGCACCTCGACCGTCGCCGGGTCGTCGCCGAACGCGGCGGCCGCGGCCTTGAGGCGGGCGATGTAGCCGTGGTGGTCGGCGCCGAGCATGTAGATGCAGAGGTCGAAGCCGCGGTTGCGCTTGTCCTTGAAGTAGGCCAGGTCACCGGCGATGTAGGCCGGGTTGCCGTCCTGCTTGATGACGACGCGGTCCTTGTCGTCGCCGTACTCCGACGACTTCAGCCACCAGGCGCCGTCGGCGAAGTAGAGGTTCCCGGAGTCCTTCAGCTGCTGGACGGCGGCGTCGACCGCGCCGGACTCGTGCAGCGAGTTCTCGTGGAAGTAGACGTCGAAGTCGGTGCCGAACTCGTGCAGGCTGTCCTTGATCTCGGTGAACATCAGCTCGATGCCGATCCGGCGGAACGTCTCGTGCCGCTGCTCTTCCGGCAGCGACAGCGCGCTCGGCTCGGCCTTGATGACCTCGGCGGCGATGTCGTTGATGTAGCCGCCCGCGTAGCCGTCCTCCGGCGCGGGCTCGCCCTTCGCGGCGGCGATCAGAGACCGGACGAACCGGTCGATCTGGGCACCTGCGTCGTTGAAGTAGTACTCGCGGGTGACTTCGCCGCCCTGCGCGCCCAGGACGCGGCCCAGCGCGTCGCCGACCGCGGCCCAGCGGGTGCCGCCCAGGTGGATCGGGCCGGTCGGGTTCGCCGAGACGAACTCGAGGTTGATCTTCGTGCCGGCCAGCGCGTCCCCGCGGCCGAACGCGGCGCCGGCCTCGAGCACCTGGCGCACGATGTCGCCCTGCGCGGCCGCGGCGAGCCGGAAGTTGAGGAAGCCGGGGCCGGCCACCTCGGCGGAGTCGACGCCGTCGTCCGCCGAGACCGCTTCGGCGAGCGCCTCGGCGAAGTCGCGCGGCTTCAGCCCGGCCTTCTTGGCCACCTGGAGGGCCAGGTTCGTCGCGTAGTCGCCGTGGTCGGGGTTGCGCGGGCGTTCGATGGTCACCTGCTCCGGCAGCACGGCGTCGTCGATGCCGCGTGCGGCGAGCACCTGCACGGCGGAGCTGCGGACCAGGTCGGCGAGAGCGGCGGGAGTCACTCCGCGAATTCTAGGTGTGCCCAGGTCGGGCGCTCGCATCGGTCTCGGCCACGTCACGGTGGGCTGGCCCAAACGGCTTTCCGGGGGGTCCGGGTGGCGGAGCCCCCGGCCCGAGGCGAAGCCTCGGTTGCCATGCTGTGAGGCGTTAACGGTGATCAGACGGGCGGTCTCTACACTGGCCCGGGCGGGAATCCGTCCGCAGCCACCAGAGGGAGAACGCGGGAGCCATGGCGAACGGGACAACTCGGAAAAAGGGGTCTGCGGTGAAGGCCGCCCGCGGTTCCGTGGTGAGCAAGAAGGGCACGCCGTGGGGCACGATCATCGCCGTCGTGGCCATCGTCGCCCTGGCCGGCGCCGTGATCACCTACTACATGGTGGCGTCCGCGCCGAAGCGTGAGCAGTCCGGCCGCGAAGCCGCGGCCGCGTCGTTCGCGCCGACGGCGTCCGACCCGGACCCCTCCAAGCGCATCCCCGGCGTGGTGACGGCCACCTACACCGGCAGCGTGCACGTGCTCCCGACCGAGCGCGTCGCCTACGACAAGACCCCGCCGTTCGGCGGCCCGCACGACGGTTACTGGGCCACCTGCACCGGCACCGTGTACCCGAACGCCGTCCGCACCGAGAACATGGTCCACGCGCTCGAGCACGGCGCCGTCTGGATCGCCTACAACCCGCAGCAGATCAGCGGGGACGCGCTGAACCTGCTGAAGGTCCGCGCCGAGGGCAAGCCGTACACGATGCTGTCGCCCTACCCGGGTCTCGACAAGCCGATCTCCCTGCAGTCGTGGGGCCACCAGCTGAAGCTGGACAAGGCCGACGACGCGCGGATCGACGAGTTCATCGCCGCGCTGCGCAGCAACCCGAACGGCGTCTTCCCCGAGGTCGGCGCGTCCTGTGACGCCCTCGGCCCGGGCCAGTTCGACCCGGACAACCCGCCGCCGTTCGACCCGTCGAAGCCGGGCAAGGACGCGAAGCCGATGGACTACAAGGGCACGCCGAACGCGCAGGCCGACCAGCAGACCGGCGGCATGAGCCAGCAGCAGCCCGTCCCCTCGACCGGCGCCCCGGCGCCTTCGGCGACCCCGACCAAGTGAGCACCGAAGCCGACGTCGACACCGACGCTCCCGAGCAGCCGACCTGGTCCCGCTGGGTGATCATCGGCGGCACGCTGCTCGCGGTGCTGCTCATCGGCGCGACGGCGGGGATGTTCCTCACCCGCACCATCGACGACGACCCCGCCGCCGCCACACCGGCGGCGGGGTCGGTCGAGGTCGGCTTCGCCCAGGACATGTCGACGCACCACCTGCAGGCCGTCACGATGGCCGGCTGGGCCCGCGACCACTCGACCGACCCGGAGATCCGCCAGCTGGCCTTCGACATCGAGCGCACGCAGCTCGAGCAGGTCGGCCGGATGAAGGGCTGGCTCATGCTGTGGGACCAGCCGGAGCAGGCGATCGGCGCGCCGATGAAGTGGATGACGGAACCGATGACGGGCCACGACGGGATGTCGATGGGCACGTCATCGGTCAACCCGGGCGCGGGCCCCCTGATGCCGGGCATGGCGACCGAGGCGGAGCTGGCCAAGCTGCGCTCGCTGTCGGGCAAGGCGCTGGACGTGTACTTCCTCCAGCTGATGCTGCGGCATCACCAGGGCGGAACGTCGATGGCCCAGTACGCGGCGGGACATTCCTCGATGACGGCGTTGCAGGCGCTGGTCCGGAGCATCCTCACTTCGCAGGGCGCGGAGATGGACCAGATTAAGCTGATGCTTTCCAGCCGGGGCGCGCAGCCGCTCCCCTGATCACCAGCTGAGTTCCTGGCACCGCCGCGCACACTGCGGCGCTTCCACCTGCAGCGTCGCGTGCTCGATCGCGTACCGCGAAGCCAGCAGGTTCTGCGCCTCCGTCAAAACGTCCGATTGCTGTGCCGGCGGCGCCAGCGTCAAGTGCGCCGAAGCCACCTCCATCCCCGACGTCAGCGTCCAGACGTGCAGGTCGTGCACGTCCGCGACACCCGGCAGCGCGGCCAGTTCGGCGTTGATCGCGCCGACGTCGACGCCCTGGGGTGCGTGCTGGAACAGGATGCGCAGCGCGCGGCGGGCCAGCGTCCACGTGCGGGGCAGCACGAACAGCCCGATCGCGACACCGATGATCGGGTCGGCGTAGCGCCAGCCCGTCAGGAGTGTCAGCGCGCCGCTGAGCAGCACGCCGACCGAGCCGATCAGGTCGGCCAGCACCTCGAGGTAGGCGCCGCGGACGTTGAGGCTCTCCTTCGCGCCCGATCGCAGCACGGCGAACGACACGATGTTGGCCGCGAGGCCGGCCGCGGCGGCCAGCAGCACCGGCAGGCCGGGCACCGCGGGCGGGTCGCTGATCCGGCCGACGGCCTCGACGAGCACGTACCCCGCGACACCGAACAGCAGGACCGCGTTGGCCAGCGCGGCCAGCACTTCCGCGCGGTAGAGCCCGAAAGTGCGGCTGACCGTGGGGCCCGTGCGCCGCGCCAGGATGATCGCGGCGAGCGCCATGCCGACCCCGAGGACGTCGGTGAACATGTGTGCCGCGTCGGAGATCAGGGCCAGCGAGCCGGTCGTGAAGCCGACGATGAACTCGAGCACCATGAAGCCGGCGCCGATGCCCAGGGCGATGGTCAGGCTCCGCACGTACCGGCCCGACGCGCTCGCCGGCGCGACCGCCTGCCCGTGGCCGTGTCCCATTCCGCCTCCGTTCGCGGTTCGCCGTCGGGCCAAACATATAGTCGGATGCGCATATGTGCAACAGAGGGCAGCCTAAGTTCACCCACCCGAAAGCTACTCCGCACCTCGATCGCGACCAATCCACCAGGAGGGGTTTCCCGCCAGGCGGACTCGTCACGCTTCGGCGTCGACCATCCGCTTCAGCAGGTCGCGCAGCTGCACGCGGTCGTCCGGCCCGAGCGCCGCGAGCGGCTCGGCCGCGAAACCCAGTGCCCGCTGGAAGTTCCGCGCCAGCACGGCACCCGCGGGCGTGGCCACGATGTTCTTGATCCGCCGGTCGCGGCCGTCCGGCCGGCGCTCCACCAGGCCGCGGGCCTCGAGCCGGTCGATGATCCCCGTCACGTTCGAGCGCTCCGAGTTCAGCTTCTCGGCGATCCGGTGCATCGGCAGCGGCTCCCGGAGCGCGCCGAGCACCTTGGCCTGCACCGTCGTCAACCCCTGGGCGGCCGCCGCGGACTCGTAGGAGTCGACGAACCGGTCGACGATCCGCGCGAGCAGGGCGACGACGTCGTCGGTGATCGGGTCAGCGCTCATCCGGTGAGTGTAAGCCGATAGTTGACTGCATGAACCATCCATGCCTATAGTCATTTTAGTTCACTGCATTAACCATCATCCACCTGAATCACATCGAGGTCCGAAATGAGCAACGAGCGCGTCGCCCTGATCACCGGCACGTCCACCGGGATCGGCCTCGCCACCGCGGTCCGCGCAGCTCGCGCGGGCTTCCGGACGGTCGCCACACTGCGCGATCCCGCCCGCGCCGACCGCCTTCGGGAAGCCGGCGTGGACCTGGACATCCGCCCGCTCGACGTCACCGATGCCGCGTCCGTGCGCACGGCGGTCGAGGGTGTTCTCGCCGACTACGGCCGGCTCGACGTGCTGGTCAACAACGCCGGCGCGGGACACGTCGGCACGCTGGAGCAGGAGCCGGTCTCGGCGGTGCGCGAGACCATGGAGGTCAACTTCTTCGGCGTCGTCGAGACGACGAAGGCCGCGCTGCCGGCGTTGCGCGCGAGCGGCGGCCGCGTGATCACGGTGACCAGCATCGGCGGCGCGGTCGGCCAGCCGTTCAACGAGGCCTACTGCGCGGCGAAGTTCGCGGTCGAAGGTCTGATGGAGTCCCTCGCGCCGGTCGCCGCGGCCCAGGGCGTGACGGTGTGCGTCGTCGAGCCGGGTGCGGTCGCGACGGAGTTCGTGAACAACATCGGCGTCGACGAGCGGCTCTTCGCCGAAGCCGGCCCCTACGCGGAGTCCCTGCAGAAGTACATCTCGAACGTAACGAAGTCGTTCGAGGGCGCCCAGACGGCCGACGAGGTCGCCGAGGTGATCCTGGCCGCGATGACGGCCGACGCGCCGGCGTTCCGCATCCAGACGTCGAAGCAGGCCGAGGAGTTCACGGGGCTCAAGTTCGCCGACCGCGACGGCTCGGCCGTGCAGCGGCTGACGACCGGCTGGCTCGCCTAGCGCACCAGCCGGAAGAAGCCGCGGACCTGCTCGACGAACAGCTCCGGCTGCTCGAGTGCGGCGAAGTGCCCGCCGACGGGCAGCTCCTCAAACCACCGCAGGTCGGTGTAGCGCTGCTCGGCCTGCCGCCGCGACGGCCGCACGATCTCCTTGGGGAACACCGAAACCCCGGCCGGAACATCCACTGTGGACAGATCCCGGTCGTTGTTCTCCCAGTACATCCGAGCCGACGACGCCGCCGTCGCGGTGAACCAGTAGGCGGAGATGTCGTCGAGGATCTTCTGCCGGTCGACGGCGTCCTCCGGGTGGCCCTTGTTGTCGGTCCAGGCCCAGAACTTCTCGACGATCCAGGCGGCCTGGCCGGCGGGCGAGTCGGTGAGGCCGTAGCCGAGCGTCTGCGGCCGGGTGCCCTGCTGCGCGGAGTAGCCGGCCCCGGAGCGCCGGAACTCTTCGAGGTCGGCGCGGGCCCGCCGCTCCCCGGGCGTCGGATCGTCCAGGTCCAGCCGCACGGGCGCGAAGTTGACGTGCACCCCGGCGACCCGCCCGGACCGCGCGAGGGCGTTCGTGACGGCGGCACCCCAGTCGCCACCCTGCGCGCCGTAGCGGTCGTAGCCGAGTTGCTGCATGAGCAGGTCGAAGAGTTCGGCGACCCGCGCGATCTTCAACGCGGGCTTGTCACTCCACCCGTACCCGGGCAGCGACGGAGCGACGACGTGGAAGGCATCGGCGGGATCCCCGCCGTACTTGGCGGGGTCGGCAAGCGGCCCGAAGACATCGAGGAATTCGAGAACGGACCCGGGCCACCCATGGGTGAGCACGAGCGGCAACGCATCGGCCTCGGGTGACCGCAGGTGCACGAAGTGCAGCCCGACCCCGTCGACCTCGGCCCGGAACTGCGGGAAGGCGTTGAGCCGGGCGGCGAACCCGAAGTCGTACTCCTCACCCCAGTCCCGGCAGAGTTCCCGGACATAGGAGAGCGGAACGCCCTGCGACCAGTCCCCGACGGTCTCGGCCTCGGGCCACCGAGTCCGCCGAAGCCGCTCCCGCAGGTCCGCGACATCGGCCTCATCGAGAGACACCTGGAACGGCTTGACCATCTCGGACTCCTTCAGGTGGGGCTCCCACGCTAGCGACGTCCCGGTGAATGGATCAACTTTTATAGCGCTGACCAGCGGATCTTTGACTGGGGCCACCTGCCCGCGAGGGGGCCGGGGGATGCGCTAAGCTTTCGGAGTCGCCCAGCGATGGGCCCTCGTAGCTCAGGGGATAGAGCACTGCCCTCCGGAGGCAGGTGTCGCAGGTTCGAATCCTGCCGAGGGCACCCCTACGGGAGCGGGAAAACCGCTTCTTACCAGCACTTGAAGCGATCTTCCCCGCTCTCCGGCTGGCCCGATCAACTCCGCCCCGATACGGCTGTCTGTTCCCAATGCCTTCCCACGGGAACGAACCGGGAACGGCATCGCGGTCCACTTCACCGACGGCAGCGGGTTCGCGTCGATCAGCTTCTTCTCGACCGCGTAGTCCAACGCGATGAACAGGACGCCTCGAGTCTTACGTGCCACGCTCGGGGCGAACTTCTTCCCGTCCAACCGCCTCGTGACCCGCACGCCGAAGAGCTCGCAGGATGTCCGGATCGGTGGCGGCCCTCACCGGCAAGGTGCTGTGCTCCAACCAATTCAGCACCTTCCGCACGTCGTTCGGCACGTCCCGGTTGGTGCGGTATTCGGTGTGTACGCCCACTGTCGCAGCGCCGAACGAATCACCTTCGCGTTCGGCCCTCCCTGCGTACCTCGATCGCGTTGACCACGGTGAGGAACTGGTGACGCGGGACAGAGAACTTGTTGCCGTGGAACCACTTCCCGCCGTGCCGGCCGCCACGGATGATCGCGTCTTCACTGCCCGACAGTGGTGTCGGGCGTAGTGACTGACCAGCGCGCAGGTCGGTGTCGGTGACGTCCCGACGCGTTAGGGTTCCTCTGTGCTGAGAGGTGAGGACGTCAGTCTGGGCGTGGTGGCCGCACGTCGCCTGGCTGAGCTGGGTTGCTGCGTGATCGCGCCTGGGTTGACCGATCCGGAGTTCGCCCGCATCGAGGGTGAATACGGGTTCGAGTTCGCCGACGATCATCGGGCGTTCCTCGCGGCGGGGTTGCCGGTGAACAGCCCCTTTGAGCCGGAACCGGGGGTCTCCTATGCCTGGGAGCAGCCGTGGCCCGAGTGGCGTGACGGCGACCCCGACGAACTCCGTGAGCAGCTCAACTGGCCGGTCGAGGGCGTATTGCGGGAGGTTGAGAGCCGCGGGCACTGGGATCCGGCTTGGGGTGCGCAGCCGGACACACCTGAGGCAGCGGCGGCGATAGCTCGACGGTTGCTGGCGGATGTGCCCAGGATGGTTCCGATCTATGGGCATCGGTTCGTGCCGGCAGGACGCGGCACGTTCGGACACCCGGTCTTGTCCATGTGGGGAACGGACATCATCTACTACGGCGCCGACCTGGTCGACTACGTCAACCAAGAGTTCGAGAGACCCCGGCCCGAGCACCTGGATGACTGGTCGCCGCAGGCGACCGTGTCGTTCTGGCGCGACTACCTGTGACTGCGAAACCGGGTTTCGTGACGAAGAACCGAACCGCGGCGTCGCTGTCGATGGTGTGATCGGTTCAGGCATCGCGGTGTCTCCGGCTTGGCATCGCGAGGACGTTGGCCAGCTGTTGTTGCAGGGCTTGGATGTCGGCGGTGATGGGTCCGCCGTTGTGGGCCTTGGCCTTGAACTCGGCGACGAGGTCGGCACCGGTCCGGCGAGGTCTTGGGGTGTGCTGCTCGCCCTTGCAGTTACTCCGATCGGGTGGGCTTCGGCCGAGACGTCAACCGCTCTCCGGTTCAGGCGTGAGCCACCCGCCGGATGTGGCGGCACGGTGAGAGCGCACGTCGCGGTCCGGCAAGGGCACTGCGCCGGTAGGCGACAACGAGAGGGAGAAACGCATGCGATTGACGAAGTTCACGAGGCGCCGCGGCGGGATCGTCACCGCGGTACTGATGGCGCTGCTCACGCTGGTGCTGACGGCACCGTCGGCCTCCGCGGCAGTGCGGAGCTGGTCGCCGGATCCCTTTCCGACCCCCAACAACTGGTACTGCCTCGACAAATCGCGCACGGTCTACTCGTGCCTGATCAACTCAAGCGACGGCACCCAGTCGGTCTACAAGGCGGTGATGGTCGTCACCAACTACACCGCTGTCGGGTATCAGATGAGCTCGCCGGTGGTCAACATCTGGAGCACGCCCAGCCCATCGCAGCTGATCCAGGGCGATGCCTGCTACAACAGCGCGCTATCCGCCGGCTACACGGCGTCCTGCTACGGCTCCTGGGTGCCGCGTTCGACCGTCTGCGCGACGCGACCGAACGCGGCCACCATCACCGCCAACGTCGCCGTTTCCTACGGCGGGATCCGGACCACGGTCGTGAGCCCGGCGTTGGCGGTGAACTGCTGACCCCGGCGGTTTTCACACTTCGGTCGAGCGCCTGACCAACCCGATCAGGGCAGAGCGGCGGGGGCCGCAGGTGGCCGGCCGCTGCTCCGGCGAGGTCTCGGGGTGCTGGCACCGGGACTGTCCGAGGGGTTCTCGGACACCTTCCGCAGCCGGTGGGTGCAGGCGGGAAAACTGCGCCTGCGGTCACCGGAGGAGACGGGCCCCCGCTGCTCCTGCTCGCCGGCCGGCCGCAGACCTGGTACACGTGGCGATACCTGATGCCCGCTCTGGCCCCGGACACCCGGCACCCTGGCCGATGACATCGTGAAGCTGATGGACGCACTCGGGCACCGGCGCTTCGCGGTGGCCGGGCACGACGTCGGCATGTGGACCGGCTACGCGATGGCCGCGGACCAGCGGCCCGGCCGCTGCCGGACCAGGCGATCGACCACTACATCGACGTCCTGGCTTCGGACCGGGAGGCCCTGCGGGCCTGTTTCGAGTTCTACCGGGCACTCGACACGACGATCGCCAGAACATCCGGCGCCGGGAGCACCGCCCGTGCCGGCCCTCGTCGCGGACGACCTCGTGATCCCCGCCTGCGGTCACTTCCCCGCGGAGGAAGCCCCGGACGACCGGGTGACGCTCTTCAAACGGTCGGGTCGGGACCGAGGGCGCGATCCAGCAGCTCGCCCAGCTGGTCGAGCTGCGCGGCCGAGAAATCACCGAACGACGACTCGGCGACGGCGTCCACGAGGCCCTGCCCCTCGGCGCGCAGGCGCGCACCTTCCTCGGTGAGCCGGTGCCGCACCGCGCGGCCCGGCCCCGGTACCCGTTCGATCAGGCCCCGCTCGGCCATCCGCGCCGCCAGCGAACCGAAGGACTGGTCGGTCTGGAACGTCAGCACCGCCAGGTCGTGCAGCGACGCGTCCGGCTCGCGGTGCAGGTGCCGCAGCGTGTCCCACTGCACGAGCGACAGCCCCAGCGGCGCCAGGGCGCGGCTCAGCGCGCGGTGGTGGCGGTACTGCAGGCGCTTCACGGCCAACGAGACGTCACCGGGGCGGTACTTCATGCGGACAGCCTAACCGACCGGAGACAGCTTGCTTATCTAAGGAAGCTTATATAAGGTTCCTTAGGTATCGAGCTCACGACCGAGAAGGACCCATGACGACTCTCCCCACGGCCGGCTCCCTCCGGCCGACCCGCACCGAAACCCGCACCCTCGGCCCCGTCGAGGTGACCCTCCAGGACCGCGACCGCACCCGGCCGTTCCTGCTCCTGCACGGCGGTGGCGGTGTCGCCACGATGGCCGGCTTCGCCGATCTGCTCGCCGAGCGCACGCACTCCCGGGTGCTGCTGCCCACCCACCCCGGTTTCGGCGGCACCCCGAAGGACGACAGCCTGACCGGCGTCACCGAACTGGCCCGGGCGTACGTCGCGCTGCTGGACGAGCTCGACCTCACCGACGTCACCGTGATCGGCAACTCCTTCGGCGGCTGGCTGGCCGCCGAAATCGCCCTGCAAAAGAGCCCGCGGGTCAGCGGCGCGGTGATCATCGACGGGGTCGGCATCGAGGTCGACGGCCACCCGCTGACCGACGTCAGCGGCCTCTCCCCCGCCGAGCTGCGCGCGCACTCCTTCCACGACCCGAGCAAGGCGCCCGTCCCGCCGGGCGGCGGCACCGGGCCCAGCCCGGACGTCCGGGCCCTGATCGGCTACACGGGCCCGGCCATGGCCGACCCGACGCTCGCCGGCCGGCTCGGCGCCATCGACATCCCGGTCCACGTGCTCTGGGGCGAAAGCGACGGCATCGTCGACCCCGGATACGGGAAGGCCTACGCCGCCGCGATCCCGCTCGCGACGTTCACCGTGCTCCCCCGCGCCGGCCACCTGCCCCAGGTCGAGACGCCCGAAGAGCTGCTGGGCGCACTGCTCGACCTCGGCAACTGACCCCAGGAGAACCAGCATGAGCACCTCGTTGACCGTGACCCGGATCGGGCACGCCTGCCAGCTGATCGAGATCGGCGGGATCCGCGTCCTGACCGACCCGTGGTTCACCCAGGCCGCGACCTACTACCAGGGCGAACCGGTCACCGCGACCGTCGAAGCCCTCGGGCGCCTCGACGCGGTCGTCATCAGCCACGAGCACTACGACCACTGCGACCTCGACGCCCTCGTCACCGGCGGCTTCGACCTCACCACCCCGCTGATCGGCCCCGGCACGGTCGCGACCATCGCGCGGGACAAGGGTTTCCTCGACGTCCGCGTCGTCGAGGCCTGGGAAGCCACCACGGTCGGCGACCTCACCGTGACCGCCACCCCGGGCAAGCACGGCGTCCACGAAGTCACCTTCGTCCTCCAGTCCGGGGGCCGCACCGTCTTCTTCGGCGGCGACTCGCTGCGCGTCCCGGAGCTCGACACCATCCCGGACCGGTTCGGCCCCGTCGACCTGGCCATCCTGCCGACGAACGGCCTGTGCATCCGGCCGATGAACCTCGCGCAGGTGGTCATGGACGCCGAGGAAGCAGCCGGGTTGACGGCCGCGCTGAAGCCGGCGATGGCCGTGCCGCACCACTACGCCTTCCACAGCGGCCGCCTGGGCGACCGGATGATCACCAAGGGCGACCGGGACCCCCGGCACTACGCCGACGCGGTCGCCCGGCTCGCCCCGGGGATCGACGTCCGCCTGGTGCTGCCCGGGACCACGGTGGTGGTCCCGTGACCGACCGGCGGTTCATGCCCGAGGTCGGCGACGACCTCCCGCCCGGCGAGCGGCCGATGCTCGCCGTCGTCCGGGCGATCCCCGGCCACGAAGACCGGCTCGCCGCCGCCATCGCAGTGCTCACCACCGCGGTGCGGCGCGAGCCCGGCTGCGTCGAGTTCCGGTCGTTCCGGGACATCGGCGACCCCGGAACCTTTCGCCTCTACGAGATCTACGCCGACACCGGCGCGTTCCGGGCCCACCTCGAGACCGCACACGTGGCGCACTTCTTCACCGAACTGGCCGAGCACAGCACCGCCGACGCGGGCGCGCTGACCCAGCTCGCCGAGTTGCCCGCACCCGGCTCTCAGACCGTGCCCGCCGGTCACGCGAACGAAGACGACGAGCGGTAGAAGCGGCCCAGGTGCGGCTCACTCTTCCGGCGGGGCTCCGCGCCAGCGCCACCCCGTCTGCTTAGCGCGGCCCGGGACCTCCGCCCGATCCATTGCCCACAGCAACGCCGTCCACGGATCCAGATCCGAGACGTCGCCCAGGTGCGGGAACAGCCGGGACACCGTCCGCGCGCAGACCTCGCGGGGTGGATCCAGTGCCAGGCCGAGGCCCCGGGCCACGTCTTCCCCGTGGACCAGCACCTCCGCGCAGCCCATTGCCGCGAAGCCGCCCGGGTCCGCTGTGCCCGTCGGGTGGTATGCGCGGGCCTCCGGCGGGGACGTTCGGACCACCGCCGCGAGGATTGTGCTGCCCGCCAACGCGAACTCCAGCGCGTCGGCCGATGACGCGTCCTTCGCCAACGCTGCCAGGAAAGGTACGTAACCACTGGGACGACGCGAGACGAGCTGCGCCGCGTACGACAGCAGACAGTCGCCGATGTGCTCCGCCGTGTGCCAAGCGTCCAGGTCGCCCGTGCCCGCCGCCGTCGTCCAGTCCTTCGACTCCGCCGGGCGCAAAGCGTCGGCCAGGCAGGCGATGGCCGCGTCGAGGTCAGCGGCGGAAACCGGATTCATGATCGGGACCCTAGCCGGTAGCTTCCCGGTGCGGCACCGAACTCGCGCTTGAACGCGTGCGAGAACGCGAAAGGCGAGCCATAGCCGACCCTCGAAGCGATCGACGGCAGGGGAAGGTCGGTGTCCTGCAGCAAGCGCGCCGCCGTCGTCAGGCGCCACCACGTCAGGTACGCCATCGGTGAGTGGCCGGTCAACGCGGTGAACCGGCGCGCCAGCGTCGCGCGGG
This sequence comes from Amycolatopsis ponsaeliensis, assembly GCF_030182635.1. Classification (NCBI taxonomy): domain Bacteria; kingdom Bacillati; phylum Actinomycetota; class Actinomycetes; order Pseudonocardiales; family Pseudonocardiaceae; genus Amycolatopsis; species Amycolatopsis ponsaeliensis. Next base: position 58,208 of record NZ_JAPZLD010000015.1, read on the forward strand.
ACAGGCCTGCCCTGGACGCCAGATCCTCGATTCGCCATGGTGCTTCGGGATTTTCGTGCAGGGCCTCCAGCGCCGCCGCGATCGCGGGATCGCGCAACGCCTGGGGCCAGCCCGCGCCCGGGTTTCCCGCCAGCCACGCGCGGATCAGGTACACCAGCAGCAAATCCAGCAGACCGGCGAGGACAGTGGCCGAACCCGGGCGATGCGACGTCACCTCCGCACCGAGCAGCTCGATCGCCGCCCGGAGTTCCGGGGCGCCGCCGACCCGAGCCGGGATGTGCACCACCTCCGGCAGGCTCGCCAGCACCGGGTGACGGCGCGCCTGGGACAGGCGGTACTTGCCGCACAGGAACTCCGTCCGGCCGTCCGGCTCGGGCACCGCCGTCTCGAACGGCACCGCGCCCGACGCGTCCGGCCGCGACGACAGCGTGTGCTCGCTGCCGTGCGGGACCAGGACCACGTCGCCCGCGCCCAGGGGTACCGGCTCGCCGTCGGGCGGGATCAGCCAGCCGCTGCCGCGCAGCAGCACGTGGAAGCCCGCGCCCTCGTACGGCGCGAAGCGATAACACCACTCGGCGCCGGCGGACAGCCGGTTCGACGTCGGCTGCCCGATCCGCACCGCAGCGATCGCGTCACTCAGCAGGTCCACACCGCCATCATAAGACGTTCACGCATCAAAGTGAGCTATCAGAGCATTGGAAAGCTCACCTGTGAGCGCGAGAGTGGAGAGCATGCACATCGGTGACGTCGAAGTCGTGAAAGTCCTCGAGTGGCAGGGCGAGATCGCCCCCGCGCGGACCATCGTCCCCAGCCCGCCCGAGCTCTGGCAGGACAACGCCCACTGGCTCGCGCCCGATCACTGGAACCCCGAGACCGGCGGCTACCGCGGCACGGTCCAGACCTGGGTGCTGCGCAGCGAAGGCCGGGTCATCCTCGTCGACACCGGCGTCGGCAACGACCGGCAGCGCCCGCAGATCCCGCTGTTCGACCACCTGACGACGAACTTCCTCGACCGCCTGGCCGACGCCGGCGTCCGGCCCGAGGACGTCGACGTCGTCGTCAACACCCACATCCACTACGACCACGTCGGCTGGAACACCCTGCGGCGCAACGGCGAATGGGTTCCGGCGTTCCCCAACGCCACCTACCTGATCCCCCGCGCCGACCAGACGTACTTCGACCCGCGCAACGCCCATCGGCGCCCCGCCCCGCGCACCGAGCACGACCAGGTGCGCCGTGAAGGCAGCCTGCTCGTCTACGCCGACAGCATCGCGCCCGTGCTCGGCAAAGCCGTGCTGTGGGAGGGAAACCACCGCATCGACCGCAACCTGACCCTCGAACCCGCGCCCGGCCACACGCCCGGCTCGTCCGTCGTCCGCCTGGCCTCCGGCGGGGAACGCGCCGTGTTCGTCGGCGACCTGCTGCACAGCCCCGTCCAGATTCTCGCGCCCCAGCACAGCAGCTGCTTCTGCGAAGACGAACAGCAAGCCGCCGTCACCCGGCGCCGCGTCCTCGAACGCGCCGCGGACGACCGCGAGCTCGTCGTCCCGGCCCACTTCGCCGGCCCCGGCGCGGCCGAAGTGCGGCGCGACGGCAGCCGGTTCGCCATCCGCCGCTGGGCGGGTGATCCTGTCGAAAACCTGTGAAACGGACGGATCCGGCACTGCCGGGAGCCTCCGGGCGTTGTCAGGGGGACAAGGAGGAACCATGGGTGCACTTGGGACGCTGCTCGGCTTCGCGCTGAGCCTGTACCTGCTCGTGCTGATCGCGCGGATGGTGCTGGACTGGGTGGGGATGCTGGCCGACAGCCCGCCGTGGACACGGCGGGCGCGCAGCCTCGCCTACTCGGCCACCGAGCCGGTCATCGGGCCGGTGCGGCGGGTCGTGCGGCCGGTGCGGATCGGCGGGATCTCGCTCGACCTCGCCTTCACGCTGGTCTTCATCGGGGTGATCGTGCTGCGGGGAATCGTCTTCGCGCTCTAAAGACTGCCGCGGAAGCCCGCCGAGAGCCGGTCGATGCCGCGTTCCAGCTCGGCGCGGACGCCGCGCAGGTCGACGCCGTCGGGGTCGATCAGCGCCTGCATCGAGATCCCGCGCAGCTGCGCCAGCAGCGCCCCCGCGTACGCGTCGGCGTCGCGGACTCCGGTGATGGACCCGTCCGCGACGCCGCTGGCCAGCGTCTGGGCGATGGCGAACCGGAACCGGCGGTCGGCCTCGGTCAGCGCGCCGCGCAGGGCCGAGTACTCCGCCGCCGCGTCGCCCCAGCACGCCAGGAAGGCCTGGTTGAGCGTCGGCATCGTGCGGATCAGCTCGAAGATGATGTCGAGCAGCGCGCGCAGCATGTCCATCGGCGTCGCGGTGGCCGACCCGGTCCGGGCCGCCACGGCCTCGCTGTAGGAGGTGGTGAACTCCTCGACGGCGTACTCGACCAGCCGCTGCCCAAGCCCGTCCTTGTCGCCGAAGTGCTGGAAGACGACCGCTCGCGCGTAGCCGGACCGCGCGCAGACGGCCCCGATCTTCAGCCGGCCGAAGCCCTCGTCGGCGATCAGGTGCGCGGCGGCGTTGAGGATGCGCGCCTCGACGGCGGCATCTTCGCCGTCCTGCGGGATCCGGTCTGCGGCGGAGCGGTCCACGGGCGTCATGCTAGCCACTCGAACCGGACACCACCGGCCGAACGGTCAGCGAATCGTGCGCGAACCGTCAGCGCGAGGGAGCAGCTTGGGGTCATCACCACCGACCCGAGAGGAACCTCCGATGACCGCCAAGACCGTGCTCGTGTCCGGGGCCAGCATCGCCGGCCCGTCCGCGGCCTACTGGCTGCACCGCCACGGCTACCGCGTGACCGTCGTCGAGACCGCGCCCGAACTGCGGCCCGGCGGGCAGGCCGTCGACTTCCGGGGTGAGCAGGTCAAGCTCCTGCGGGCCATGGGCATCCTCGACGACGTCCACCGCTTCGAGACCGACATGGGCGACCAGACCGTGCTCGGCCTCGACGCGCGGCCGCAGCTGACCGTGCCCGGCGCCGCCTGGAGCGGGGAGGTCGAGATCCTGCGCGGCGACCTCGCGCGGCTCCTCTACGAACACACCAAGGACTACACCGAGTACGTCTTCGGCGACCGCGTCACGAGCCTGACCGAGACCGATGGCGGCGTCGACGTCACCTTCCGCCACGGCGCGCCGCGGCGGTTCGACCTCGTCGTCGGGGCCGACGGCGTGCACTCCGGGGTGCGGGCCGCCGCGTTCGGGCCCGAGGGGGAGTTCCGCCGCGACCTCGGGTTCGGGATCGCCGGGTTCACCGCGCCCAACCACCTCGGCCTCGACCACACGAGCGTGATGTACAACGAGCCCGGCCGCGGCCTGAGCGTGGGCAGCCACCGCCTCGCGGACCGGCTGCACGTCGGCCTGGTCTTCGCCGCCGACGGCGTCGAGTTCCGCCGCCGCACCCCGGACGAGCAGCGCACTCTGCTCACGCGGCTCTTCGCGGACACCGGCTGGGAGACGCCGCGGCTGCTCGAGGCGCTGCCGGAGGCGGACGACCTGTACGTCGATTCGATCAGCCAGATCCACCTCGACCGCTGGTCGAAGGGCCGGGTCGTGCTGCTCGGCGACGCCGCCTGGTGTGCCGGGCCCGGCGGGTCCGGCACCGGGCTCGCCATGATGGGCGCCCAGGTGCTGGCCGGCGAGCTCGCGGCGGCCGGCGGCGACCACGTGACGGCGTTCGCGAAGTACGAGGAGCGCCTGCGCAAGCCGGCCACGGTCGGGCAGAAGAACGGCAAGGGCTCCGGCAACTTCCTCGCCCCGCGCACCGCCGCGAAGATCCGCAGCCGCAACCGCGCCTACCGGATGCTGAGCACGCGGCTGTTCGGCAAGGTGTTCACCTGGATGACCGACCGCGCGGCCAACGCGCTGGAATATCGTGAGTACCCCGCGCTCACGTCCGCGTGAGGCGACGATCTTCGTCTCTTCGGGGGACTCGGCTGGCGACCCGGCGTGGCGTACGTCACTCTTGACGCCATGTCAATACGCCGGGCCGCCGATGTCCCGGTCAGGACGGCGCTCGTCGGCCTGACCGTGCTGGCCCTGGGCGTGCTCACGGCGCTCAACGCGCGTTCCCTGCCCGTGATCGGTGACGGCACGACCTACTCCGCCGAGTTCACCGAGGCAGCCGGAGTGTTCGCCGGCAACGACGTGCGCATCGCCGGGGTCGAGGTCGGCCGCGTCTCGGACGTCAAGCTGCGCGGCGACCGCGTGCTGATTTCCTTCCGGGTCAAGGGCGCGTGGCTGGGCGACACGACGGGCGCGGCGATCCGGCTGAAGACCGTCCTGGGCCAGAAGTACCTAGCACTCGACCCGCAGGGCGACGGGACGCTCGACCCCGGCAAACCGATTCCGCGGTCCCGCACCAGCGTTCCGTATGACATCCTCACGGCGTTCGGGGAGCTTTCGTCCACTGTGGACAAGATCGATACGACTCAGCTGGCGAAGAGCTTCGACACGCTGTCGGCGACGTTGGCGAACACCCCGCAGAGCGTCCGCGCGGCGCTGAGCGGGCTGTCGCGGCTGTCGGACACCCTTGCCACGCGCGACCAGCAGCTCGCCTCCCTGCTGGGCAACACGCGGGTTGTCTCGCAGACGCTCGTAGACCGCGACGCCGCCGTACAGCAGCTCCTCGACGACGGGAACCAGCTGCTCGCCGAGGTCAGCGACCGCGAACAGGCGATCAGCTCCCTGCTCGACGGCTCGCGGCGGCTCGCCACCGAGCTGTCCGGGCTGATCAGCGACAACGACACGCAGCTCGGCCCGCTGCTCACCCAGCTCGACCAGCTGACGTCGATGCTGCAGCGCAACCAGGACGCGCTCGCCGCGGGCATCCGGGGGTTCGCGCCGCTGGTCCGGCTCGGCACCAACCTCTCCGGGAACGGCCGGTGGATCGACGGCTACCTGTGCGGGCTGATCCTGCCGTCGTTCGGCCCGCTGAACGAAGGCGGCTGCCACGGCTGAGCCCGCGTGGCATGCTGGCGCCGTGCGATACCTGCTCCTGCTGTGCGGTGACGAAAGCGCCGCGGCGGCGGCCGGCCCGGAGATGGCGCGGCGTTGCCACGAATGGGCCGCCGAGGCCGAACGGCGTGGCGTCCGGCAGGGCGGCACGGGCCTGCGCCCGCCGGCCGAGGCGAAGACGATCCGGGTGCGCGACGGCGAGGTGCTGCTGACCGACGGCCCGTTCGCCGAGACCAAGGAGCAGGTCGGCGGCTACAACATCCTCGAATGCGCGGACCGTTCGACGGCCCTCGAGGTCGCGTCGCGGCACCCGTGGGCCGAGGTCGGCACGCTGGAGCTGCGCGAAATCCCCGACGGGCCGCCTACGGCTTCGTGATCTTCACCGTCACCTGGTTGTCGCTGTAGGTGTAGGCGACGTACTCGAACTCGACGCCGGTGCGCTCGACGTACTCCGTCCACGCGCGGTACTCGTGCCGCTTCCAGCCGGGGAAGTTGAAGAACTCGTCGAAGTGCACGATGCTGCCCGCGCGCAGCCGTGGCCCGCACAGGTCGAGGACGGTCTTCGCGGAGCTGTAAAGATCGCCGTCGACGTGCAGGAAGTCGACGTGCTCCCCGTGCGTCCCGAGGAAGCCCGGGAGGCTGTCGGCGAACAGGCCGACGACCAGTTCGGCGCCGGGGACGTCCGGCAGGTCGTCGCGGGCGAAGGCGCCGGCGGGCATGCCGTTGAGCCACGCTTCGGGCAGCCCGTCGAAGGAGTCGAAGCCGTAGACCTCCCGGCCGCCGCGGGCGCCGGCGATCGTCCGCAGTGTGTTGCCGGACGCGACCCCGAACTCCAGCGCCATCCCGCCTTGGGGTGCCAGGGAAAGCGCGTATTCGAGGGTCTCCTTCGGACGGCCGAAGTGCTGGGCGCCGACCAGGTTCTCGCGGGCGAAGACGTTGCTCTCGAGGGCGGCGTCCTGGTCGCCGGCGTAGACGATGTCGCGCCGGCTGCGGATCTCGAACTCCACCACCCGATCGAGGACCCGGTCACCCTGCCGGACGATCTCCTCGCGGAGCTCGGCGGCCATCCGGTTCAGCTGATCGGTGTACGGGTCGTCCACTTTCGCGGCGGCCTGGTGAAGCAGCTTACCCAGGGTGCGCCTCAGGGTTTTCGTTACCGGGGAACGGTTTTTCGGGTCGTTCATCTCGGGACGGTAGCTCACGACACGATGAGCCGGAACCCCGCGTCCCACTCCGTCCGGCCGAGCAGCTCCGCGTGCTCCTCGTGCCACCGCCCGGACTCCAGGTCGGCCCGCAATCGGGCGATTCCCCGGAGCACCGCGTCGGGCGACGTCTGCGCGAGTGCCGAGCACGACCGCCGCACCGCCGGATCGAGGTAGGCCTCCGGACGGCGCCAGTGAGCCGGGAACACGCCGTCCGTGAAGTCCCACGGCACCGGCAGCTCGATGACCGAAGCCGCGCCCAGGAAAGCCGCGATCTCCGGCGCCGACGGGCGGGAAGACTCCAGCGAAGCGACCTCCGGCACGTACTCCCGCACGAGCCAGAAGTCGTTGTGCAGTGCGGTGTCGTAAGCCAGGACGACCTGACGACGCGCGACCCGGCGCAGCTCGTCGAGACCGCGGCGCCAGTCGCCCCAGTGGTGCACGGTGAGCACCGCCAGCGCAGCGTCGAAGGCACCATCGGCGAACGGCAGCGCCTCGGCGACCGCCCGCACCACCGGCGCGGCGCCCGGGCGCCGTTGCCGGATCATCTCCGCCGACGGCTCCACCGCGACGACCTGCCGCGCGGGCGGCTCGTAGGACCCCGTCCCGGAACCGACGTCGAGCACGGAAGCGGCCGGGCCCAGCGCGTCGAGCACCGGCGTCAGCCAGCGTGGGTCGGTACGCCTCCCTCGTGCGTAGCCGACGCCGATCTCGTCATAGCGGGTCATCAGCGCTCCGGGGCGTCTCCGCCGTTCTGCTCGGCCAGGAACCGCTCGAACTGAGACCCGAGCTCCTCCGCGGTCGGCATGTGTTCGACCGACTCCGCGAGCAGCGAACCCCGCTCGGAAGCCTCGATGAACGTGTCGTACTGCCGCTCGAGTGCGTGGACGACGTCGGCGATCTCGTCGGACTCCGCGATCTGGCGGTTGATCTCGGCGTCGGCGAGGTCCGCCGCCGTGCGCAGCTCGCCCTCGGCCAGGCTCAGCCCGGTCGAGCGGCCCAGCGCGTCGAGCACGACCAGCGACGAGGCCGGGTACGTCGACTGCGCGAGGTAGTGGGGCACGTGCGCGGCGAACCCGACGGCGTCGTGGCCCCACTCGCCGAGCCGGTACTCCAGCAGCGCGGCCAGGCTGCCCGGCACCTGCAGCCGGTTCGGCAGCGGCTGGTGCTCGCCGACCAGGTCCTTGCGGGTCGCGTGCGCGGTGACGCCGAGCGGGCGGGTGTGCGGCGCGCCCATCGGGATGCCGTGGAAGCCGGCGGTGAGCCGGACGCCCCAGCGCTCGATCAGGTTCTTGACCGCGCGGCAGAACCGCTCCCAGTCGTGGTCGGGCTCCGGGCCGGACAGCAGCAGGAACGGCGTCCCGTCGCCGTCGTGGAGCAGGTGGACGACCAGTTCCGGGGCGTCGTAGTCTTCCCAGTGGTCCACGGCGTAGGTCATGGTCGGCCGGCGCGAGCGGTAGTCGATGAGCCGGTCGACGTCGAAGCGCGCGACCACCCGGTGCTCGCCGCCGAGCAGGTGCTCGGCCAGCAGACGGCCCGCCGAACCGGCGTCCATGAACCCTTCGAAGTGGTGCATGAGCACCGCTCCGGTCAGGTCGGGGACGTCCGAGTCCACCTCGTACAGGTCGTCGGGATCGAGTCCCACCGGGTCCTCCAGCTCGCAGATACTTGAATCCATCAAGCACAACACACCCCGACGGCGAATCCATTCCTCCGACGGTGTGGCCGATCGTAACGGCAAGCGATCGAAGGCGGACTGAATCGCCATCGTGACACTTGTCGTGGGCACGCAAGGCGCCGATCGGGCACGCTTGACCTGTGAGCGAACACAGCACGAACACAGCGGCGTTGCGCCTGCGGCCGCCCGCGCACCGGGTCAGCCGCCGGGCCATCGGCTACTGGACGGCGACCGCCGCCATCCTCTGGATCGTGCTGATCGGGGTGCAGACCGTCATCGTCGTGACCAGCGACGACCCGCCGTCGTTCCTTGACGTCACGCTGGTGATCTCGTGCGTGCTCGCTCCGCTGCACCTGATCGTGATGCCGCAGTGGCGCTACCGCGTGCACCGGTGGGAGGTCACCGGCGAGGCCGTCTACACGCAGGCGGGCTGGCTGAAGCAGGAGTGGCGGATCGCCCCGGTGTCGCGGATCCAGACCGTCGACATCGAGCGCGACCCCTTCGAGCAGCTCTTCGGGCTGGCGAAGATCACCGTGACGACGGCGTCCGCGGCCGGCCCGCTGCGCATCGCGGGCCTGCGGCACGACCGCGCGCTGGAACTGGCCGACGAGCTGACGAGGACGACGCAGGCGATCCGGGGCGACGCGACATGAGTAGCACCGAAGCCCTGGTGATACCGCCCGCCGAAGGCACGCAGGACGCGCCGTGGCACCGCCTCGACCGGCGCATGCTGCTCATCCGGCCGGTGCTGGACCTGGTGCGGTCGCTGCCGGTGCTGCTGGGCGCCCTGCTCGTCGGGCACGGCGAGCCGTGGCAGTGGATCGGGCTCGTCTTCACCGCGATCGCCGTGTGCACCGGCGTCTCGCACGTGCTGACCTCGCGCTACCGGATCACCGAAACCCAGGTCGAGTGGCACACCGGGCTGCTGCTGCGCAAGCAGCGGGCCATCCCCCGCGACCGGATCCGCACGGTCGACGTCACCTCCGAGCCGAAGCACCGGCTGTTCAAGCTGGCGGCCGCGCGGATCGGCACCGGGCGGCACTCGCACGGCAAGGGGCCGGGCAAGGACGAGCTCGTCCTCGACGCCGTCACGGTCGCGGAAGCCCAGCGGCTGCGCACGCTGCTGCTGCACCGCAAGGCCGTGGAGACGACGACCGAAGACACCGCCGCGGCACCCGCGCCGCCCGAGCAGGTGGTCGCCGTGGTCGACAAGAAGTGGCTGCGGTACGCGCCGTTCACGTTGTCCGGGCTGGCGGTGGTCGGTGCCGCGGTCGGCACCGTCTACCACTTCGCGCACGAACTGCACTTCGACCCGATCCAGTTCTCGCTGGTCCAGACGGTCGTCGGGCACTTCGCCGACACTCCGACGTGGGTGAGCCTGGTGCTGGCCGCCGCCGGGCTGCTGGTGCTCGTCTCGCTGCTGTCGATCGGCGGGTACGTGCTGTCGTTCTGGAACTTCCGGCTCACCCGCGAACCCGCCGGCACGCTGCACATCCGGCGCGGCCTGATCACGACGCGCTCGGTGTCGATCGAGGAAGACCGCCTGCGGGGCGTGGAAATCCGCGAGCCGCTGCCGCTGCGGCTGGCCGGCGGCGCCCGCTGCGTCGCCATCGCCGGCGGCCTGCGCGAGGGCAAGGGCGCGGACAAGAGCGGCGGGCTGCTGCTCCCGCCCGCGCCGCTCGCGAAAGCGCACGAAGTCGTCGCGGAGGTGCTCGGCGAGGACCCGGCCGCGACGCCGCTGGTGCGTCACCCGCGCCGGGCGCTGTACCGGCGGCTCTCCCGGGCGGTCATCGGGGTGCTGCTGCTCGCCGCGGCGCTGTACGGCCTGGCGTGGCTCGGCGCGCTGCCGGACTGGCCGTGGCAGGCCGCGCTCGTGCTGCTGCCGTTCGCCGCGGTGGTCGGCTGGGACCGTTACCGCGGCCTCGGGCACGCTCTCACCGGCCGCTACCTCGTGACGCGCTCGGGTTCGCTCGACCGCGGCACCGCGGCGGTCCGCTGCGACGGCATGACCGGCGTCGTCGTCGAACGCTCGTACTTCCAGCGCCGGGCCGGGCTGGTCACGATCATCGCGCCGGTCGCCGCGGGCAAGGGGCACTACCGCGTGCTCGACGTCGGCGAGTCCGCCGGGCTCGCGCTCGCCGACCGGGCCATGCCGGGCCTGATGACGCCGTTCCTGACCGGTCAGCGGGACCGCGGTTGACGCTCCACCCGCGCGGCTCGTAGCGTGAAATCCGCCGTCCGAACGCAATGCCCATCGCGTTTCGTCGAGAGGACGGCAGGATGTTCCGGAAGCTCCTTGGCGTGCTGGCCGCGGGAATCGTCGCGGGCTCGGTACTGGCCCCGGCCGCGCAGGCGGCCGACAACCCTTACGGTGACCCGAATCTGGTCTCGATGTTCGACGGCTCCGATTTGAGCCCTTGGACATCGTCCAAGACCGGCCTGTGGTCGGCGAAAAACGGCGTCATCCACGGTAATGGCACCGCACGCGGCTGGTTGTACTACAACAAATCGCAGGTCGGCACGTTTCGGTGGATATTCAATGTCCGGCAGGTCAAGGGCAACCACAAACCGACCGTGCTGATCTGGGGCACCACCGATCCGATCCGCGACGCGCTGAGCGCCATCCAGTTCCAGCCGCCGAACGGCGGTCACTGGGACTACCGGCCCGGCCACAACGACGGCGGCGGCAAACTGTTCACCCAGTTGCCGCACAGCACGATCGACATCAAGAAGTGGGCCCAGTGCGAGCTGATCGGCGACGCGGCCACCGGCGTGGCCCGGATGGCCTGCTGCCCGCTCACCGGAACGGCCGTGACCTGCAAGGGCGTCGAAGTGCTGCGGTTCACGGACAAGACCGCCGGGCGCGTCGGGCCGCTCGCGCTGCAGGTGCACAACTCCGGGATCCAGGACGATTACCGCGGTCTCTACGTCGAGTCACCGGTGGTGACGAAACCGGGCGAGTTCCTCACGCTCTGACCCGGCTTTTTTCCCAAAAGGCGGGCCGTCGACCGAATGCTGGCCTTCGTTTAACACAACGTGCTAATTTATTCACCCCGTGTGATAGCGAAGGTCGTTTTTGTCTCACCGAGAGGTCATGATGACGCCTGCCGTCAGTGCCGTCGACGGTCCCGCCACCACCGCACCGCGCCGCACCCCCGGCGCCAGCAGTTCCCGGAAGGTCCTCCAGCTGCTCCTCGCCTTTTCCGAAAGACGCTGGGAGGCCAGCGTCGCCGAGCTCGCCGCGACGATCGGCACCCCGGTCGCGACGACCTACCGCTACGTCGCCTTGCTCAAGGAGCTGCAGCTGCTCGAAGAGGGCCGGGCCGGGCACTACCACCTCACCAGCCAGGTGATGCCGCTCGCGCGCGCCGCGCAGCTGGCGAACGACCTCGTGCGGCTGGCCAAGCCGTCCATGGAAGAAGCGGCCCGCGAGCTCGGCGAGACGGTGATGCTCTTCCAGCAGTTCGGTGACGCCGCCGTGTGCGCGGACCGCGTCGAGTGCGACCGCGCCATGCGGTTCACCTTCGAGCCGGGGCATTCCGTGCCGCTCGGCGTCGGCGCGTCGGGGAAGATGCTGCTCGCGCTGCTGCCGGAGATCGAGCGCGACCGGCGGCTGACGCCGATCATCGAGCAGCGGGGCACGATCGTGCGCGACGAGCTGAAGCACGCGCTGGAGAACCGGTTTTCGGTCAGCTCCGGGGAAATCGACGAAGGCGTCTGGGCGTGTTCAGTGCCGGTGCCCACCTACGGGCGGCGGCCGACCGTGCTGAGCCTGGCCGGCCCGGCCGCGCGGATCACCGACGAGGCCCGGCACACCGCGATCACCGCCCTGCAGGGGTACGCGAACCGCATCCAGCGCACGATTTCGTCTTATTCGCTGTGAAAATCCCGGCCGGGCGCGTACGAATGCCTTCGTGATCCGGCTCGCGCGCCCCGACGACCTGCCCACCCTCATCGACATCGAACGCGAGGCGGGCAGCCTCTTCCGTGCCCTCGACATGGCCGCGATCGCCGACGACGACCCGGGCTCGGTGGCGGAGCTGGCGGTGTACCAGTCCGACGGCCGGGCCTGGGTGAGCGTGGACGACGCCGATCGGCCGGTGGCCTACCTCGTCGCCGAGGTCCTCGACGGGCACGCGCACGTCGAGCAGGTCTCGGTGCGGCCCTCGCACGCGCGACGCGGGCTCGGCAGCGCGTTGATCGAGACCCTCGCTGAATGGGCGGCCGCGCGCGAGTTGCGGGCGCTGACGCTCACGACGTTCGCAGCCGTGCCGTGGAACGCGCCGTACTACAAGCGGCTGGGGTTCCGGGTGCTGGCGGACGTCGAGATCGGCGACGGACTGCGGGCGATCCGCCGCGCGGAGGCGGCCCGCGGCCTCGACGCCTGGCCGCGCGTGGCGATGGTCCGACCACTCTGACCTGGGGTTCTCACCTGCGCGGGGGATCCACTGGCGCACCCGGTCGAACATGTGTTCTACTGTGCTCGCCGGCCTCGGAGGGGGAAGCTCCTGGGCCGGCCCACAGACTTCGGAGGTTGTCATGGCGGTCAAGATCACCCACCTGACGAACGGCCAGCAGGTGCGGTTCGCCAACGCCGACGGCGCCCGCCGCTACGCCGAGATCATGGGCGGCGGCGTCGACAAGTGGCGCTTCACGGTCGTGCCCGAGGACCCGATGCTCCGGAAAATGTCGGACTCGGTCGTTAACGTGCCCGTATGGCGCATGACTTCCAGGTAGTGGTGGATACGGCCGACCCGCACGAGCTCGCCGGCTGGTGGGCCGAGACGCTCGGCTGGCCCGTGGAACCGACGGACGAGGACTTCATCCGCGAGATGATCGCGAAGGGGTATGCGAAGGAGGAGGAAACCCGGACGTACAACGGATCACTGGTGTGGCGAACCGGGGCGGCGATCCGCCACCCGGACTCCCCACCCGAGGGTCCACCCCGGCGGATCCTCTTCCAGGAGGTCCCGGAACCGAAGACGGTGAAGAACCGGCTCCACATCGACGTGTGGGTCGGCGCGGACAACGTCGAGGCAACGCTGGAGAAGCTGACGTCGCGCGGGGCGAAGTTCCTGCACCGCGGGCGGCAGGGGCCGCACAGCTGGGTGACGATGGCGGACCCGGAAGGCAACGAGTTCTGCATTTCGTAAGAGGCGCTCGAACGTCGTGAACGACTCTTTCCTGCTGTCGGAGGACAGGAAAGAGTCGTTCACCGCGTCAGCTCCGCGCTGCCAGACGGTCCAGGGCCTTCGGGAGTGCCGAGGCCAGCAGGTCCAGTTCCGTCTCTCCCGCGATCAGCGGCGGCGACACCGCGACCCCGCGTCCGAGGTTCCGCACGATCACACCTTCGTCCCGGCACGCGCGCTGCAGCTTCACCGGCGCTCCCGGGTCGGCGTCCATGACCTCCGGCGTCAGCTCGACCGCCGCCAGGAACCCGAGCCCCGCCCGGACCTCCGCCACCAGCGGGTGCCCGCTCACCGCCGACACCGCGTCGGCCAGGGGTTTCTCCAGCTCGCGGCCGCGGGGGATCAGGCCGTCGCGCTCGTAGATGTCCAACGTCGCCAAGCCCGCCGCGCACGCGACGGGGTGACCCGCGTACGTCGCGCCGTGGCGGAAGATCGGGGCGCCCGGCGTGCCCGTGAAGAACGGCTCCGCCACCCGCGGAGCCACCACAAGGGCGCCCAGCGGGATCGTGCCGCCGGTGATGCCCTTCGCCGTCGTGATCATGTCCGGCCGCACCGCCCAGCGGTCGATGCCGAACCACGTGCCGAGCCGGCCCCACGCCGCGATCACGCAGTCCGCGACGAACAGCACGTCGTGGCGGCGGCAGATCGCGGCCACCTCTTCGAGGTAGCCGTCCGGCGGGAGCAGCACACCGCCCGCGCCGATCACCGGCTCGCAGAAGAAGGCGGCGACGCGCGACGCGCCCACCCGCTCGATCTCGGCTTCCAGCGCCGGCGCGCTGTCGAACGGCACGTGCGAAAACTCCGGCGGCTGCGGCCCGACGCCGGCCGCGTTGGCCGGGATGCCGCCGACGGCCGTGCCGAAGCCGTGCGTGCCGTGGTACCCCTGCGCGCGGCCGATGACGTGCACCTTCTCCGGACGTCCGGTCTGCGCGAAGTACGCCCGCGCGAGCTTCACGGCGGTGTCGATGACGTCCCCGCCACCGGAGCCGAAGAAGACCTTCGATCCCGGCGTCGGCGCCAGCGCGGCGACCCGGTCGGCCAGCTCGATCGCGGGCTCGTTCGCGTTGTAGCCGAACAGGTTGTACGAATCGAGCGTCCGAAGCTGCTTCGTGACAGCCTCGGTGATCTCGGGCCGCCCGTGCCCGAAGTTCGCGTACCAGAGCGACGCGGTGGCATCGAAGTACCGGCGGCCGGCGTCGTCCCAGACGTAGGAGCCCTCACCCCGGGTGATGACCATCCGGTCGCCGTCGACCGCGCCCATGTCGGCGAACGGGTGCCAAAGGGCGTGCTGTGCTGACATCGGTCCTCCTCAGTCCGTCCCCCATCCCTACCAGGGCGAAGCGACGAGCGCGAACACTCCATCGTGCACACTTCGCGGCCCGGGACTGGCCCGAACGGCACCGCAACCTGTAACAGCGACGCCGCCCGGCCGACCTCGTGGAGGTGCGCATCCCACGCCGGTGGCGAACCGACGACGACCACCACCTCGGCCCGCTCGCGGAGTACTCGGCCCTGCGCGCCGAGATCATCCACCTGATGGACCAGCAGTGGAAGGTGACGGCGTTCCTGATCACCACCAGCGGCGCCGTGTTCGGCTTCGCCTTCACCTCGGCGGACCGGATGCCGTTGCTGCTGATCATCCCGTTCAGCAGCAACATCCTCGCCGCACGGTGGGTGCTGTGCCAGCGGCTCGTCGAGCGGGTCTCGCTGTACATTCGGACCGAGCTCGACCCTCACGTGCCCGGCGGGATCGGGTACGAGAAGTGGCTCCGCAAGGCGACCACCGAGCCGCCGGGCCTGCGCCGCGTGCTCCGGCAGGCGCAGACCAGCCCGACGGTCCTCGCCTCCCCGCGCTTGCCTTGCTGGCACTCGGCACCGTCGCGTGGTGGTTCCCGCTCTCCGGGCACACCTGGTCCGATCCGGCGCTGGTGCCGGGCCTCGCCGCGTGGGCGATCGGCGTCGCGCTGACCGGCTTCAGCCTGCGGCTGATCTGGCTGGCCGCGAGACGGCGGACGGTCGCCGACTATCTCCATTGGCAACCGCCCGGCTCCCGCTGAACCTCACAGGAACTCCGCGATCTCCTCCGCCGAATACCCCAGCTCCGCCAGCACCTCCGCAGTGTGCTGCCCCAAGGTCGGCGGCGCCGACGTCGGACGCGCCGGGGTGTCCGACGCCTTCACCGGGAACCCCGTCCCCACGTACGTTCCCACCGTCGGGTGCGGCAACCGCACCACCTGGTCACGGGCCTCGGTCCACGGGTCCGCGTACACGTCGTCGATCTCGTTGATCGGGGCCGCCGGGATGCCTGCCGCGTCGAAGGACTTCATCCAGTCCGCCGCCGTCCGCGTCAGCAGCACCGGCTCCAGCAGCGCGTTCAGCTCGTCCCGGTGGGCGGCCCGGAGAGCGTTCGAGGAGAACCGCGCGTCCGAAGCGATCGCCAGCCCGAGCACCCCGCAGAACGCGTGCCACAGCTTTTCGCTGCCCACCGCGATGATCAGCCAGCCGTCCGACACGGAGTACGCCTGGTACGGGACGATGCTCGGGTGCGCCGACCCCATCCGGCGCGGGCGCGGCGCGTCGTAGAACACCGCGCCCGCGGCGTACACGTGCCACGCCAGCTGACTGTCCAAAAGGGACACGTCGAGGTACTGGCCGCGGCCGGTCGTGTGCCGGGCCTGCAACGCCATCAACACCGCGATGATCGCCCACGTCCCCGCGTTCAGGTCGGCCACCGGCAGCCCGACCTTCGCCGGCGCTCCGTCGGGCTCGCCGGTCAGCGACATCACGCCGCCGAGCGCCTGGGCCACCAGGTCGTAGCCCGCGCGGTCGCGGTACGGGCCCGTCTGCCCGAACCCGGTGATCGACACGTGGATCAGCCGCGGGTTCAGATCCGACAAAGCCGCATACCCGAGCCCCCACTTCTCCAGCGTCCCCGGGCGGAAGTTCTCGACCAGCACGTCCGCGTCGGCCACCAGACGTCGGAGGGCTTCGCGGCCGCGGTCGCTCTTGAGGTCGAGCACGATCCCGCGCTTGTTCCGGTTCGCGGCGAGGTAGTACACGGCTTCGTCGCTCTCGCCGACGAACGGCGGCCCCCAGCCGCGGGTGTCGTCGCCGTGACCGGGCGGCTCGACCTTCACCACGTCCGCCCCCATCTCGCCGAGGTACTGCGTGCAATACGGCCCGGCGAGGATGCGGGACAGGTCGACGACCTTGATCCCGTCCAGCGGGCGGAGACCGGCGCGGTCAGCAGGCATCGAAGTCACGGCCCTTTCTCTCCCACGGCCCGGATTTCCGCAAGGTGTTCCTCCTAACGGCCGTAGACATCCGACCTCTCGATGGTGTTTGTTGTTGAGTGAGTTTGTGCAGAGTTGCGCACTCCTGGAGGGATCATGCGTCTTCTTCTCGGGCTCGCGGCCGCCGTCGTGGCCGCCGCGATCGCTTCCCCGCCCCCGACTCAAGCGGCCGAACCACCCCCCGCACCGCAACTGGGCCAGCGCCCGCCGATGGGCTGGAACAGCTGGAACAAGTTCCACTGCGACATCAACGAAGAGCTCATCCGCGAGACGGCGGACGCGATGGTGAGCTCCGGCTTGAAGGCGGCCGGCTACCAGTACGTCAACATCGACGACTGCTGGGCCGAACAGAACCGCACCGCCGACGGCAAGCTCGAGGCCAACCACGCCCGCTTCCCCAGCGGCATCAAGGCGCTGGCCGACTACGTCCACGACCGCGGGCTCAAGCTCGGCATCTACACCAGTGCCGGCACGCTGACCTGCCAGAAGACCATGCCGGGCGGCCTCGACCACGAAGACGTCGACGCGCAGACGTTCGCCGACTGGGGTATCGACTACCTCAAGTACGACAACTGCAACAACCAGAGCCGCCCGGCGATCGAGCGCTACACGAAGATGGGCGAAGCGCTCAAGAAGACCGGCCGCCCGATCGTCTACGCGCTCTGCGAGTGGGGCGAGAACCAGCCGTGGCTGTGGGGCAAGGACGCCGGCGCGCAGGTGTGGCGCACGACCGGCGACATCAGCGACAGCTGGAGCAGCATGACCGGCATCCTCGACAAGCAGGTCCCGCTGGCCGGGTACTCCGGCCCGGGCGGCTGGAACGACCCGGACATGCTCGAAGTCGGCAACGGCAAGATGACGACCACCGAGTACCAGGCGCACTTCGCGTTGTGGGCCTTGATGAACGCGCCGCTGCTCGCCGGCAACGACCTGCGCTCGATGTCCGACACGACCAAGCGGATCCTGGAGAACAAGGACATCATCGCGCTCGACCAGGACTGGGCGGGCAAGCAGGGCTACCGGCTGCGCGACGACGGCGACACCGAGGTCTGGACCAAGCCGATGTCCGACGGCTCGGCCGCGGTCGTCCTCTTCAACCGCGGCCTGACCGCGGCGCCGATGTCCGCCACCACTGCCGAACTCGGCCTTTCGAAGGCCCGCGACTTCCGCGTCCGCGACCTGTGGACCGGCGCCGAAACCGAGTCCACCGGCACGCTCCGGGCGTCGGTGCCGAGCCACGGCGCCGCCGTGTTCCGGGTCTGGCCCGCGAAGTTCCCCAACGCGGCGCCCTTGTCGACGCTCACCGTGCAGACGCCCGACTTCGCCGACGCCGCCAAGCCGTTCACCGCGACGCTCAAGCTCACCAACGACGGCAGCACCCCGCTCGTCGCCGCGCAGGTGAAACTGACCGCACCGGCCGGCTGGCAGCTCGACGGCCGCTCCGACGTGCTCGTCCCGGCGGTCGCGCCGGGCCGGTCGTGGCAACGGTCCTGGACCGTCAAGCCGGACGACCCGAGCGGCGACCGCGTGATCCTGACCGCGACGGCGAACTACTGGACGGCCTGGGGTAAGCGCTCTCTCACGGCCGACGGCGGCGCGCCGATCGTCGTCCCGCCGGCAAAGGGCGTGACGCCGCTGTCGAAGGCGACCTGGCTGTCCGCCGAGAACGGCTACGGCCCGGTCGAACGCGGCACGAGCAACGGCGAGTCCAAGGCCGGCGACGGGCACAAGATCACCATCGGCGGCGTGGCCTACGACGACGGCCTCGGCGTGCACGCGCCGTCCCGCGTCCGGTTCTACCTCGGCGGCGGCTGCACGGCGTTCGGCGCGTCCGTCGGCCACGACGACGAGAAGACCAAGGGCAGCGTCGCGTTCCAGGTCCTCGGCGACGGCAAGACGCTCACCGAGACCGGCGTCATGACGGCGGGCCTGCCCGCGCAGCAGCTCGCGGCGAACCTGGCCGGCGTCCAGGTGCTCGACCTGGTCGTCACCGACGGCGGGGACACCACCGACTCCGACCACGCCGACTGGGCGGACGCCACGATCACCTGCTGAGCACGGGAATTCACGCGCCGCCCCCGGCCACCCGTCCGGGGGCGGCATTTTCTTCCTTCTGCCGGTTACCCTGGGGATCTTGTCCGTGGCCCGGGTGGTCGCACGGCTGGAACCAGTGCTCGCGGATCGACGACGCGAAGGTCCGCGCCGCCGTCGACATGCTGGTGAACACGGGCTGCGGGACGCGGGCTACACCTACGTCAACATCGGCAGCCGCCGGCCGGCGAAGACAAATGTCGGTCGGGGGCGTCGGGTACCAGCCGAACAGCGGCATCGGCGTGCACGCGCCATCGGTGATCCGGCTGTACCCCCGGCGGGAAGTGCAAGACGTTCAAGACGCAGGGCGTCGACGACGCGGCGGGCCCGCAGGCCACGGTGACCTTCCGGGTGCTGGCGACGGCCGGGAGCTGTTCGCGACGGGACTGTTCCGTCCCGGCGTCAAAGCGCAGAAGATGACAGCCCCGGTCACCGGCGTCCAGCAGCTGGCGATCGCGGTGGACGACGGAGCGGCGGGCGAGCTCGCCGACCGGATCGCGCCGAACCTGAGCTGCTGACGGCTCAGGCACCTTCCAGGAGGACGACGGCCTGCGGGGTCCGCCGGTACAGCACGTAGCGGCCGTCCCGGACCTTGCTGACGAGACCCGCGCGGTGCAGGGCGGCGAGGTGGTAGGAGACGGTGCCCGCGGCGTACCCGGTGCGGGTGGCGAGCTCGGCCGTCGACCGCGCGGCTTCGAGGTCCGTCAGCAGGGCCGCCCGGGCGGCCCCGACCACCGGCGCGATCCGGCCCGGCTCAGGCGTCCCGCCCGTGCCGATCCCGTGCGCGGGGTAGCCGAGCACGACCTGGCCGGGCACGTCGACCTGGATGCTGGTGCCGGGCCAGCTGAGCACGCCGGGGGCGAGGACCAGCTCCCGGCCGGCGACGTCGACCTCGCCGTCGAACGACTTGGCGAGGGTGATCGCGTCGCCCGCCCAGCCGATGGCGGGGTGCAGGGTCCCCAGCACCGCGCCGACGCCGTGGCCGGCGATGGTCCGCGCGCGGTGGGTGATGTCCCGGTCGAGGACCTGCTGCAGCCCGGCCCAGTCCTCGGCCAGGGCTTCGCGCCAGAACCGGGCGAGCCCGTTGGCCAGGCGCGCCGGCATCGCCCCCGACTCGGCGACCCGGCGGGCCTTGACCGGCACCGGCCGGCCCCAGTGGGCCTGCGTGTGGGAGAGCACCTGCTCCTCGAGATCGTCCTGCGGGGTCGCCTCGATCCGCGCGATCTGCTCGTCGAGCAGGTCGCGGTGCCGGGTGGCCGTGCCGGGCTGCGGGGTGAGCAGGTCGGGGGTGTAGACCTCGCCGGTGCGCGGCAGCAGGTCCAGCAGCAGGGCGACGTCCGGGTGGGTGAGGGACGCCCGGGCGAGCGGGCCGGGATCCCCGAACACGGGGTGGCGCGCCGGGCCGGCGGCGAGCTTCAGCCAGGCCAGGGACTCGGCCGCGAGCGACGGCGAAAACCGGGTCCTGGCCACTGTCTCCGCGTCGACGCGCAGCGTGAACACCCGACCGACGGTAACAGCAGCCGTGGTCGATTTGAACCGGCTCGAATCCTTTCCGGCCGGCGGCTGCCGCGGGGTTGACTGGTGCCGTGCTTCCAGGACGCGCGACCACCCTGGCCGCCGTGGCCGCCGTGCTCCTCGCCTCGGCACCGCCCGCCGCGGCCCAGCCCGCCCCCGCGTACGCCGAGTTGTCCGTCATCCGCACCATCGCCTGGCACAGCTGGTCGCCCGGCCCCGACGGGACGTACCGGGCCACCACCTTCCTGCGGCCGTACACGGTCACGGTCGTGTTCCCGACCGTGCTGTCCCCTACGTCGCGGGGTTACTGAGCGACAGCAGCCGGGCTTCGGCGTCGCGGAGGTAGCGGTCCAACGCGGCCTCGGCGACGCCGAACCGGCCTGACCGCAGGTCGCGCAGGATCCGCGCGTGGCAGTCCAGGAACGGCTCGTAGAACTCGCGCGTGTTCTCGTTGAGGACGAAGAACAACCGCGTCTCGGCGAGCACCTGGCGCATCGTCGCGGAGATGCGCTCGCTGCCGGCCAGGTCGGCCAGCGCCTGGTGGAAGTGGATGCTGGCGGTGCCGACCGCCGGCCAGTCCTCGGCCGCGGCCGCCGCGCGGCCGTCCCGCAGCGCCTGTTCGACCGGGGCCAGGTCCACAGTGGACCGTTCGGCCGCCCGCCGCAGGGCACCGCATTCGGTGGCGCGGCGGACGACGTAGAGGTCCTCGATGTCCTCGATGGTCAGTTCGCGCACGAACACGCCGCGGTTGAGCTCGTGCACCGCCAGCCGCTCGTGGGCCAGCAACTGGAACGACTCGCGCAGCGTGTTGCGCGAGACGCCGAGTGCCGAGCTGATCACCGGCTCGGACAGCCGTTCACCGGGGGCGAAGACGCCGTCGGTGATGTACTGCCGCAGGATCGCGGCGACCCGTTCGGCCGTGCCGCTGCGCTCGAGCAGGTGCCGCTCGCTCTCCAGCCCCGAGGGATCGACGGACACGGCGCTACCTGACGCCTAGTTCGAAGTCGAGGCTGTAGCGGTTGCCCGGCATGGCGCCCGCGGCCTTCGCGCCGTCGATCGGCAGCACGACGCCGTTGATGAACCGCGACTCGTCGCTGGCCAGGAACACCACGGCCTTCGCGACCTCCCACGCCTCGCCGACGCGCGCCGCGGGCGTGCTCGCGACGAGCTGGTGCTGCTTGGTTTCGAACTCCTCCGGCGAGTTGAGCGTGCTGCGCAGCATGTCGGTGTCGATCGCGCCCGGGTTCACCGTGTTCGCGCGGATGCCCTGGTGCGCGTGGGCGACGGCGATCGACTTCGTCAGCCCGACCAGCGCGTGCTTGGTGGCGTTGTACACCGGGTCGCCGGGGCGGCCCATCACGCCGCCGTTCGACGACGTCGTGATGATGCTGCCGGCTTTCCGCTCGATCATGTGCGGCAGCACCGCGCGGGTGCCGAGGAAGGCGGCCCGCACGTTGAGCGCGAAGATGTTGTCGAACTCGGCGAGCGTCGTGTCCGCGAGGGGCTTGCCGAGGTGGATGCCGACGTTGTTGACCAGCACGTCGATGCGGCCTGCTTCGGCGAGCACGCCGTCGACGAACGCCCCGACGGCGTCCTCGTCGGTGGCGTCCACTATGGAGTGCCGGTAGCCGTCGATCTGTTCCGCGGGCTCGCGGATGTCGGAGGCGAACACCGTCGCACCCTCGGCGAGGAACTCCTTCACCGTGGCGAGGCCGATGCCCCGCGCGCCGCCGAAGACGACCGCCACCTTGCCGGCCAACCGACTCATGTCACTCCCCTGCCCTCAACCGAGCTGTCTGCTCGTCGTCCACCTCGTAGTCCTCGGGCAGCCGGACGAGCGCGTCCGGTTCACCGAGGTAGCGCACTTCGACGCCGTACACCGCACGCGCCGCCGCCACCGAGACGTACCCCTCGACGACGTCGTCGAGCACCGCCGCCGGCGGCCTCGCGAACGGCAGCCCGTAGCCACCGCCGCCGGGCAGTGTGACGTCCACAACGGACTCACCGGCCAGCGGCACCCGGCTCTTCGCGGGCAGGTCTTCGCCTTCGTGGAGCCCGAAGCGACCGGCCGCGCCGGATCGGCCGCCGTCCACACCGGACGCCGCGGCGCGCACGCGGTCGACGTTCCCGTTGACACTCCAGGACTCCTGGTCGCGCGCGATCATCGTCGTCACCTGGCCGAGGCCGCCGCGCCACCGTCCGGCCCCGCCCGAGTCCACTCGCAACTCACGCGAACGCTGGACGAGCGGCGCCATCGTCTCGATGACCTCGGTCGGCGTCGAACGCAGGCCGCTGGGGAAGCCGGTGGTGTTCAGCCCGTCCTTGTCCACCCGCGCGCCCATGCCCCCGGTCTGGAAGACGTTGAGCATGAACCCGGGGCCGCGCCAGATCGTCATCCACAATGCGTCGGCACTCGGCGCGATCGCGGCGCCGGGCAGGGCGCCGATCAGCAGCGACGGAAGGAAATGCCCGATCAGGTGCCGGGACGCGACCGGCGCGGGCGGCAGGCAGTTCAGCACCGAACCTTCCGGCGCGGTGACGTGCACTGGGCGGAACGACCCGGCGTTGTGCGGGACCTCCGGCGAGATCGCCGCCTTGACCGCGAACGACGCGTACGCCCGCGTGTAGTTCAGCACGACGTTGATCCCGCGACGGCTCTGCGGCGACGACCCCGCGAAGTCGAGGTGGATCTCGTCACCGTCCACAGTGGCCGTCACGCGCAGGACGATCTCTTCGTCGTCGAAGCCGTCGGTGCCGATCTCGTTGGTGTAGACGCCGTCCGGCAGCTCCCGCAGCGCGTCGCGCAGGGCCTTCTCGGAGCGGTTCATGATCTCGGCGGCGACGTCGTCGAGGGTGTCGAGCCCGAACTCGTCCAGCAGCTTCAGCAGGCTCGCCGCGCCGACCTCGTTGCCGGTGACCTGCGCGTACAGGTCGCCGATGGTCTCCTCCGGCGTCCGCACGTTGGCGCGGATCAGCCGTTCCAGATCGGTGTTGACCTCGCCCGCACGGAGGAACTTGAGGATCGGCAGCCGAAGGCCCTCCTCGAAGACCTCGTGGGCTTCGGCGGAGACGAGCCGGCCGCCGATGTCCGGCGCGTGGCAGCAGGACGCGAACCACGCGACGAGCCGGCCGCGCCGGAACACCGGTGTCGCGACGGTGATGTCGTTGATCTGCCCGGCGGTCTGCCACGGGTCGTTGGTGAGCAGCACATCCCCGGGTTCGAGCGTCTCCGGCGGATAGGCGGCGACGAAGTGGTGCATGCCGGTGGCCATCGCGTTGATGTGCCCGGGCGTGCCGCCGACGGACTGGCCGATCATCTCGCCGCGCGAGTCGAACACCGCGCAGGCCAGGTCGAGCGATTCGCGGACCACGGCGGAGAAAGCCGTGTTGACCAGCGCGTTCTGCTGCTCGGCGAGGATGGAGTGCAGCCGGTTGCCGAACAGCCCGACGAGGATGGGGTCGACGGTCATACCGTCACCTCCAGTGCCGCGTCACCTCGGACGACGCAGTGGGCACCGGGTGGGACGACCACTGTGGACTCGCGTTCCTCCACGATGGCCGGTCCGTCGACGCGCTCACCCGGCGTCAGGAGATACCGGTCGAACACGGTCGTGTCGACAAATCCACCGGCCGGCGGGAAGTAGGCCGGGCGCGCGCCCTTGCGCGCATCACCATCGGTGACCTGCGCATTCAGCCGCAGCGTGACGTCCGGCGCGGGACCGCTGGAGACGACCCGCCAGTTCAGCACCTCGACGCCGACCTCGGGACCGGTGCGCCGGTACAGCGCGCGGTAGGTGGCGGTGAACTCGTCGATCAGCGTGTCCGGCCAGCTGCCGCCGTGGACGGGGACACGGATCTCGTAGCCCTGCCCGGCGTAGCGCATCTCGGCGATCCGCCGATGGGTCACTTCGTCCACTCCGGACTTCGCGAGCAGTGCCGTGCCCTCGGCTTCCATCTCGGCGAACAGCGCGTCGACCTGTTCCCACGCGAGATCGTGCACGGCCGCGCGCGCCGACCGGACGAAGTCGAACGCCAGCGGCGCGGTGAGGAACCCGGCCGCGCTGAGCACGCCGGCCGCAGGCGGCGCGACGACCGACGGCGCCCCGAGCGCGCGGGCGACCCCGACGCCGTGCACCGGGCCCGCGCCGCCGAACGTGTACATCGGCAGCTTCGCCGGATCCTGGCCGCGCTCGACGGCGTGCACGCGGGCGGCGTTCGCCATGTCCTCGTTGACGCTCGTGTGGATGCCCCACGCGGCCTCTTCGACGCTCACACCGAGCGGCCTGGCGATGCGGCCGATCGCTTCGCGCGCCGCCGCGGCGTCGAGTTTCATGCCGCCGCCGAGGAAGTACGCCGGGTCGAGGTAGCCGAGGACCAGGTCGGCGTCGGTCACCGTGGGTTCGGTGCCGCCGCGGCCGTAGCAGGCCGGGCCGGGCTCGGAGCCCGCCGAGTCGGGCCCGACGGTCAGCAGGCCGAGCGCGTCGATCCGGGCGATCGAGCCGCCGCCGACGCCGATCTCGATCATGTCAATGACCGGCACCTGCACCGGCAGCCCGGATCCGGGCAGGAGCCGGTACTTGCGGTCCACTTCGAACTGATGGGTGACGAGCGGCGCGCCGCCGGCGATCAGGCACAGCTTCGCCGTCGTGCCGCCCATGTCGAAGGCCAGCAGGTCCGCGGGGCCGATCGACGCGGCGGCCAGCGCTCCGCCGGCCGGGCCGGACTCGAGGATCCGGATGGGGTTCCGGGCCGCGGTGTCCACAGTGGCCAGTCCGCCGTTGGACAGCATGATGTGCGGCGCCCCGGGAATCCCGAGCCACCGCAACCGGTGTTCGAGGTCGCGCAGGTAACGCTCGGTCAGGTCCTGGACGTAGACGTTCGCGACCGTCGTCGACGTCCGTTCGAACTCGCGGATCTCGGGGACGACGTCCGAGGACAGCGCGACCCGCAGCCCGGGCGCCACCTCGGCCAGGATCTCGGCCACGCGCCGCTCGTGCGCAGGGTTGGTGAAGGCGTGCAGGAAGCAGACCGCGACCGCCTCGATGCCCCGCGACGCCAGCTCCCTTCCGAGCCGCGCGACGTACTCCTCGTCGAGTCCGATGTGGACGGATCCGTCGGCGAGGATCCGTTCCGGGACGTCGAAGCGCAGGTGCCGCGGGACCAGCGGTGCGGGCAGCTCGATGTGCAGGTCGTACAGCTCGTACCGGTGTTCGCGGCGCATCTCCAGGACGTCCCGGAAGCCCGCAGTCGCGAGCAACGCCGTGCGCGAGCCCTTGCGCTCGATCAGCGCGTTCGTCACCAGCGTCGTCCCGTGCACGACCTGCTCGACGTCCGTCGCCGCGATACCCGCGTCCGCGAGGAGCGCGTCGAGGCCCTCCTCGACCGCGCGCGCCGGCTCGTCGTGCGTGGTCAGGACCTTGCCGACCGCGACGATCCCGGTCTCGTCCACCGCGCAGAGGTCGGTGAACGTGCCACCGATGTCGACGCCGATCCTCATGTGCGGTACCACCGCGGCGAAGTGTTCAGCGGCGGCTTCAACTTGGCCTTCACGACCAGGACGTTCGGCTCGTCCGACTCGACGAACTCGCCGAGCAGCCGCCGGAACGCGCGCCCGAAGCCGGACACGCGGTCCGCGTGCACACCGAAGGACCGCGCGAGGCCGACGAAGTCCGGGCTGTCCCAGTCGACTCCGCGGCGCGGGAGGCCTTCGCGTTCCTGGTCGTAGCGCAGCATCCCGTAGCCGCCGTCGTCGACCAGGACGACCGTGACCGGCAGCTGCTCCTGCGCGAGCGTCGCGAGATCACCGCAGGCGTAGAGGAAACCGCCGTCACCGGTGATGCAGATGGCGCGTCCGACGCCCGCCGCGGCGGCGCCGAGCGACGCCGGGAAGCCGTAGCCGAGGGTGCCCCAGCCCATCGGGTAGGCGAGCTTGCGCGGCGCCCTCACCCGGTGGAAGCCGCCGACCCAGTAGCCGGCGACGCACATGTCGGACACGATCACCGCGTCCGACGGCAGCACTTCGTCCAGAGTGGACAGCAAGTCGTAGGCCTGCGGCTCTTCGTCGCGGATGCGCTGGCGCACCCGGCGGCCGATGCCGGCCAGCCGGAGCGTGATGTCGTCCAGGCCCGGCCGTTCCTTGGGCAGCAGCCGCTCGACGATCGCACGCGCGTCGCCGACCAGCGTCAGGTCCGGCGGGTAGTTCTTGGCGGCGTCGTCGGCGTCGACGTTGATCGCGACCAGCTTGCGCGGCTTCGGCATCCGCCAGTTCTGCGTCATCAGGCCGTCGAAGTCGGTGCCGATGGCGAGCACGACGTCGGCCTCGTCCCACAGCTCGCCGACCTCCGGCGTGTGCACCGGGTTCGGGGCGAGGCACGGGTGGTCGAGCGGGAGCAGGCCGCGGGCGCCGAACGTGGTGATGACCGGCGCGGCGATCTTCTCGGCGAGCGCGCCGATGGCGTCCCCCGCCCCGGACCGCAGCGCGCCGCCGCCGGCCCAGATCAGCGGGTGCTCCGCGTCGGATAGCAGCGCCTCGGCGCGCGCGAGGTCGGGCACGTCGCCGTCGGGCTTGCGGTGCGGCGCGGGCGGGCGCCGGTGCGGCACGGTCTCGCGCAGGTAGTCGGTGGGCACGCCGAGGTAGACCGGGCCGCTCTGCGGCTGCAGCGCGAGCCGCGCCGCGCGGTGCACGGTGGTGCCGATCTGGTCGGCGGCCCGCACGGTGAAGCCGCCCTTGGTGATCGGCGCGAACATCGCTTGCTGGTCGGACGTCTCGTGCAGCACGCCGCGGACGACGCCGGGGCGCCGCAGCGTCGAGGGGATGTCGGTGGCGATGACCAGCACCGGAGCCGCGGACGCCATCGCTTCGCCGACGGCGCCGAGGGTGTTGGCCGCACCCGGGCCGGTGGTGACGAGGGCGACGCCGAGCTTGCCGGTCGCGCGCGCGTAGCCGTCGGCCGCGTAGCCCGCGGTCTGTTCGTGGCGGACCCCGACGAGCTTGATGCGGGTCTCGGCGAGCGCCTCCCACAACGGCAGGTTGTGCACCCCCGGGAGGCCGAAAACGATCTCCGTCCCCAGCCCTTCGAGCGCGTCCACCAACTCCCGAGCACCACTCACAGCCACGGCGCGGATACTGCCAGATCGTTGAACGATCTGGCAATCAACCCCTAGACGATGTTGCGCTCGACCGGTGCGGTATCGGCGCTTTCGAAGCGCCGGACGTCGAGCTCCGCGATGTCCACGGCCGTCGGCAGGCCCAGGTAGAGGTCCCGGATCAGCTCGCCGATCGCCGGGCCCATCTGGAACCCGTGCCCGGAGAAGCCGGTCGCGTAGAAGAACCGCGACAGCAGGACGCTTTCCCCCACGATCTGGTTGCGGTCGGGCGTCACTTCGTACAACCCGGCCCAGGCGGTGCGGATCCCGGCGTCGAGCACGGCCGGGATCCGGCGGCCCGCCAGCTCGGCCAGCCGCGGCAGCCAGTCGCCCGCTTCGTACTGCGTGCCGAAGCCCGGGAAGCCGTCGTCCTCGCAGAACGACATGGCCAGGCCCGGGCCCTCGCGGTGGAAGTAGAACGCCGAGGGCATCTCGATGGTCAGCGGCACCGCGTCCGGCAGCCCGGGCACCGGCCCGGTGAACACGACCTGGCGCCGGAACGGGCGGACCGGGAGGTCGAGGCCGGCCAGCTCGCCGATCCGCCCCGACCACGCGCCGGCCGCGCACACGACCGCGCCGGTCCGCACGAACCCCGCCGTCGTGTTAACGCCGGTTAACACGTCGCCGTCGCGCTCGATGCCGACGACCTCGACACCGGTCCGCAGCTTCGCGCCGCACGCGCGGGCCGCACGCGCGTAGCCCTGGACGACGGCGTCCGGCGTCGCCTTCGCGTCGTCCGGCGACCACAGTGCGGCGACGATCCCGTCGGTCTCGAGCAGCGGGAGGACACCCTTCGCCTCCGCGGGTTCCAGCAGGTGGCTGAGGACGCCGTACTCGCGCTGCAGCTCCGAGCAATGTCCGATTGCACGCACGTCCGCCGGGTCGGTGAGCAAGTAGAGGTAGCCGTCGCGGCGGAAGTCGATCTCGACTCCGAAGTCGCGAGAGAAAGCGCTGTACGCGGCGAGCCCGCGCAGTCCCAGCTCGACGTTCACGCGGCTGGTGAACGACGACCGGATGCCGCCCGCGGCCTTCGCCGTCGAGCCCTCGCCGAGGCCGTCGCGCTCCAGCAGCAGGACGTCGACACCGGCTTCCGCCAAGCGGAACGCGCAGCTCACACCGATCACACCGCCGCCGATCACGACACACTCGGCCATCGGTGGCAAGGACGTTTCCTCAGGCCCGCGGACGGTCATACTCGCCAATGTAGAACGTGATCCACCGTCGGCTGCCGAGCGCGTAGAGTCGGCGTGCCGAGTGCGGAAGGTGATGTCCCATGGCGATGATGCCCGTGACCGACTCGATGTTCCTCCTGGTCGAAACGCGCGAGCATCCGATGCACGTGGGCGGTCTGCAGCTGTTCAAGAAGCCCGACGGCGCCGGGCCGGACTACCTGCGCGACGTCCGCCGTTCGCTGCTCGAATCGGACAACATGCGCTCGGTGTTCCGCCGCCGCCCGGCCCGCCCCGTGAACACCATGGGGCACGTGGCCTGGCGCGCCGAGACCGATCTCGAGCTCGACTACCACTTCCGGCACTCGGCGCTGCCGCAGCCGGGCCGCATCCGCGAGCTGCTGGAACTGACGTCCCGCTGGCACAGCACCCTGCTCGACCGGCACCGGCCGCTCTGGGAGACGCACCTCATCGAGGGGCTGGCGGACGGCCGGTTCGCCGTCTACACGAAGGTCCACCACGCGCTGATGGACGGCGTCTCGGCGCTGCGCCAGCTGCAGGGCACGCTGTCGGACGACCCCGCGGACCTCGACTGCCCGCCCTGGTGGGGCAGCCGGCGCAAGCCCGGCGAAAAGCCCGCCAAGCGCCCCCGCTCGTTCCTGGAGACCGCGGGCAAGACCGCCAACCAGCTAGCGGGGCTGGCGCCGGCCGCGATCAAGGTGGCGCGCGAAGCGTTCGGCGAACACACGGTGACCCTGCCGGGGCAGGCGCCGCGGACGATGTTCAACGTGCCGATCGGCGGCGCGCGGCGGTTCGCGGCGCAGTCGTGGTCGCTCGACCGGGTGCGCAAGGTGGCCACCGCGGCCGGGGTGTCGCGCAACGACGTCGTGCTCGCGATGTGCTCGGGCGCGCTGCGGGACTACCTCATCGAGCAGCGCGCGCTCCCGGACGCGCCACTGGTCGCGATGGTGCCCGTGTCACTGCGTCGTCAGAACGACCCGGGCGAGGCCGCGGGCAACAACATCGGCGCGCTGCTGTGCAACCTCGCCACCGACCTGCCGGACGCGGGCAAGCGGCTCCTCACGATCCACCAGTCGATGCGCAACGGCAAGCGGCTGTTCTCGGAGCTGACGCCCTTGCAGACGCTGTTGTTATCGGCCGTTAACGTCGCACAGCTGGGCATCTCACCGATCCCGGGCATCGTGAACAACACACGGCCGCCGTTCAACCTGGTCATCTCGAACGTGCCCGGGCCGCGCAAGCAGATGTACTGGAACGGCGCGCAGCTCGACGGCATCTACCCGGCGTCGGTGCTGCTCGACGGCCAGGCCGTGAACATCACGCTGACCAGCAACGGCGACAACCTCGACTTCGGCGTCACCGGCTGCCGCCGCAGCGTGCCGCACCTGCAGCGGATCCTCACCCACTTGGACACGGCGCTGGTGGAACTGGAAGCGGCGGTCAAGTAGCCCCACTGATCGGCACCCCACTGCGCCATCGGAAGGAAACTTTCCGAACTGCTCTGGCCACCGTGCTCGTCCCGCTCCTACGGTGGCGACGACCAGTCCCGGGAGAGGAGCAGGAAATGACCGAATCCCTTGAGGTGTGGACGACCCCCGACTTCGTCGAGTACGAAACTCCCATGGAGGTGACCGCCTACGCGGCCCGCATGGCGGACTGACCGATGCCCGTCGAGCCGCTCGCGGAAAGCGCATTCATCGGGGCCCTGCGCGGTCTTTCGGACCGCTATTGGGGCACGCACCCGTTCCATCGCCGGCTGCACGCGGGCGAGCTCGACGAGCGCGGGCTGCGGATCTGGGCGGCCAACCGCTGGTACTACCAGTGTCAGCTGCCGCAGAAGGACGCGGCGATCATCAGCAACTGCCCGCTGCCGGAGATCCGGCGCCAGTGGCTCGACCGGATCGTCTACCACGACGGCCCGCACGCCGGCGCCGGCGGCATCGAGCGGTGGCTGCGGCTCTGCGAAGCGGTCGGTTTCGAGCGCGACGAAGTTCTCGACGAACGGCACGTCGCTCCCGGCGTCCGGTTCGCCGTCGACGCCTACGTGACGTTCGCGCGGACAAAACCGTGGTGGGAGGCCGTCGCTTCCGGGCTCACCGAGATGTTCGCCGGGCACCTGATGCAGCAGCGCGTCGCCGACATGCTCGCCCACTACCCGTGGATCGCGCGGGCGGACCTCGACTACTTCACCAACCGCATCGACAAGGTCTCCGGCGAGGGCAAGGACACGCTCGACATCGTGGTCCGCCACTGCGTCACGCGCGAGCAGCAGGACCGCGCGATCGCCGCGCTGTCGTTCAAGTGCGACGTCCTCTGGTCGATGCTCGACGCGATCGAGCGCGCATGATCGCCGTCGACTCCGTTCCCGAGCTGCGTCGAGGCGTGCGGCTGTCGTTCGACCACGTCCGGGAGACGCACGTCCTGCTTTTCCCCGAAGGCGTGCTCGTCCCCAACGCCACCGCGGCCGCGGTGCTCGAACTCTGCGACGGCGCACGGACCGTCACCGCCATCACCGCGGTGCTGGGAAAGCGCTTCACCGGTGTCCGGGAGCAGGACGTCCTCGACGTGCTGGCCCGGCTGGGCGAACGGCGGGTCGTCGCATGGACGTGACTCCGCCGCTCGGGCTGCTGGCCGAGTTGACCCACCGCTGCCCGCTGCACTGTCCTTATTGCTCGAACCCGGTTTCGCTGGTCTCACGAGATGCCGAACTGTCCACGGAGGACTGGATCTCCGTGCTCTCGCAAGCCCGTGAGCTGGGTGTCCTGCAGGTGCACATGTCCGGCGGCGAACCGCTGGCCCGGCCCGACTTGTCCGCATTGGTCGAGCACGCGAGCTCGCTCGGGTGCTACGTCAACCTCGTCACGTCCGGGCTCGGCTTGACGTCCGCGCGGCTCGACGACCTGGTGTCGCGCGGGCTCGCACACGTCCAGCTGTCGGCGCAGGGCGCGACGCGGGAGCGTTCGGACCTGCTGGCCGGCGCGCGGGCGTTCGACCACAAGCTCGCCGCGGCGGCGCTGGTGAAGGCGTCCGGGCTGCCGTTGTCCCTGAACGTGGTGCTGCACCGGCGCAACCACGACCAGCTGGCCGGCATCATCGAACTGGCCGAGCGGATGGGCGCGGACCGGCTGGAGCTGGCGAACACGCAGTACTACGGCTGGGCGCTGCGCAACCGGGAGGCGTTGATGCCGACTCCGGCACAGCTCGCCGCGGCCGAGCCGGTGGTGCGCGCGGCCGTGTCGCGACTGCGCGGCACGATGGAGATCATCTACGTCGTCGCCGACTACTACGAGCCGTATCCCAAGCCGTGCATGTACGGCTGGGGCGCGCGGCAGCTGACGGTGGCACCGGACGGGACCGTGCTGCCGTGCCCGGCGGCGTCGGCGATTTCGACGCTCTCGCTGTCCAACGTCCGCGACACCCCGCTCGCCGAGATCTGGTACGACTCCTCGTCGTTCAACGCCTATCGCGGCGAGGACTGGATGAGCGAGCCGTGCCGGACGTGCGACCGTCGCGGCGTCGACTTCGGCGGCTGCCGCTGCCAGGCGTTCCTGCTCACCGGCGACGCCGCAGCGACTGACCCGGTGTGCTCGCGGTCGCCGCAGCGCGAGGTCGTGGATCTCGTATTGGCCCGGCCTCCGGAGTCGGATCTGGTGATGCGCCGGTGAAGGTGATCCTGCTCGGCACCGCGGCGGGCGGCGGGTGTCCGCAGTGGAACTGCGCGTGCCGCTTGTGCACGGCCGGGCTGCCCCCGCGCACCCAGGACTGCGTCGCGATCAGCGCGGACGGCGCCGGCTGGTACCTGCTCAACTGTTCGCCGGACATCCGGGCCCAGATCCTCGCCACTCCGCCGTTGCGCGCGGGGCCGGGCCCGCGCGAGATCCCGTTGCGCGGAGTGCTGCTGACCGACGCCGAACTCGACCACACACTGGGCCTGCTGATGCTGCGCGAGACCCGCGGGCTCCCGGTGTTCGCGCCGGACGCGGTGCTGGACGCGCTGTCGCCGTTGCGCGCGATCATCGACGGCTACGGCGGCTGGACATCCTTCGTGGACCTGCCCGGACTGCGGGTCGACGTGCTGCCGGTGAGCGACAAGAAACCGAAGTACGCCCCGCCCGGCGGGGAGGGTCCGTGGGTCGTCGCCTACCGCGTCACGGATCTGCGGACCGGCGGCGTGCTGGTGTACGCGCCGTGCCTGAAGAGCTGGCCCGACGGGTTCGATTCGTTCGTGGAGGGTGCTTCGCTGGTGCTGCTGGACGGAACGTTCCACGCACCGGACGAGATGGCCGGCGTCGGCGGACCGGACCAGCTCGCGATGGGGCACCTGCCGATCACCGCGAGCCTGGCCCGGATCGCCGGGCGGCCCGGGCGCTGGGCGTTCACGCACCTCAACAACACGAACCCGGTACTGGACCCGGCGTCGGCAGAACACGCTGCCGTGCTGTCCGCCGGCGCGCTGCTCCCGGCCGACGGCACCGAGTTTTCGCTCTAGGCGATCCCCTCCGGAGCGGCACCGGCGACCTGGACGGCGTCGGCGGCGATCCGGTCGATTTCGGCCAAGTCATCGGATGTCAGCTCGACGTCCGCGGCGGCGATGCTCGCCTCGATGTGCTTCGGCTGCCGCGCGCCGACGATGGCGGCGTGCACCCCGGGCCGCGCGAGCGTCCAGGCGATGGCGAGCTGCCCGACCTGGAGACCGCGCCGCGCGGCGAACGCCTCGAGCTCGTCGACGATCTTGAGGTTGCGGCGCAGGTTGTCACCCTGGAAGGCGCTCGACTTCGAGCGCCAGTCGGTGGGTTCGAACGTCGTGTCCGGGGTGAGCGCGCCGGTGAGCAGGCCGCTGCCGAGCGGGCTGTAGACGAAGACGCCGAGGCCGTGCTCGCGGGCGTAGGGCAGCGGGTCGGTCTCGATACCGCGGCGGAACAGGTGGTAGGGCGGCTGCAGCGTCTCCGCCACGCCGAGGTCCGCCAGCTGTTCGGCGTTGTAGTTCGAGACGCCGACGTGCCGGACCTTGCCGGCGTCGACGAACTCCCGCAGCAGCCCGGCGACGTCCGCGGCCGGAGTGTCCGGGTCGGGCCAGTGCACCTGGTAGAGGTCGATGTGGTCGCGCTGGAGGTTGCGCAAGCTCTGGTCGAGGCCCTGGGTCAGCCACGCGCGCCGGGAGTCGCGCGGCCGCTCGGCGCGCGGGTTGATGCCGCCCTTGGTCGCGACGACGATGTCCGATTGCGTGCGCAGCGCGCGACCGAGCAGCACTTCGGACCGGCCGCGGCCGTACGCCTGCGCAGTGTCGAAGAAGTTCACGCCGAGGTCGCGGGCTTGGTGGATGGCCGCGATGGCGGTGTCCTCGTCGAACGCACCCCAGTCGCCGCCGAGCTGCCAGGTGCCGAAGGCGATCTTCGACACTTCCAGGCCACTGCGGCCCAAGATCGTCATACGCATGCGTCCAGCACAACACAGACATCGGACCACTGGGGTGATCTTCCCGGCCAACGAGACCCCCAAATAACTCTTTGACGGTCGTGCCAGACTGGCGCCATGCCCCACGACAACCTGCGCGTATTGGCGCACCCGCTGCGCATGCGGATCCTGTCGCTGCTGACGGGAGCGGCGATGAGCGCGGCCGAGGCGGCGCGCGAGCTGGGCGAAACGCAGGCGAACATCAGCTACCACCTGCGCCGCCTGCACGAGGCGGGCCTCCTGGACGTCGCGGAGGAGGTCACCATCCGCGGCGGCCGCGCGAAGAGGTACCGCCACGACCCGGAGTCGGGCCGCCGCTTGACGACCCGCAACCCGGCGGAGCAGCAGCTGCTGACGAAAGCGGTCGCGGGCGAGCTGCTGCGGCGAGCAGGTTCCCGCGCCCCCGGCCGCCGAGCGTCGCTGACGGACGCGGAGCTGTGGGTGGACCCCGAGATCTGGGCCCGGCTGCTGGAGCGGGCATCGGAGCTGAGCCAGGACCTCCACGCGGCGGCCCAGCCCCCGCGATCCCCGGGGACGGTCCGGGTCAGCGCGAGTGTGGCGCTGTTCGAACTCGCGGACGCGGGTTCTGAGGAAGCTCGGTGAGTGTGCTGCCGGGAGACGGGTTGCCGCGCAAGTTCGGCTTCACTGCCGCGCTGACCGTGCCAGAGGGCGAACTCGGTACCGCCGTTGCGCCGAGCCGCCGACTCCCCTCACCACGCAAGTTCCGCTCCGCCGCCACGCCGACGTCGCCAACGGGCGAACTCGGCACCGTCGTTGCCCCGACCCACCGACTCCCCTCACCACGCGAGCCCGGCCACCGATCCGCATCCCAGCGCCGCCATCGCGTCCGCTCGTTCTCCC
Organism: Amycolatopsis ponsaeliensis; assembly: GCF_030182635.1. Taxonomy (NCBI): domain Bacteria; kingdom Bacillati; phylum Actinomycetota; class Actinomycetes; order Pseudonocardiales; family Pseudonocardiaceae; genus Amycolatopsis; species Amycolatopsis ponsaeliensis. Next base: position 92,825 of record NZ_JAPZLD010000015.1, read on the forward strand.
GCACCGTCCCTCCGGAGCCGCTCCCATGACCTCCCCACTCCTCGCCCCGCTTCGCGAACCTCGCTTCCGCGCCCTCGTCACCGGGCGGACCTTCGCCGACTTCGCCAACGCCGTCGCGCCCTTCGCGCTGGCCTTCGCCGTCGTCGACCTGACCGGGTCGGCCGTGGATCTCGGGATCGTCGTCGGGGCGCGGTCGATCGCCAACGTGCTGCTCATCCTGTTCGGCGGGATGCTCGCCGACCGATTGCCGCGGTCGGTGATCCTGCAGGGCACCGAAACCGCCGCCGCGCTCACGCAGGCCGCCATCGCCGCGAGCGTCCTCTGCGGGTTCGCTTCCATCCCGTTGCTGGTCGGGCTCAGCCTGATCAACGGCGCCGTCTCGGCGATCTCGCTGCCCGCGGCCGCGTCGCTCACGCCGTTGACCGTGTCCTCGTCGCTGCTCGCCCAGGCGAACGCGCTGGCCCGGCTGCTGTCCAACGCCGGCCGCATCGCCGGCGCCGGGCTCGCCGGGATCCTCGTCGCGTTCGCCGGATCCGGGTGGGCGCTCGCCGGGAACACCGTCCTGTTCCTCGCCGCCGCGCTTTCCTACCGCCGGATCCGCCTCCCGCGCGGCGAGCGGATCCCCGGCAGCCGCCCCCTCAGCGAGCTCGCGGAAGGCTGGCGGGAGTTCCGCACCCGGTCGTGGGTGTGGCTGGTGGTACTGCAGTTCATGATCGTCAACGCGGTGAACGCGGGCGCGCTCCGGGTGATCGGCCCGCTGGTCGCCGACGACACGTTCGGCCGCACCGGCTGGGGCCTCGCGCTGGCGGTGCAAACCGCCGGAGCGCTGCTCGGCGGCTTCGTCGCCGCGCGGTGGCAGCCCCGGCGGATGCTGCTGGTGGGCGTCGCGCTGGTCGTGGTCGACGCGCTGCCGATGCTCGCGCTCGGTCAGACGCCGTACCTGCTTCCGCTGCTGCTCGCGATGTTCCTCGCGGGCGTCGCGATCGAGCAGTTCGGGGTCGCGTGGGACGTCTCGCTGCAGGAGAACGTGCCGCCAGAGAAGCTCGCCCGCGTCTACTCCTACGACATGCTCGGCTCGTTCATCGCGATGCCGCTCGGCCAGATCGCCGCCGGTCCGCTGGCCGAGCACGCCGGCCGTTCGGCGACACTCTTCGGCGGCGCGGCCCTGATCGTCGGCGCGACGGCGATCGTGCTGCTCAACCCGCAGGTGCGCGGGCTCGTCCGCCACGCGCCGGCCAGCCCGGGCGCACCAGGATGAGGTTCAGCAGGCTCGCGCTGAAGACGACGTCGTCTTCAGCATCGACGAACTCGACGTGCGTGCGCACCAGCCCCCGGTCCGGCTTCGAGCGCGAGAGCCGGGCCTCGGTGACAGTGGCCCGCAACCGCAGCACCGAACCCGGCCGCACCGGCCGCGGCCACCGCAACTCGTCGACGCCCGGACTGCCCAGACTGGACACAGTGGACAGGTAGTGGTCGGCATAGAGCCGCATCATCAGGCTCGCGGTGTGCCAGCCGCTGGCGATCAGCCCGCCGAAGGGCCCGTCCGCCGCGGCGGCGGCGTCGACGTGAAAGCTCTGCGGGTCGTAGCGGCGAGCGAAGTCGAGGATGTCGGCCTCGGTCACCTCGACGCTGCCGCAGTCGTAGGTCGTGCCCCTCACGTAGTCCTCGAAGTAGCGATCACTGGTCATGGGGCGCAGGGTGCCACAGAAATCCTTCGATCCGGAGCGAAGGATTAGGCTGCCGGCATGGTCGCCGAGCCCGACATCGCCGCAGTCGCCCAGGCGATCGGCGAACCGGCCCGAGCGGCGATGCTCCTGCAGCTGATGGACGGCGACGCGCACTCCGCCCGGGCCTTGGCAACGGTCGCCGGGGTCGCGCCCTCCACGGCGAGCACTCACCTGCGCCGCCTGTGCGACGCGGGCTTGGTGGTCGTGACCGACGCGGGCCGCCAACGCCTGCACCGCCTCGCGGGACCGGAGGTGGCCCAACTGGTGGAGGCGCTGGCGGCGCTCGCGCCACCTCGGCTGCCGGCACGGCTCCAGCCCGATCCGCCGTCGGGGCCCTTGCTGCTGGCCCGGGCGTGTTATGGGCACCTGGCCGGACAGCTGGGGATCGACCTGGCCGTGCTGCTGCGGAAAGACGGGGTGGTCGACGAGCTGGCTCCCGGCGAGACCGGCGTGGTGCGCACCCTCGACCATCCGCTGCTGGCAGCGCTCGGAATCACCGAGCTGCGCGGGACCGGGCCGGCGGTACGCGCGTGCCTCGACTGGTCGCACGGCACCGCTCACCTCGCGGGAGTCCTGGGGACCGCGTTGCTGACGGCGTTGCTCGGCGAAGGGTGGGTACGCCGCCGCCCGGGCGGACGCGCGTTGCGGGTGACGGAAGCAGGGCGGCGAAAGCTCGCCGAATGCGGCATCGGCTGACCGCGCGTGTCAGCGGCCCGCTCGGGGCTCCGGGGTCAGGTCGCGGTGGCCGTCGAGGCGCCACCAGCTCTCCAGCGTCTCCCTCAACGCCTTCAGCAGCTCGCCGCCGATTTCCAGGGGGACCAAGGCCGCCTTGCCGTCGTCTACCCGGAGCGCCGCGGTCAGGCGGTCACCCTGCTCGATCAGGCCCACCACCACCCGGGTCGGCTGTCCTGCGACGTCCACGGTCGGAATGGCGCGCTCGTACCGCCAGCCTTCAGCGTTCACCCGGCCGACAGTGGCACAGCTTTCCCCGCCCCGGCCCGGGTTTCACCCTCACGTGTGGTCAGGCCGGCGCCCAGGGCCGCACTTCCTCCAGGAGCTTCGCGACCGCCAGCACGAGGTCGTCCGAGTGCCGCGGCCCGACGATCTGCAGGCCCACCGGCAACCCCGCCGACGTGTGGCCGGCCGGCACGCTGATCGCCGGCTGCTGGGTCATGTTGAACGGGTACGTGAACGGCGTCCACTCCGGCCACTCGCTCAGCCCGCTGCCGGGCGGCACGTCGTGCCCGGCCTCGAACGCGGCGATCGGGACGGTCGGGGTGATCAGCACGTCGTAGCGCGTGTGGAACTCGCCCATGAGGATGCCCAGCGCGGCCCGCTCCGCGGTCGCGTCGAGGTAGTCGCTCGCCGACCACGTCTTGCCCAGCTCCCAGACCTTGCGCAGCCCCGGGTCGGTGCGGTCCGCGGAACCCGGCGGGAACGAGTCGAGCAGCTTCGCCGCCCCCGACGACCAGAGGATGTCGAACGCCGGCTTGGGATCGGCGAACCCCGGGTCGGTCTCCTCGATGTGCAGGCCCGCGTCACCGAGTGCGCGCACCGCCGCCGCGACGATCGCGGCGATCTCCGGGTCGACGTCGACGTACCCGAGCGTCGGCGAATACGCCGCGATCAGGCCGCGGACATCCCGGCGGACGGCCTCGCGGAACGACGCCACCGGCGGCGCGAGCGCGGCCGGGTCGCGGTGGTCGGGCAGCGACAGGACGTCCAGCAGCAGCGCGGTGTCATCCACTGACCGCGCCATCGGGCCGGCGTGCGACAGCGGGCCGAACGGGCTCGCCGGATAGAGCGGGATCCGGCCGTGCGTCGGCTTGAGCCCGACGATCCCGCAGAACGACGCCGGGATCCGCACCGAGCCGCCGCCGTCGGTACCGACGGACAGTTCGCCCATCCCCGCCGCGACGGCCGCGGCACTCCCGCCACTCGACCCGCCCGCCGTCTTCGACGGGTCGGCCGGGTTGCGCGTGATGCCCCGCAGCGGGCTGTCGGTGACGCCCTTCCACGCGATCTCGGGCGTGGTGGTCTTGCCCAGCACCACCAGGCCGGCCTCGCGCATCCGCGCGGCGACCGGGCTGTCGACGTCCCACGGCTGGTCCGGGTCGATGCTCTTCGAGCCCCGGACGGTCGGCCAGCCCTGGGTCAGGAACATGTCCTTGATCGAGGACGGCACGCCGTCGAGCCAGCCGATCGGGTTGCCGTCCCGCCAGCGGACCTCGGACGCCTTGGCCTGTTCCAGCGCCCGATCGGCGTCGACGAGGCAGTACGCGTTGCACTCGCCGTCGCGGTCCTCGATGGCCTGCAGCGCGTTCTGCGTCGCCTCGATCGGTGAGAGCTCACCGGTCGCGTAGGCGGCGACGAGCTCACTGGCGGTCAGCATCCTGTCGTTCATCCGGCTCCCTGGTTCCCCGACGGCACGTAGCCGAGCGTCTTGTCGACGACATTGCGCAGCGGCTCCCCAGCGCGCCAGCGGCGGAAGTTCTCGGTGAACACCTCGACGAGCGTGTTCCGCCAGCCGATGAAGTCCCCGGACATGTGCGGCGAGACCAGCACGTCCGGCATGGTCCAGAGCGGACTGTCGGACGGCAGCGGCTCGGTGTCGAACACGTCGAGCGCGGCGCCGGCGATGGTTTTGTCTTCCAGCGCGGCGACCAGGTCGGAGGTGACCACCAGCTCACCCCGGCCGACGTTGACGAACCGCGCCGACGGCTTCATCGCGGCGAACGCGCGCGCGTCGAACATGCCCTTGGTGTACTCGGTCAGCGGCGCGACGGCGACGACGTAGTCGGCGTGCGGCAGGAACCCGTCGAGCTGCGAAGACTCGTGCACGACACCGAAGTCCGGGTCGCCGGTGCGCTCCCGGCGGCCGGCCCCGCTCACCCGCATCCCGGCCGCGCGCAGCAGCCGCGCGATGGCCCGGCCGATCGGCCCGGTGCCGACGACCACCACCTCGCGCCCGGCGATCCGCTCGCTTTCCCGGTGCAGCCAGCGACCCTCGCGCTGCAGGTCGTGCGACCGTGCGAAGTCCTTCGCGAAGGCGAGGACGACGCCGAGCACGTACTCCGCGATGGCGTCGTCGAAGACACCCCGCGAGTTGGTCAGGACGACGTCGCTCTCCACCAGCCCGGGGAACAGCACCGGGTCGACACCCGCGCTCGCGATGTGCAGCCAGCGCAGGCGATCGGCGGCGTGCCAGGCGCCCGGCACGGCCGTGGAGAGGAAGTCGTAGACGAAGAGCGCGTCGGCTCCGGACAGGGCTTCGGACAGACCCGCCGCGTCCGTGTAACGCACGACCGCCCCGGATTCGACAGCACGCATGTCCGGTGGACGGTGCTCGCCGCAGAGCACGGCCAGGACGGGAGTTTCCCGGTTTTCCGAGGCGATCACGTTGACACGGTAAAAGTCGCTCGTATGATTGTCAACAATCCGAGGAACGACCCCCGGAGCACCGGACGTGTCATCAAGTTCAGACGTATTCCGGAGGCTGAGCCTTGGATTTCGACTTCCTGGCGTTCGAAGGCCCGCTGGCGCAACGCGGCATCGGCGTCATCGCGCCGTTCGACCTGGCGCTGGAGCGCGAGCTCTGGCGGTGGGTGCCGATGGAGGTGTCCCTGCACCTCGCCCGGACGCCGTACGAGCCGGTGCCGGTCAGCATGGAGATGGCCCGCCTCGTCAGCGACAGCCATCACCTGGCCAGTGCGACCCGCGATGTGCTGCACGTCGAGCCCGAGGTCGTCGCCTACCTCTGCACGTCGGGCAGCTTCGTCAACGGCGTCGACTACGAACGCTCGCTGACCAAGGCGATCTGCGACGCCGGCGCCCCGGACGCCGTCACCACCTCGGGCGCGCTGGCCGAAGTGCTGCACCAGCTCGACCTGCACCGCGTCTCGGTGCTGACGCCCTACGACGCCGACCTCACCCGCGCCCTGCACGACTTCCTCGGCGAGCTGAACGTCGAGACCGTCGCCAGCGACCACCTCGGGCTGGGCGGCGGCATCTGGAAGGTCAGCTACCGCACCATCGCCGAACGCATCCTCGCCGCCGACCACGGTGAAGCCGAAGCGATCTTCGTCAGCTGCACGAACCTTCCCACCTACGACCTGATCGAGCCCCTGGAAGCCGCGCTCGGCAAGCCGGTGCTCACGGCCAACCAGCTGACCATGTGGGCGTGCCTGCGCCGGATGAACCTGCCCATCGTCGGACCGGGTAAGTGGCTTCGTGACGTGTCGTGAAAGGTAGTCCTTGACCACCCCTCTAGGATTGTCGACAATTTGCGCCCCTCCGGAGGTTTCGTGACCACCATCGGCTTCATCTACCCCGACCACGCGGCCGAAGACGACTACCCGCTGGCCGAGCAGCTGCTCGGCGGCGCGGCCGCCGACGAGGGCGACATCCGCCTCGCGGTCGAGCACATCTACGGCACCGACAAGCACGCGGTCGCCGAACTGCTGGACCTCGGCAGCGAGACCCGCCTCGCCGACGGCGCCACCCTGCTCCGGAAGCACGAGCCGGACGCGGTCATCTGGGCCTGCACCAGCGGCAGCTTCGTCTACGGCTGGGACGGCGCCCGCGACCAGGCCGACCGCCTCGCCGCCGTCGCCGGGGTCCCGGCCTCCAGTACCTCCTTCGCGTTCGTGCACGCCGCGCGTGCCCTGGACGTCAAGCGGGTCGCCGTCGCCGCCAGCTACCCGGACGACATCGCCCGGCTGTTCGTGGACTTCCTCAAGGCCGGCGGCATCGAGGTGGTCGCGATGGCCAGCGCCGACATCGTCACGGCCGCCGAGGTCGGCGTGATGACGTCGGAAGCCGTCATCGAACTCGCCGTGCGCCACGACCACCCGGACGCCGACGCGGTGCTGGTGCCGGACACCGCGATGCGGACGCTCCAGGAGATCAACATCGTCGAAGCCGCGCTGAAGAAGCCCGTGCTGACCGCCAACCAGGTGACCGTCTGGGAGGGCCTGCGCCTGACCGGGCGGCACCGGCTCGTCCGCTCCCTCGGCGCGTTGTTCCGGCAGCTGCCGGACGGGAGCGCCTGACATGGCCCTGCCACCGGGCATGCTGCCCGAGATCGAACCGGTCAGCCGCGAGTCGACGGCCGCGGTGATCGCGCGTCAGCTGCGCGACGCGATCATGACCGGCGCCCTCCCGCCGGGCACCCAGCTCGGCGAGACGGAGCTGGCCTCACGCTTCCAGGTGTCACGGGGGCCACTCCGGGAGGCCATGCAGCATCTCGTGTCGGAAGGGCTCCTCCGCAGCGAACGGCACCGCGGGCTCTTCGTGATCGACCTCGAGCCCGGCGACGTCTACGACATCTATGCAGCTCGATCGGCGATCGAACGCGCCGCGATGATCCGCGCCGTGCGCGGCGGGGAACGCGACCGGATCGCCGACGTGCTCGAACGGACCGTCGCGGAGATGGCGACGGCTGCGAGCGAAGACGACCCGAGCGCGCTTTCCACCGCGGACCTCAGGTTCCACGAGGCCCTCATCAACGCCTCCGGCAGCAAGCGGCTCGTCCGGATGGCCCGGACCCTCCTCATCGAGACGCGGATGTGCCTGACCGCCCTGCAGAGCACTTATCAGCGGGTCGAGGAACGCGTCGAGGAGCACACGAAACTCATCCAGGCCCTTCGCGACGGCGACGAGGAAACGGCGCTTGCGCTGCTCGACTCCCACATGGAGGACGCCGTTCAGCGCCTCGCGCCGGGGACGAGCCTCATCGAGGGGCACGCCCCGCCGGTGCCGGGCAACGCGTGAGCGAAGGTCCGGCAGCCGCGTCCGGAAGGCCGCCGCGCGCGATCGGAAAACGGGTGCGTCCACCCGTTGCCGCGGCACGCGCATCCGAACGACCGGCTCGGGTTCCGAAGGATCCGGCAGGCGCACGTGGACGGCCCGCACGGGTACCGGGAAGCAGTTGGACGGCGGCGAGCACCCGCAGCTAAGCGCCATCACGCACCCCCAGCACCGGCTGGCCGCCACGGCCGTCGCGGTAGTCCGGCGACCACGGGAAACGCCCCCGCGAGTCCGCGTGGACCAGTTGCAGCGCACGGATTTCCGGGCCGTACAACGCTTCCGCGAACACCAGGTGCACCGACGGCTCCGCCAGCAGGACCGTTTCGATCACCGGGCCGCCCCGCAGCAGGACGCGTTCGCCCGGCGACGGTGGCGACGCGTGCAGCGAGTGCGCGGCCAGGTCGTTCAGCAGCTCGGCGGCCTCCGGCAGCGGCATGCCCGTCACGACCAGCTCGGGCAGGCCGTACCCGCTCAGGCCTATCGTGTAGGCCCACGGCGGGTACGCCCCGCTGCCCTCGACTCCTTGCACGAGCCAGCTCTGGCCGGCCACGCCGTCGCGAAGCCGTTCCAGGTAACCGGATCTGTCCGGGTTCTCACATTCGAAGCACATCGGTGGCTCCTCCCCCTCGGTGGACTTGCGACCACCGTGCCGGAGGGCACCGACAAAAACTCAGCCCAGCGCTTCGGCCACCGCCGTGCCGAGCCGTTCTGTGGTATCCGTGCCGCCGAGGTCCGGGGTGCGCACCCGGCCCTCGTCGAGCACCCGGTCCACCGCGGTACGGATCGCTTGCGCGGCAACGGTTTCACCCAGGTGTTCGACTAGCATCGCGGCCGCCAGGATCTGCGCCACGGGGTTCGCGATGCCCTGGCCGGCGATGTCCGGAGCGCTCCCGTGGACCGCCTCGAACATCGACGGATATTCACCCGATGGGTTGATGTTGCCGGACGGTGCCATGCCGAGCCCGCCGGTGATCGCGGCCGCGAGGTCGCTCAGGATGTCGCCGAAGAGGTTCGACCCCACGATGACGTCGAGCCGGTCCGGCGCCTGGACCATGCGTGCCGCCAACGCATCCACGTGCATCTGTTCACTGTGGACATCGGGGTATTCCGCCGCGATCTCGGCGAAGATCTCGTCCCAGAAGGGCATCGAGTGGATGAGCCCGTTGGACTTCGTCGCCGAGCACACGCGCGAAGACCGCGTCCGCGCCAGTTCGAAGGCGTACCGGATGATCCGCGAAACACCGACGCGAGTGAAGACCGACTCCTGCAGCACGAACTCGTCCGGCCGCCCGGCGTTGTGCCGGCCGCCGATCGCCGAGTACTCCCCTTCGGAGTTCTCGCGGACGATGACCAGCTCCAGCTCCTCGGCCTTCCGCCCGGCCAGCACGGACGTCGTGCCCGGCAGCAGCCGCACCGGGCGCAGGTTGACGTATTGCTGGAACGCGCGCCGCAGCGGGATCAGCAGGCCCCACAGCGAAACGTGGTCCGGGACGCCGGGGAAGCCGACCGCGCCGAGCAGGATCCCGTCGAACGCCGAGAGCTGCGCGACGCCGTCGTCCGGCATCATCGACCCGGCCTGCGCGTACCGCTCGCAGCTCCAGTCGAACTCCGTCCACTCCAGAGAGAAGTCGAAGAGTGCGGCAGCCCGGTCGAGGACCTTGCGGGCCTCGACCGTGACGTCCACGCCGATCCCGTCGCCGGGGATGCTCGCGATGCGGTAGGCCGTCACAGGGCCACCGCGATGTACTTGGTCTCGAGGAACTCGTCGATGCCGACCGTGCCACCCTCGCGGCCGAGCCCGGACTGCTTGATCCCGCCGAACGGCGCCGCCGGGTTCGACACGATGCCCTGGTTGAGCCCGATCATGCCCGCTTCGAGTGCTTCGGAGACGCGCAACGCCCGCTTGAGGTCGCTGGTGAAGACGTAGGAGACCAGGCCGAACTCGGTGTCGTTCGCCTTGGCGACCGCCTCTTCCTCGGTGTCGAACGACGTGATCGGGGCGACCGGCCCGAAGATCTCCTCGTGCGTCAGCCGCGCCTCCTGCGGGACGTCGGTGAGCACGGTGGCCTGGTAGAAGTGGCCCGGCCCGTCGACTCCAGACCCGCCGGTGAGCACCTTCGCGCCGCGGTCGGTGGCGTCCTTGACCAGCTCCGTCACCTTGTCGACGGCCTTGTCGTCGATCAGCGGGCCGACCACGACGTCCTTCTCGGTGCCGCGGCCCATCGGCAGCGCCTGCATCCGCTCGGTCAGCCGGCGTGAGAACTCCTCGACGACGCCGCGCTGCACGTAGAACCGGTTGGCCGCGGTGCACGCCTCGCCGATGTTGCGCATCTTCGCCTGCATCGCGCCGTCGATCGCCGCGTCCATGTCGGCGTCGTCGAAGACCAGGAACGGCGCGTTGCCGCCCAGCTCCATCGACGTCCGCAGCACCTTGTCGGCGCACTGCTCCAGGAGCTTGCGGCCGACGCCGGTGGAGCCGGTGAAGGAGAGCTTTCGAGCGCGGCCGTCGCGGATCAGCGGCTCCATCACGCCGCCGGAGTCGCTGGTCGTGAGGACGTTGAGCACGCCCTCAGGCAGCCCCGCCTCGGCGAGGATGCCGGCCAGCGCGAGCATCGAGAGCGGCGTCTGCGCGGCGGGTTTGATCACCATCGTGCAGCCGGCGGCGACCGCCGGGCCGATCTTGCGGGTGCCCATCGCCATCGGGAAGTTCCACGGCGTGATCAGGATCGTCGGCCCGACCGGCTGCTTCGTGATGAGGAACCGGCCCGCGCCGTTCGGGGCGGTCGCGAAGCCGCCGTCGATCCGGACGGCCTCCTCGGCGAACCAGCGGAAGAACTCGGCGGCGTAGGCGATCTCGCCCTTCGACTCGGCGAGCGGCTTGCCCATCTCCAGGGTCATGAGCAGGGCGAGCTCGTCCTGGCGCTTCATCAGCAGCTCGTACCCGCGGCGCAGGATCTCCCCGCGTTCCCTCGGCGCCATCTTCGCGAAGTCCGATTGCGCCGCGACCGCAGCGTCCAGCGCGGTGACGCCGTCCGCCGGGGAGGCGTCGGCGACCTGGCACAGCTCCTTGCCGGTGGCCGGGTCGACCACCGGGAACGTCTTCCCCGACTCGGCGGCGACCCACTTGCCGCCGATGAACAGTTCCTTGCCGACCGCGTCGACGACGCCGGACTCGGTGCTCGCGCTCATCCCGACTGCTCCTCACGTGTTGTCCCGAGGGCCATGCTATGGATATTGTCAACAATCGACAACCCGCTCAACCGACCAAGGAGCACGCTGCCATGGCCCAGCTATCTCCGCTGCTCAAGCAGGCAACGCCCGTCGTGGTCGACCACGGTGAAGGGGTTTACCTCTACGACGTCGACGGCAAACGCCACCTCGACTTCACCGCCGGCATCGGCGTCACGAGCACCGGGCACTGCCATCCGCACGTCGTGCGCGCGGCGCAGGAGCAGATCGGCAAGCTCGTCCACGGGCAGTACACGACGGTGATGCACCGGCCCCTGCTCGAGCTGACCAAACGCCTCGGCGACGTCCTGCCCAGCGGGCTCGACTCGCTCTTCTACGCGAACTCGGGCAGCGAAGCCGTCGAAGCGGCGTTGCGGCTCGCGCGGCAGGCGACGAAGCGCCCGAACGTCGTCGTCATGCAGGGCGGCTTCCACGGCCGGACCGTCGCCGCGGCGAGCATGACGACGTCCGGGACGCGGTTCAGCGCCGGCATCGGCCCGCTCATGTCCGGCGTGCACGTCGCGCCGTTCCCCTACGCCTACCACTACGGCTGGGACGAGCAGACCGCGACGAAGTTCGCGCTGCGGGAGCTGGACTACCTGTTCCAGACGGTCAGCGCGCCGAACGAGACCGCCGCGATCTTCGTCGAGCCCGTACTCGGCGAGGGCGGCTACGTCCCGGCGAACACGGAGTTCATGGCGGGTCTGCGTGAGCGCGCGGACCGGCACGGCATTCTGCTCGTCCTCGACGAGATCCAGACCGGCTTCGGCCGCACCGGCAAGTTCTGGGGACACGACCACTTCGACGTCTCCCCCGACATCGTGCTCATCGCGAAGGGTCTGGCCAGCGGCTTCCCGCTGTCGGGCATCGCCGCTTCGCAGGAGCTGATGGCGAAGGCGTTCCTGGGTTCGCAGGGTGGCACGTACGGCGGCAACGCCGTCTCGTGCGCCGCGGCGATCGCGACGCTCGAGGTCATCCAGCAGGAGAACCTGGTGGAGAACGCCGCCGAGCGCGGGCGTCAGCTGCTCGAAGGCGCGCGGGTGATCGCGGACAAGACGCCGGCGATCGGCGAGGTGCGCGGGCTCGGGCTGCTGGTCGGCTCGGAGTTCACCACCGCCGACGGCGAGCCCGACGCCGCCACCGCGGCGGCCGCGCAGCAGACCGCGTCGAAGAGCGGCCTGCTGCTGCTCACGTGCGGGCCGTACATGAACGTCGTCCGCATGGTGCCGCCGCTGATCGTCAACGCCGAGCAGGTCGACGACGCGCTGCGCATCTGGGGCGAGGTCGTCGCGTCCGTCACGGGGAGCTGAGCATGGCCCGCTACATCACGATCACCCTCGACAAGCGCGGGGTGTCCTGCCGGGCCCGGCTGCTCGACGACGAGGCGCCGCGGACGTGCAGGGCAGTGTGGGACGCGTTGCCGCAGAGCGGTTCGGCCTACCACGCGAAGTACGCGCGCAACGAGGTCTACACGCTCGTGCCGCCCTTCGCGGAGCCGAAGCCCGGGCGGGAGAACCCGACGATCACGCCGATCCCCGGCGACGTCGTGTACTTCGGGTTCGAAGCCTGGGAGATCGGCAACCCCGCGTACGGCTACGACGACGGCAGCGAGGCGCACAGCGACCAGGGCGCGACCGACCTCGCGATCTTCTACGGGCGCAACAACCTGCTGATCAACGGCGACGCGGGCTGGGTGCCCGGCAACGTGTTCGCCACGATCGAGGAGGGCCTCGCCGAAATGGCGGCGGCCGCGCAGGACCTCTGGCTGCGGGGGGTCGAGGGCGAGACGCTCTCGTTCGCGCGAGCCTGAATCCCTTGTCCGGCAAGGGGACGCCGGGTGCGGTGACCGCACCCGGCGTCCCTTTTGCTGCGTTCGACCACTCGAAAGGGTGATCATCTCGCGATCACCTTTCGTGGCTGGTGATCACCGGATCGAGCTACCCGGCTACCCAGGATGCCGGATCAAGGTCGGAATTACCGACAGTGAGATTCCGGTCGACTGTTACCCACAGTGGCTGACCGTCGAAGCGGGCACCCCGGCGTCAAACACGAAGGGATTACGTGTTTAGCATGGGAAGATTCCGCAGTGGCCGAGTCTTCCGGAAATGACTCTTTGACAGCTTCCCGGCGCGGTGAAAACCTGCTTTCGCTCCCCACCGGGAGCACTCCAGGGAAGTCAATGAGTTATTCATCAAGGAGTCATTCCATGCAGATGTTCGCCCAGCACGCCCACTACTGCCACGACATCCTCACCGGCGCGCTGGCGCACCTGGCGCACGTTCTCGGCTGGCTCGTCTGATCCAGGCGGAACACCGGAGCCTGGCCGCGGGAAACCGCGGCCAGGCCGTTTCACCCCAGTTCACCCAGCCGCGCGAAATCGTCGTCGGAAATCGTGATTCCGGCCGCGCCGCAGTTTTCTTCGAGATGCCGGATTGACGACGTGCCGGGAATCGGGATCACCACCGGCGACCGGCGCAGCAACCAGGCGAGGGACACCTGAGCGGGTGTCGCGCCGAGGCCGGCCGCGACCTTTCCGAGCACTCCGCCCGCCGTCGCGTGGTCACCGCGTGCGATCGGCAGCCAGGGCACGAACGCGATCCCCTCGCGCTCGCAGTAGCCGAGGACGTCGTCGGACGCGCGGTCGGTCAGGTTGTACCGGTTCTGGACGCTCGCGATCGGCGCGATGGCCCGCGCTTCGGCCAGCTGCGCGACGCTGACCTCGGACAGCCCGATCCGCGCGATCTTGCCCTCGTCCCGCAGCCGCGCGAGCGCGCCGATCTGGTCGGCGAGCGGCACCTGCGGGTCGAGCCGGTGCAGCTGCAGCAGGTCGAGCCGCTCGACGCGCAGGCGCCGCAACGAGAGCTCCGCCTGCTGCCGGAGGTATTCGGGCCGGCCGAGCGGTACCCACTCGCCCCGACTCGGACGCGCGTGGCCGCACTTCGTCGCGATGAACAGCCCGTCGTACGGGTGCAGCGCGTCAGCCAGCAGTTCCTCGTTCAACCCCAGGTCATAGGCGTCGGCGGTGTCGAAGAACGTCACGCCGAGCTCCGTCGCCCGGCGTGCGACCGCGGCGGCGCCGTCGCGGACGTGGTCCCACTCGGTGAGCCGCATCGCGCCGAAACCGAGCCGCCGCACGGAAACGCCGTCTTCGAAGGTGTACGTCGATGTCATGCCGGGAAGCTTCGCCCGGCGCGGAGTCACCCACCAGAGATTTAGCCTGAGCTAAATCCTGCTCTGTAATCGGCTGATCACCGGTTTCATCCGGATTTCATCGCCCCTCCCTAACGTCCTCGGCGCAGTGATCAACTGACGGAGGGGACTGCGAAGTGAAAAATCTGAAACGGCTTTCGCTGATCGGCGCGGCGGTGGCGGCGCTCGTCACCGGATTCGTCACCACGCCGGCCGCGCACGCCGAAGGCGCGCACTACTACATCCTGATCGGCGGCACCTGCAACGGGAACGCCGACCAGTACCAGGAAGCGTGGCTGCGCGGCGGGATCCGCAAGGTCGTGAACTACCCGGCCGGCGCGTCCGGGCTCCCGGGACCGTGCGGCGCGACGCCGATGGACCAGAGCGTCGCCATCGGCCGCGAAGAGGCGAAGCGCGTCGCCCAGGATTCGTTCAACGAGGACCCGGGCGGCGAATTCACCGTCGTCGGGTACTCGCAGGGCGCGATCGTCGCGAACTTCCTGCTGAACGACATCGCGGACGGCGTGGTCAACGTCGACAAGAGCCACTTCAACGCGAAGTTGTACGCCGACCCGATGCAGCCGGTCGGGCCGCCGGGACGCGGGATCAGCGCGGTGATCCCGGCGGGTGCGGGCGCGCCGTCGCCGTTCGGCGGGTACGTCTCGTTCGGCCCGGGCCGAACGGACTTCGGCGGCATCCCGTACATCCGCTACTGCATCCAGACCGATGGGGTGTGCCACTTCGACACCCTCGAAGCGCCGGGCGGCTACTTCGCCCAGCACTGGTGCTACGTCGAACGCCCGATCATGGACAACACCCTGGCCGACGGCGTGTACACGAACTCGTCGATCGAGCTGCCGCGCCAGGACTGCCGGCCGCCGTGGCCGATCGGCTGACACTCCGGGGCGGGCGCTCCGGCGCCCGCCCCACCTCCCTCGCGCTAACATGAAAATCCTTCATAGCGGCGTACCGGCGGTACGTACTACGCTGCGGTAACCACAGCAACGGCGCGGAGGAGAGACTGTCGATGGGCGACGTGGCAGCACGGCTGGCCGAGATCGTCGGAGACAAGAACCTGCTGACCGGCGAGGCGATCTCCGAGGACTACGCGCACGACGAAGCGTTGACCGCGGAGCCGCAGAAGCCTGCGTACGTCGCGAAGCCGGCAACCGCGGAAGAAGTCGCGGAGCTGCTGAAGGCCGCGACAGAACACAACGTGCCCGTGACCGCGCGAGGCTCCGGAAGCGGTCTCTCCGGCGCCGCGCAACCGCGGGAAGACGGCCTCCTGATCTCCTTCGAGCGGATGAACGCGGTCCTGGAAGTCGACACCGGGAACCACGTCGCCGTCGTGCAGCCCGGCGTCACACTCGCCGAGCTCGACGTCAAGACCGCCGAAGCCGGGCTCAGCTACACCGTCTACCCCGGAGAGCTGAGCGCGAGCGTCGGCGGGAACGTCGGGACGAACGCCGGCGGCATGCGCGCCGTCAAGTACGGCGTCACCCGCAACAACGTCCTCGGCCTGCAGGCCGTCCTGCCGACCGGCGAGATCCTGCGGACCGGCGGCAAGACGTCGAAGATCTCCACCGGCTACGACCTCACGCAGCTGATCATCGGCTCCGAGGGCACCCTCGCGCTGGCCACGGAGATCACCGTCAAGCTGCACCCGCGGCTCACCCACGGCGCCACCGTGCTCGCCCCGTTCGGCGACTTCGACCAGGTGATGGCCGCCGTGCCGGCGATCGTCTCCAGCGGGCTCGCGCCGCACATCCTCGAGTACATCGACAACATGACGATGGCCGCCATCGTCTACAACGAGAAGCTCGAGCTCGGCGTCCCGGACAAGATCCGCGAGACCAGCGAGGCCTACCTCGTGGTGGCGCTGGAAAACCGGGACAACGGACGCCTGCACGAGGATGTCGAGACCGTCGGCGAACTGCTCGGCGAACTCGGCGCCACCGACGTCTACGTCCTCGAAGGACCCGCCGCGCGCAAGCTGATCGAAGCCCGCGAGAAAGCCTTTTGGACCGCGAAGGCGGCCGGCGCCGACGACGTGATCGACGTCGTCGTGCCGCGCACCGCGATGCCGCAGTTCATCACCAAGGCTCGCGAGCTGGCCATGGCCGCCGGTGGCGGCGCGATCGGCTGCGGGCACGCCGGCGACGGCAACGTCCACCTCGCGATCTTCTGCAAGGACGTGGACAAGCGAAAGCAGCTGCTCACCGACATCTTCGCCTTCGCGATGGAACTCGGCGGCGCGATCTCCGGCGAGCACGGCATCGGCCGCACCAAGGCGTACTACCACCAGGTACTCGAAGACCCGGCGAAGATCGAGCTGATGCGCCGGATCAAGCAGAGCTTCGACCCCGCCGGGATCCTCAACCCCGGCGTTCTCTTCCCCGAAGGAACCGAATGAGCGAGATGAACGGCGCCCAGTCCCTGATCCGCACGCTGGTCGACGCCGGTGTCGAGGTGTGCTTCGCGAACCCCGGCACGTCGGAGATGCACTTCGTCGCCGCGCTCGACACCGTGCCTGAGATGCGGGGCGTGCTCGCGCTGTTCGAGGGCGTCGTCACCGGTGCCGCCGACGGGTACGCGCGCATCGCGGACAAGCCCGCCGCGACGCTGCTGCACCTCGGCCCCGGCCTGGGCAACGGCCTGGCGAACCTGCACAACGCTCGGCGCGCACACACGCCGATCGTCAACGTCGTGGGTGACCACGCGACCTACCACAAGCAGTACGACGCGCCGCTGGAGTCGGACATCGAGGCCGTCGCCGGCTCGCTGGAAGGCTGGGTGCGCCGTTCGGAGCACACCAAGGACGTCGGGGCGGACGCCGCCGCCGCGGTCGCCGCGGCACAGGACGCGCCCGGCCGCATCGCGACGCTGATCCTGCCCGCCGACGCTTCGTGGGGCGAAGGCGGCGAGACCTGCGCGCCGGTCCCGCCGCGCGTTCCGCAGGCCGTCGACGCGACCACCGTCAAGGACGTCGCCGCGGTGTTCGGCGCCGGCGAGCCGGTGGCGCTGCTCATCGGCGGGGCCGCGTGCCGTGAGGAAGGCCTGCGCGCGGCGAGCCGGATCGGCGCCGCGACCGGCGCGAAGGTTTTCGTCGAGACGTTCCCGTCCCGTCTCGAGCGCGGCGCGGGCCTGCCGACGATCGAGCGGC
Source organism: Amycolatopsis ponsaeliensis (assembly GCF_030182635.1). NCBI lineage: Bacteria > Bacillati > Actinomycetota > Actinomycetes > Pseudonocardiales > Pseudonocardiaceae > Amycolatopsis > Amycolatopsis ponsaeliensis. The sequence goes on from NZ_JAPZLD010000015.1 coordinate 109,940, forward strand.
TGGGGTACCTCGCCGAGCAGGTGACCTACCAGCTCGACGGGATCAAGCACGTCGTCGTCGCGGGTACGAAGGCGCCGGTGTCGTTCTTCGCCTACCCGGGCAAGCCGAGCGACCTGGTGCCCGAAGGCGCCCAGGTGCACACGCTTGCGGCGGTCGGCCAGGACGTCACGCGCGCGCTGAACGAGGTCGCGGACCTCGTTGCCGCGGACACCGAGCCGGTGCTGCAGCAGCCGTCCCGGCCCGCGCTCCCGAGCGGGCCGCTGACCCCGCAGAACTGGGTCGACGTCATCGGCGCGCTGCTGCCGGAGAACGCGATCATCGCCGATGAAGCCAACACGTCCGGCCTGCTGCTCCCGACGGCGACGGCCGGCGCGCCGCGACACGACGTGCTGACACTCACCGGCGGTGCGATCGGCTACGGCATGCCGGTGGCCACCGGCGCGGCAGTGGCGGGACGGGACCGTCCCGTCCTGAACCTGCAATCGGACGGCAGCGCGCTCTACACGATCTCGGCGCTGTGGACGCAGGCACGGGAGAACCTGAACGTCACGACGGTGCTGCTCAACAACCGCGCTTACGCGATCCTGCGGCTGGAGCTGCAGCGTGTCGGCGCGCAGGGCGGGCCGAAGGCGAACGAGCTGCTCGACCTGTCGCGGCCGGACATGGACTTCGTGAAGATCGCGGAGGGCATGGGCGTGCCGGCGACGCGCGCGACGACCGCCGAAGAGCTCGCCGAGCAGCTGCAGCGCGCCTTCGCGGAACCGGGTCCGCACCTCATCGACGCGGTGGTGCCGCCGCTGCTCTGACCCGGCTATCCTCGCCGTCACACCTGAGCCCCGGGAGCGGCGGATGAGCGAAGACGAACACGCGAGGCGGGGCATCGACCTCGAAAGACCGAACGCGGCGCGCGTGTACGACTACATGATCGGCGGCAAGCTCAACTACGCCGTCGACCGGATGTTCGCCGACCGGATCCTGGGCGTGCTGCCGAACGCGCGGCACATGGCGGTGGTCAACCGCGCGTGGCTGCGCCGCGCGGCGCGGTTCGCGGCGGAGCAGGGTGTCCGGCAGTTCCTGGACATCGGCTCGGGGATGCCGACGGTCGGGCACGTGCACGAGGTCGTCCAGGCGATCGACCCCACGTCGCAGGTCGTCTACGTCGACAACGAGCCGATCGCGGTCGCGCACAGCGAGATCGTGCTGGAGGGCAACGACAACGCGGCGATGGTCCAGGCCGACGCCGAGTACCCGGACGAGGTGCTGGAGCACCCGACCGTCGAGGCGATGCTGGACTTCAGCGAGCCGGTGATGGTGATCATGGCCGCGTTCGTGCACTTCATCCCGGACGAGCGTGACCCGGCCGGGCTGATCGCCACCTACCGCGACGTCCTCGCGCCGGGCAGCTACCTCGCGCTGTCGTCGGGCACGTGGGAGGGGCAGGGCGAGGAGTCGCAGCGCTCGGTTTCGCTGTACGAGAAGAGCGGCACGCCCCTGACGCTGCGATCGCCCGACGAGCTGCGGGCGCTGGTGAAGGGCTTCGAGATCCTGCCGCCGGGCGTGGTCTTCACCCCCGAGTGGCGCCCGGACGGTCCGCTCGAGGATCCGCCGGAGCAGTCGGGCGGGCTGGCGCTCGTGGCGCGGCGATGACCGACGAGCACGCCAAGCGCGGGATCGACTTCGACCAGCCGAACGCGGCCCGCGTGTACGACTACCTGATCGGCGGCAAGCTCAACTACGCCATCGACCGGATGTTCGCCGAGAAGATCCTGGCGGTGCGGCCGGAGTCCAAGGAGCTGGCCCTGATGAACCGGCGCTGGCTGCGCCGGGCCGTCCGCTTCGGCGCCGAGCAGGGCATCCGCCAGTTCCTGGACATCGGCTCGGGCATGCCGACCGTCGGGCACGTGCACGAGGTCGTCCAGGCGATCAACCCCGCGTCGCGCGTGGTGTACGTCGACAACGAGCCGGTCGCGGTCGCGCACAGCGAGATCGTGCTGAAGGACAACGAGAACGCCGAGATGGTGCAGGCCGACGCCGAATTCCCGGCGGACGTCCTCGAGCACGAGACCACCGAGATGCTGCTGGACTTCGACCAGCCGGTCATGCTGATCATGGCCGCGTTCGTGCACTTCATCCCGGACGAGCGCGACCCGGCCGGCCTGATCGCCACCTACCGCGACGCGCTCGCGCCGGGCAGCTACTTCGCGCTGTCGTCGGGCACGTTCGAGGGCCAGGGCGAGGAGGTCCGCCGCGCGGCGGAGATGTACCAGAAGAGCGGCACGAACGTCGTGGCGCGCTCGCGGGACGAACTGCGCGCGCTGCTGGACGGCTTCGAGATCCTGCCGCCGGGGATCGTGTTCACGCCGGAGTGGCGGCCGGACGACCCCGGCGAGGTCGGTGAGCACCCGGAGCTGGCGAGCCAGCTCGCGCTGGTGGCGCGCAAGAACTAGGGATGCGCCGGGTCTACGTCGTCACGCATCCGGAGGCCACGCACCACGTCGAAGGCCGGGTCGGCGGCTGGTTCGACTCCGCGCTCACGGCTCGCGGCCGCCTGCACGCGGGGGCGGTCGCGGCCCGGCTGCACGACCTCGTCCCCCGTGCGGCGCGGATCGCGCTGTACAGCTCCGACCTGCGCCGCACGGTCGAGACCGCGGCGCCGATCGCGAGCCTCTTCGGGGTCGAGCCCACGCTCGTGCACGACCTGCGGGAGAAGTCCTACGGCGTGGCGGGCGGGCGGCCGCAGTCCTGGCTCGACGAGCGGTTCGTGCCGCCCCCGGCCACCGGTGAGCGGCTCGACCACGACGAGGGCATCGAGGGCGCCGAGACCAAGCTCGAGTGGGTGACCCGCGTGTACCGCGCGATGGACCGCATCCGCTCCGCCGGCGAGGAGCACCCGGTGGTCGTCACCCACGGCGGCTCGCTGAGCTGGGTCGTCGCGGCGTCGCTCGGGCTGCCGGTCGCCGCCTGCGCGTACGCCTCGTTCCGGGCGAGCGCCGGCGGCATCACCGTGCTCCACGAGGACGACCGCTTCCGCAATCGGACACTGCACACGCTGAACGACACGAGCCACCTGATCGGATGACCCGCTATTCTCGCCGTCACCACGATCACTGGAGCGGCGGATGAGTGAAGACGAGTACGCGCGGCGCGGCATCGACCTCGACAAGCCGAACCCCGCGCGCGTGTACGACTACATCCTCGGCGGCCGGCTCAACTACGCCGTCGACCGGATGTTCGCCGACCAGGTGCTGGCCGCCCAGCCGAACGCGCGGGAGCGCGCGCAGCTGAACCGGCAGTGGCTGCGCCGAGCGATCCGGTTCGGGATGGACCAGGGCATCCGGCAGTTCCTCGACATCGGCTCGGGCATGCCGACCGTCGGTCACGTTCACGAAGTCGCGCACGGGATCGACCCGACCGCGCGCGTCGTCTACGTCGACAACGAGCCCGTCGCCGTGGCGCACAGCGAGATCGTGCTGGAGGACAACGAGAACGCGGTGATGGTGCACGCCGACGCCGAGTTCCCGGACGACGTCCTCGAGCACGAGACCACCGAGATGATGCTCGACCTCGACCAGCCGGTGATGGTCGTGATGGCGCTGTTCGTGCACTTCATCCCGGACGACCGAGACCCGGCCCGGTTGATCGCCGCCTACCGCGACGCGCTCGCGCCCGGCAGCTACCTGGCGATGTCGTCGGCGACCCCGGAGCAGCAGAGCGACGGCACCGCCCGCGCCGTCGCGATGTACCAGAAGAGCGCGAACCCGGTGACGCCTCGCACGGCCGACGAGCTGCGCGCGCTCGTGGACGGCTTCGAGATCCTCGACCCGGGCATCGTCTTCATCCCGGAGTGGCGGCCCGACGAGGGCGTACCGGAGAACCCGGCCGAGTGCGGCGGGCTGGCGCTGGTGGCGCGCAAGAACTAAGCGACGCCGACCAGCTCCGGCGCCACCCGCGTCTTCGGCACCAGCCCGGCCAGCAGCACGCCCGTCAGCGCGGCGAACGCCGCCACGGCGAACGTCGCGCGGAAGCCGAACAGTGACGGGACGGACAGGCCGCCGACGGTGATCGTCAGCTGGGCGAGCATCGCCGCCATCACCGCGCTCGAAATCGCCGTGCCGACCGAACGCATCAGGGAGTTCAGGCCGTTCGCGGACGCCGTTTCGGTGACCGGCACCGAGCCCATGATCGACGCCGGCATCGCCGCGTACGCGATCCCGACGCCCGCGCCGATGATCACCGACGCCGTGATCAGCTCGGCGGAGTTGTCCATCAGCACGATCGCGAACAGGTACCCGAAGGCGATCACCAGCGCGCCGGTCATCAGCGTCGGGCGCGGGCCGAACCGGGTGATGAGCCGCGCCGAGACCGGCGAGAGCAGCATCATCACGAGGCCGTTCGGCGCCAGGGACAGTCCGGACTCGACCATCGTCTGACCCAGCCCGTAGCCGGTCGACGCCGACGCCTGCAGCAGCTGCGGGAACGACAGCGCCATGGCGTACATCGAGAACCCGACCATGATCGACGCCAGGTTCGTGAACAGCACCGGGCGGCGGGCGGACACGCGCAGGTCCACCAGCGGGTCGCGCCGCCGCAGCTGGTAGGTGCCCCAGCCGGCCAGGATGACGACGGCCGCGGCGGCGAACCCGAGCGTCGGCGTGCTGGTCCAGCCCCACGTGGCCCCCTTGACCACCGGCAGCAGCAGGCAGACCAGGCCGGCGGCCAGCCCGAGCGCGCCGAAGTAGTCGAACGGCGCGGGGGTGCGAAGCGGCGACTCCGGCACGAACTTGACGATCAGCAGCGCGAAGAGCAGCCCGAGGCCGGCGGACATCCAGAAGAGCACGTGCCAGTCGGCGTTCTCGGCGACGACGGCCGCGACCGGCAACCCGATCGCGCCGCCCACCCCGAGCGTCGCGCTCATCAGGGAGATCGCGCCGCCGACGCGTTCCGGCGGGAGCTCGTCGCGCATGATGCTGATGCCGAGCGGGATGACGCCCATCGCGCAGCCCTGCAGCCCGCGGCCGACGATGTGGAACGCGAGCTCGCTCGTCGTCGCCGAGACGACCGAACCGGCGATGAGCAGCGCGAGGCTGACGAGGATCATCCGCCGTTTGCCGTAGAGGTCGCCGAGCCGTCCGCTGACCGGGGTGATGACGGCCGCGGCCAGCAGCGTCACGGTGACGACCCAGGACGCGTCGGCCGCCGAGGCGTTCAGCAGCCGCGGGAACACCGGGATGAGCGGCACGACCAGCGTCTGCATGAACGAAGCGACCAGCCCGCACGAGGCGAGCACCACGACGATCGCGCGACCGGACCCTTCGGGTCGGGACACCAGCACACCCCCGGTGTGTAGTTAGTACGCATCATGCAACTTCATGCACTGTACCTACGCCCCGGGGGTTTTCCGCTCGATTGGTGCTCTCGTCACAGCCAGGTGCGCACGCCTCCGTGGCCGGAGCACGTGCCGGAGCGGTGCTGGCTGTAGCTGTAGGAGCCGTCCTTGCAAATCGCGGTCGCTCCGGACGGGTTGTCGCTGGGGCGGTGGACGCAGTTGCCGGAAGAGTTCACGTAGTAGTCGGCGCCGCACTCGGCCGGCTTCGGCGCGGCCTGCGCGGTGGTCTTCGGTGCCGCCTTGGGCTTGGCGGCGGTCGTCTTCGGTGCGACGGCCTGCGCCTGGGTCGGTGTGGTGGTGACGACCGGCGCATCGGACGTGGGTGGTGCGGTCGTGACCGGAACGGAATACGTGGGCGTCGAATACGTCGACGTCGGAGTATCGAGGACTCCGACGCTCCCGGCGTCCTTCGGCGGCACAGCGCCGACGCCGCAGCCCGCGACCAGCAGGCCCGCAGCCAGGATCAACCCCAGTTTCTTGCTCACGAAGACTCCTTAGCCATGGCAATCAATGCCGCGAAGTCGCGCACCACGGAGTGTTTGTTACGCCGCCTAGACTCGGCGCATGTCCTGGTTGCGGCGATGGGCACCCGAACTCGCGGTCACCGTCGCGGTGCTCGTCGGTTCGCTGTTCGCCGTCCTGAACGACGGCGCGAAGCCCGCCCACCACGCCGCGCTCGGCTGGGTCCTCACCGTTCTCGGCTGCGCCGCGGTCTTCTTCCGGCGGAAGTACCCGCTGAGCGTTGCTGGGTTAACGCTCGTTTGCTGCGCCCTCTACTACCCGCTCACCGATCCCGACGGCCTCGTCCTGCTGGCTTTCGCCTACACCCTCTACAACGCCGCCGCGGCCGGGCGGATCCGCGGGGCCGCGCTGCTCGTCGTCGCCGCGATGGCGGGCGTCACCGCCGGAGAGATCAGCTCGCGCAGCGGACGGCACGTCGACAACTTCGCCTTCTTCCTGATGACCGGCTGGTTCGTCGCGCTCGTCGCCGGGGGTGCGGTCGCGCACTATCGCGCCGAGGCTGAGCGCACAAAGGAGGCGGAGGCCCGGACGCGCGCGACCGACGAGCGGCTGCGCATCGCCCGCGAACTGCACGACGTCCTCGGTCACCACCTCGCGCTGATCAACGTCCAGGCCGGCGCCGCGCTGCACCGCCGTGACCCCGCGCAGGCCGAGGAAGCCCTCGGCACCATCAAGGACGCCAGCAAGACCGCGCTCCAGGAGCTGCGCGCGACGCTCGGCATGCTCCGCCAGACCGAGCCCAGTCTGTCGCGGGTGGCAGAGCTGGCCGAGTCGGTCGGCGCGTCCGGGCTGACCGTGCGCACCGAGATCGACGGCGTCGCCCGGGACCTGCCGCCGGACGTCGAGCACGCCGCGTTCCGCGTGGTGCAGGAAGCGCTGACGAACGTCGCGAAGCACGCGGGCGCGAAGACTGTCGTCGTCCGGCTCGGCTACGGCGCCGACGCGCTGTCCGTGCAGGTCGACGACGACGGCCGTGGAGGAGATGCCCCGCCGGGCACCGGGATCCGCGGCATGGCCGAACGCGCGCGGGCGCTCGGCGGCGAACTGACCGCGGCACCGCGCGAGGGCGGCGGTTACCGCGTGCGCGCCCGGCTGCCGGTGCGATGATGACCCGATGATCCGGGTCCTGCTCGTCGACGACCAGCGGCTGGTCCGCGCCGGCTTCCGGTCCATTTTGGACGGCGAGGACGACATCGACGTCGTCGCGGAAGCCGCCGACGGCCGCGAAGCCCTGCAGGCCGCGCACGACCACCGCCCGGACGTCGTGCTGATGGACATCCGGATGCCGGTGCTCGACGGCCTCGCCGCCACGCGGCACCTGCTCGAAGACCCTTCGCTGAGCGGCACGAAGGTCGTCATCCTCACGACGTTCGACCTCGACGAAGACGTCTACGGCGCCCTGCGCGCGGGCGCGAGCGGGTTCCTGGTCAAGGACACCGAGCCCGAAGAGCTGATCCACGCCGTGCGCGTGGTCGCCCGAGGTGACGCGCTGCTGGCGCCGTCGATCACCCGGCGGCTGATCTCGGAGTTCGCCGCGCGCGTCACGCGCCCGTCGCCGGCTCCGGCATTGGACCGGCTGACCGACCGCGAGCGCGAGGTGCTTTCCCTGGTCGCAGCCGGCTTGTCGAACGACGAGATCGCGCGCGAGCTCACACTCAGCCCGGCGACGGCGAAGACGCACGTCAGCCGCATCATGACCAAGACCGGTACGCACGACCGCGCGCAGCTCGTCGTCCTCGCCTACGAGTCCGGCGCGGTGACGCCGCGATGGCTCACCCCCTAGCCGTACTCCCCCAGGGGTACGGGAAACGCCTTAAGGGACACCGCCGGGAGCAAGTCAAGTGTCCTCCGCTGCGCGACGCGGAGTAGTGCCCTCGCGGCGAATCCTTGTCCCCCATGGACACCATCACTCGCCCCACCGGGGGACGGCTGGCCCGGCTGGCCGGCTGGGCGCAGCACCACCGGTGGCTCGCCGTCGCACTCTGGGCCCTGGTCCTCATCGGCGTCACGTTCACCTCCCGCCTCACCGGCAGCGCGTTCCACGACGACAACTCGCTGCCCGGCACCGAGTCCCAGCAGGTCGTCGACCTCCTGAAGAACACCGCACAGTCCGGCGCGAGCGCGCAGATCGTGTTCAAGGAGGACAACGGGCTCGCCACGCAGCGTGCCGCGGTCGAAAACACTCTGGGAAATGTCCGATTGCAGCCGCACGTGCGGTCGGTGACCGGGCCGTTCGAGACGCTCTCGCCCGACGGCCGGATCGGCTACGCCACCGTCACCTTCGACGTGCCCTCGACCGACCTCCCGTACGACGACATCGTGAAGTTCGCCGACACCGCGAAGCAGGCCGGGCCGGTCGAAGTTGCTCTGGCGGGCGACCCCATCGAGCGCATCTCGGAAGGTGGTGGCCCCGCGGAAGGCGTCGGCCTGCTCGCGGCCCTGGTCATCCTCGTGTTCCTGTTCCGCTCACTGCTCGCGGCCGGGCTGCCGGTGCTCACCGCGGTGTTCGCCGTCGGCAGCACGCTGGGCGTGATCACGGTCGTCTCGCACTTCGTCGACATCGCGAGCTACACCGCGCCGCTGATGATGCTGGTCGGGTTCGGGGTGGGCGTCGACTACGCGTTGCTGATCTTCTCCCGGTACCGCGGCGAGATCCTGGCCGGGTACGACCGTGACACGGCCGCCCGCCGGGCGCTCGATACGGCCGGGCGCTCAGTGCTGTTCGCCGGGACGACGGTGATCATCGCGCTGCTCGGCCTCCTCGCACTCGGGCTCGGCGGGCTGCGCGGGGTGGCTCTGGCCGTCGCACTCACCGTGTTGATGACCATGCTCGCGTCGGTGACGCTCCTGCCCGCGCTGCTGTCGCTGTTCGGCAAGCGGCTCGAACGCGGCATCCGCCGGCACGCCGCACACCGCGATCACGACAAGGCGTGGCGACGGCTCGCCGACGGCGTCCAGCGACGTCCGCTGGCGCCGCTCGCGATCGGCCTGGCCCTCCTCATCGGGCTGTCGATCCCCGCCGCGGGAATGCGCCTCGGGTTCGCCGACGCGAGCACCGACCCGGCGGGCTCGACAACGCGGCAGGCGTACGACCTGCTGGCCGAGGGCTTCGGGCCGGGATTCAGCGGCCCGCTCGCGCTCGTCACGGAAGACGGCGATCCAGTCGCGCTGCAGCAACGGCTCGCCGTGACGCCGGGGATCGCGCGGGTGCTGCCGCCGATGGGCCCGACCGTCCTCGTCTTCCCCACGACGTCACCCCAGGACGCGGCGACGGCCGAACTGGTGACGCGCCTGCGGACCGACGTCCTGCCGGTCCTGCCCGGGCACTACCTGGTCGGCGGTTCGGTCGCGGCCGCGACGGACTTCGCCGACGCCGTCGCCGACCGGCTGCCGCTGTTCGTGCTGGTCGTCGTCGGGCTGTCCGCGCTACTGCTGATGGTCGTCTTCCGGTCGATCCTCATCCCGCTCAAGGCCGCGCTGCTGAACCTGCTGAGCATCGGCGCTTCGCTGGGTGTCATGACGCTGGTGTTCGGCGACGGCTGGTTCGGCGCGCAGCCCGGCCCGATCGAGGCGTTCGTGCCGGTGATGATCTTCGCGATCGTGTTCGGGCTGTCGATGGACTACGAGGTGTTCCTCGTGTCGCGCATGCACGAGGAATGGCGGCGCACCGGCGACGCGCGGCTCGCGGTGCGCGAGGGCCTCGCGTCGACCGGCGGCGTGATCACCGCGGCCGGCGCGATCATGGTGCTGGTGTTCGGCGCGTTCCTGCTCGACCCGTCGCGGATGCTCGCGCAGTTCGGCCTCGGGCTGGCAGTCGCGGTGTTGCTGGACGCGCTGGTGATCCGCTGCCTGCTCGTCCCGGCGATCATGCGGCTGCTCGGGGAGCGCGCGTGGTGGCTGCCGCGGTGGCTGGACCGCCGGCTCCCGCACGTCGCGCTGGAGCCCTAACTCCCCCACCCGGTCGGCGTCTCGGACAGCCGGAAGTCCAGGCTTCCGCCGTGCAGGAACGAGGCGTCGACCTTCCAGTCGCGCTGCGGCCTGCCGTTCCGGCGGACGTCGGCCACATACTTTCCGCTCCCCGACGTCGTGATCCGGATCGGCGCGCCGCCCGCCGGCCGGATCACGGCGGCCGGGAACAGCGGGCTCGACAGCAGCAGCTCACCCGAGCCCGGCGTCCGCGGGTAGATCCCGAGTGCCGCGAAGACGTACCAGGCGGACATCGTGCCGAGGTCGTCGTTGCCGGGCAGCCCGGACGGTCCGGTCGTGTAGACGGAGTTCACCAGCTGCCGCACGGTCTCCTGCGTCTTCCACGGCTGCCCGAGCTCGTTGTACAGCCACGGCGCGTGGATGTCGGGCTCGTTGGTCGGGTCGTACTTGAGCGGGCCGCCGCCCTTGAGTTGCCAGTTGCCGTTCGCGTCGTGGAAGAAGCCGTCGAGCCGCGTGATGGCGTTCGCCTTGCCGCCCATCGCGTCGGCGAGCCCGGAGACGTCCTGCGGGACCATCCAGGTGTACGCGGCCGCGCTGCCCTGGGCGAAGCCGCGGTCGCTCGCCGGGTCGAACGGCGTCACCCAGCTGCCGTCGACGTTGCGGGCCTGTGTGTACCCGGTGCCCGGGTTGAATACGTTTAGCCAGTAAGCCCCCCGGGCGCGCAGCTCCGCGGCTTCGCGAGTGCGGCCGAGTTGTTCTGCGAAATGTCCGATTGCAGAGTCGGCGACCGCGTCTTCCAGGGTCTCGGCGGCGCCGCCCCAGCAGTGGCAGACGTCGTTGGGCGCGTAGTGGGACGCCAGGTACTGCGCGAGGTTGGGCCGCTGGCCGACGCACTGGCCCGGGCAGCCGCCGTCCTGCAGGCCCTCCGGGCGCGGGACTGTCGCCTGCTTGTACAGCGAGTCGAACGCGCCGCGGTAGTCGAAGTTGCGGACGCCCATGGCGTAGAAGGTCGCGATCGTCGCTGCCGACGGGTCGCCGGTCATGACGTGCGCCGCGCCGTTGACGTGCACCCAGCGGTCCCAGACGCCGTCGTTCTGCTTCGCGTAGTTGTACAGCGACTGCGCGAAGTTCCCGGCGACGCGCGGTTCGAGCAGGGCCAGCAGCTGGATCTGCGCGCGGTACTGGTCCCAGCCGGAGAAGTTGGAGTACTGCGCGTCCTGGCCGCGTTCGACGCGGTGGGGTTTGCGGTCCATCCCCAGGTACTGGCCGTCGACATCGCTGACGAGGTTGGGTTGCTGCAGGCTGTGGTAGAGCGCGGTGGTGAGGACGATCCGCTGGTTGGCCGTGCCGCCCTGGACGTCGACGCGGCTCAGTTCGGCGTTCCAGGATTTCTTGGTCTTGTCCGCGACGCTGTCCACGGTGGACTTCGCTGACTGCTCGACCTGGAGGTTGCGTTCCGCGCCTTCGAGCGAGACGTAGGAGATCGCGATCCGCATGGTCACCTTGCTGCCGGGCGCGAAGGTGACGTAACCGCCGGAGCCGCGTCCGGCCCGGTCCTTTCCGGTGGCATAACCCTCACCGCCGGTCTGGTCGGTGCCGCCCGGCTGCAGGGTCGCGTCCTTCCACGTCCCGGTGCCGACGACGGGCTGGTCGAACCGCGCGGTGAAGTACAGGCGGTAGTAGGACTTGCGGTTGTTGACGCCGCCGTTCGCTCGGCGGCCGCAGAACGCGCCGGTGAGGACGGAGCCGGTGACCTTGCGGTTCGCCGCGTCGAGGTGGGTCTCGGCGTCTTCGCTGCCGTTGAGGGAGTTCGACGTGCGGAAGAGCAGGCTGGCGGGCTTGTCCGCGGGGTACTGCAGAGTGCCGATCGCGGTGCGTTCGGTGGTCGCGACATCAGTCGTCACGGCGTTGGCCAGGTCGAGACGGTACCGTCCCGGCGTTGCTGCTTCGTCGGCGTGGCTGAAGTTGCTCGCGTAGATCGCGTCGGTGGTGTCGGCGGTCGGCGATGAGGTGACGTCGCCGGCGAACGGCAGGATCGGGACGTCACCGGCGGCACCGGGGTTGCAACCGGCGCCGTTAACGTGCGTTAGCGCGAAGCCGCGGATCCGGGTGGCGTCGTACTGGTAGCCGTTGGCGGCACCGGTGCTGGTCTGGTCCCCGCGCGTACTGGTCGGGCTCCACGCGAGCATTCCGAACGGCGCGGTGGCCCCGGGATAGGTGTTGCCGTCCCCGGCCGAGCCGATCAGCGGGTCGACGTAGTCGGCGGGACTCAGGTCATCGGCGGCCGACATCGTTGTCAACGTCGAGGCAAGCAGGGCGGCGGCCAGTGCCACCGTGACGGGACGGCGCATGGGCGGAGATTAACCCGCGTTCGGTGACCGTTGGGTGGACTAGAGCAGACAAGCTGCCGGACACTTCCGCTCGGAAACCGCGGGTACGGTCAAAGCCCTTCATGGAAGGGGACCCGATGATCGCACGGACCTGGCGCGGCTGGGCGCCCGCCGCGACGGCCGACGACTACCAGCAGCACTACGAGACCGCCGTGGCGCAGCACCTGAAGAACGTGCCGGGCTTCCGGGGTGCCCGATTGCTGCGCCGACCGGACGGCACCGAGGTCGAGTTCACCTCGATCGCGTTCTTCACCGACCTCGACGCCGTACGCGGCTTCGCCGGTGAAAGCTTCGAAGACGCCGTCCTCGAAGACGACGCGCGGCGAGCGCTGAGCCGCTGGGACGACCACGTGAGCCACGCGGAGGTCGCGGTCGCCCTTTGAACGCAGTGAAGGCCACCTCGAGGAACTCGAGGTGGCCTTCACGAACCCACTGCCTATTCGTAGATCTCGCCCTTGGCGGCCTTCTCCACGAGCGAAGCCGGCGGCTCGAAGTGGTCGCCGTACCGGGCGGCCAGCTCACGCGACCGGTCGACGAAGCCCTGCAGGCCACCCTCGTACTGGTTGATGTACTGGATGACACCGCCGGTCCACGCCGGGAAGCCGATGCCGAAGATCGAGCCGATGTTGGCGTCCGCCACCGACGTCAGCACGCCTTCGTCGAAGCACTTGACCGTCTCGAGCGCCTCGGCGAACAGCATCCGCTCCTTGAGGTCCTCGAACGGGACCTCGGCCGAGCCCGACTTGAACGCGTCGCGCAGCCCCGGCCACAGCCCGGTGCGCTTGCCGTCCTCGCCGTACTCGTAGAAGCCGGCGCCCGTCGAGCGGCCCTTGCGGTCGAACTCGTCGACCATCCGGTCGATGACACCCTCCGACGCGTGCGCCTTCCAGGTGCCGCCCGCGGCTTCGATCGCCTCGCGGGTCTCCTTGCGGATCTTGCGCGGCAGGGTCAGCGTCAGCTCGTCCATCAGCTGCAGCGGCGGCGCCGGGTAGCCGGCCTGCGAACCCGCCTGCTCGATCGACGCCGGCTCGACGCCCTCGCCCAGCGCGGCGACGGCCTCGTTGATGAATGTGCCGATGACGCGCGAGGTGAAGAAGCCGCGGCTGTCGTTGACGACGATCGGGGTCTTCTTGATCTGCAGCGTGTAGTCGAAGACCTTCGCCAGCGTCGCCGGCGACGTCTTCTCGCCGCAGATGATCTCGACCAGCGGCATCTTGTCCACCGGCGAGAAGAAGTGGATCCCGATGAAGTCCTCGGTCCGCTGCACGCCCTCGGCGAGGGTGGTGATCGGCAGGGTCGAGGTGTTGGAGCCCAGCACCGCGTCGGCGTTGACGACGCTTTCGATCTCGCCGAACACCTTGTGCTTGAGCTCGACGCTCTCGAAGACGGCCTCGATGACGAAGTCGACACCCGCGAAGTCGGCCGGGTCACCGGTCGGCTTGATCTTCGCCAGCAACGCGTCCGACTTCTCCTGCGTGGTCTTGCCGCGCGAGAGGGCCTTCTGCTCGAGCTTGGCCGCGTAACCCTTGCCCTTCTCGGCCGCCTCTTGCGAGACGTCCTTGAGGACGACGTCGATGCCGGCCTTCGCCGACACGTACGCGATCGCGGCGCCCATCATCCCGGCCCCGAGAACGCCGACCTTCTTGGCCGTGTACTTCTCGAAGCCGTCCGGCCGCGAGCCGCCGGAGTTGATGGTCTGCAGGTCGAAGAAGAACGCCTTCGTCATGTTCTTCGAGACCTGGCCGGTGGCGAGGCTGATGAAGTAGCGCGTCTCGATCAGGATCGCGGTGTCGAAGTCGACCTGCGCGCCCTCGATCGCGGCGGCCAGGATCGCCCGCGGCGCCGGCATGTTCGCGCCCTTGATCTGCTTGCGCAGGTTCGCCGGGAACGCGGGCAGGTTCGCCGCGAAGCTCGGGTTCGACGGCGTGCCGCCCGGAATCTTGTAGCCCTTGACGTCCCACGGCTGGACGCCGCCCTCGGGGTTCGCCTTGATCCACGCCTTCGCGGCGGGGACGAGCTCCTCTACCGTGCCGACGAGCTCGTGCACCAGGCCGAGCTCAAGCGCCTTGGCCGGACGGTGCCGCTGACCCTGCAGCAGCACGTTCAGCAGTGCGCTCTGGATGCCCAGCAATCGGACAGTGCGCACAACACCACCGCCGCCGGGCAGCAGGCCCAGCGTCACCTCGGGCAGGCCGATCTGGCTGCCCTTGACGTCGGCGGCGATGCGGTGGTGCGTCGCCAGCGCGATCTCCAGGCCACCACCGAGCGCGGCGCCGTTGATCGCCGCGACGACCGGCTTGCCGAGCTGCTCGATCCGCCGCATCTGGCCCTTCATCAGGCCGGACGACTCGGTGAACTCAACCGCGTTCTCGGGCTTCGCCTGAATGAGGTCGTTCAGGTCGCCGCCGGCGAAGAAGGTCTTCTTGGCGGACGTGATGACGACGCCGGTGATGGAGTCCTTCTCGGCCTCCAGGCGGTCCACGGTCACGCCGAGCGACTCGCGGAAGTCGGCGTTCATCGTGTTCGCCGACTGCTTCGGGTCGTCGAGGGTCAGGGTGACGATGCCGTCGGCGTCCTGCTCCCAGCGGATGGTCTTGCTCTCAGCCATTAGTGTCCTCACACCCGCTCGATGATGGTGGCGACGCCCATGCCGCCGCCGATGCACAGGGTCACCAGGGCGCGGCGCGCCTGGCGGCGTTCGAGCTCGTCGACCACGGTGCCGACCAGCATCGCGCCGGTGGCGCCGAGCGGGTGGCCCATGGCGATCGCGCCGCCGTTGACGTTGACCTTCTCCTCGTCGAGGTGCAGGTCCTTGATCCACTTGAGCACGACGGACGCGAACGCCTCGTTGAGCTCCCACAGGTCGATGTCCTCGGGCTTGAGACCCGCGGTCTTCAGCACCTTCTCGGTGGCCGGGGTCGGGCCGGTGAGCATGATCGTCGGCTCGGAGCCGATCGACGCGGTCGCCACGATCCGGGCGCGCGGCGTCAGCCCGAAGGTCTTGCCGATCTGCTCGGAGCCGACGAGCACCAGCGCGGCGCCGTCGACGATGC
Source organism: Amycolatopsis ponsaeliensis (assembly GCF_030182635.1). NCBI lineage: Bacteria > Bacillati > Actinomycetota > Actinomycetes > Pseudonocardiales > Pseudonocardiaceae > Amycolatopsis > Amycolatopsis ponsaeliensis. Next base: position 125,218 of record NZ_JAPZLD010000015.1, read on the forward strand.
CGGAGGAGTTGCCGCCGGTGTGGACGTGGTTGATCTTCTCGACCGAGTGGTACTTCTGCAGCGCGACGGCGTCGAAGCCGCCCAGCTCGCCGATGCCCGCGAAAGCCGGCTTGAGCTTGCCGAGACCCTCGACGGTGGAGCCGGGACGGCGGTGCTCGTCGTGGTCGAGGACCGTGACGCCATTGATGTCCTTGACCGGGACGACGGACTTGGCGAAGTAGCCGCCGGACCAGGCCGCCTCGGCCTTCTCCTGCGAGCGCACGGCCCACGCGTCGACGTCCTCACGCGAGAAGCCCTCGATGGTCGCGATCAGGTCGGCGCCGGTGCCCTGCGGGACGATGTAGTTGTCGTACGCGGTGGCCGGGTCCATGAAGAGCGCGCCGCCGTCGGAGCCCATCGGCACCCGCGACATCGACTCGACGCCCCCGGCGATGATCAGGTTGTCCCAGCCGGAGCGGACCTTCTGCGCGGCGGTGTTGGTGGCTTCCAGACCGGAGGCGCAGAAGCGGTTGAGCTGCACGCCCGCGACGGTCTCGGGCAGGCCGGCGTTCAGCGCGGCGGTGCGCGCGATGACCGCGCCCTGTTCACCGACCGGGGAGACGACGCCGAGTACGACGTCGTCGATCACGGCGGGGTCGAGGTTCGGGTGGCGGACCTTGAGCTCTTCGATCAGGCCGACCACCAGGTCGACCGGCTTGGTGCCGTGCAGGGCACCGCCCTTGTTCTTGCCGCGAGGCGTGCGGATCGCCTCGTAGATGTAGGCCTCGCTACTCACAGAACAACTCCTCGCGAGCGGGTGGGACGTCTTCGTACCGTGGCCGATGATACCGACCAGTAGGGCTAATGGCCATTAACATATCGCCGGATAACCCCAAGGTGTCAATGGGTTGCAGGTGTGCCGTTAGCCGCTATCGTTCTTTCACCATGACCGACTCCGTACGCAGCGTGCGACCCCGCGACCGCAAGGCCCAGCTGGCCGCGGTGGCGGCGGAGCTGTTCCGCGCCCGCGGCTTCCCGGGGGTAGGCATCAAGGACATAGCGGACGCGGCGGGCGTCACGGGGCCGGCGCTGTACCGGCATTTCGCGGACAAGCAGGCGATCCTGGCGTACGTGGTCCTGAGCGGCTTCGAGGACCTGGAGGCGGCGACGGCTTCGGCACTATCAGACTCGGTTCCTGCGTCTGACCAGCTGGAATCCCTCCTCGGCCGGCTCGCGACACAGGCCGTCGAACGCCGGGAGATCGCAGCGTTGTGGCGCTGGGAGGGGCGTCACCTGCCGAAGGAGGACCAGCGGGAGATCGCCCGCCGTTCGTCGCTGGCGCTGACGGCATGGTCGAAGGCGCTGCTGGTCCAACGGCCGGAGTTACCCGCCGAGGACGCCGAACTGCTGTGCTGGGCGGCGCTGTCGGTATTCGGCAGCGTGTCGGTCCACCACACCGCCGTGGCCCGCCGCCGCTTCGCTCAGTTACTGGTCGAACTGGCCCTCGGTGTGCTCAACGCCACACTCCCTTCGCCGGCTTCGTCGCCTTCTGCGTCGGTGGCGGGCTTGGGCACACCATCCCGCCGCGAGCAGGTCCTGGCGGCGGCGACGGGGCTGTTCGCCCAGCGAGGCTTCCACGACGTGAGCATGGAGGACATCGGAGCGGCGGCGGGCATCGCGGGCCCGAGCGTGTACCGCCACTTCCCGAGCAAGGCGGCCCTGATGGTGGCAATCGGCCACCGTGCCGCGGACCGCCTGGCGTTGGCGGCCGAGCGCGCGCTGCAGGCCCCGGACGAACACTCAGCTCTGCGCCGCTTGGCGGAGTCGTACGTGCACACGATTCTGCACACGCCGGAACTGCTGGTGTCATTCTCGGCGGACCGTGTCACGATGCCGGACCGCGACAAGGCGGATCTGCTGCGGGTGCAACGCGATTACGTCGCACAGTGGGTCACGCTGCTTTCCACAGTTCACCCTTCCCTGCCGCCGCGGGAAGCGAAGATCACCGTCCACGCGGCGCTGACCATCGCAAACGACCTCGCCCGCACTCGCCGGGTGGCCGCCCGTCCCCACTTCGCGGCGGAGCTGACGACCCTCCTGCACACGGTCCTGGACGTCGCCTGATCGGCGCACAGCGTCAGTCCCTGTCGGAACGGCCCGGAATGCGGGACAATGAAAACGGGCCGACGGGGTCCGCTCTCCCTGCGGAAGGGGAAAAGCGCGATGCAAGCAGCTCGTTCCGGCGCAGAAGACGGAATCGAATCCGAACTCCTCGACCTCGGCGGCGTCTCCCTCACCAGACTGCGCACCCTGGACGGCGGCGAACTGCGCAAGTCATTGCGGCATGCGGTGGAACGAGCTTCGCACATCCAAGTCACAGCTAGCACAGGCAACGGTGCGAAGCGGGTCGACTGACGATGGTTTCCGGGCAAACCGAGGAACCCGTCGCGGAACTGAACCGCCACCAGTTGCTCTGGTCGGACTTCGACGCGATGGCCCGCGGCGAGGGTGGTACCGGGTCACTGCGCAAACTGCGGGCGACCGAACGGAGCCGTCGGCTCCTTCTGCTGCGCAATCTCGTCGAAGTGGTCACGAAATCAGAAGACCTGTACCGCCCGCTCCCGTCCCCGGAAACGGCGTGGGAGCTGCTGGCCCGGGTCGAATACGCGGCGCCCCAAGCACTCGAGGCGATCCTCGCCCACCCGTACACCGGAACGTGGGCCGGCTACACCACCCGGCTGTACCGGCAGGACGTCACCGGAGTCTGCCCGTTCTGGGTGCACGTCGGACATGTGCACTGCCTGGCAGCCGCGGCCGCGATCCGCGCCGGGATCCCGTTCGAAACGGAAATCCCGGTCTGGCAAGGCAAAGCCGCACTGCCGACGCTGGGCGCGGCTCAGCTACGTGCCGAGGCACCGTTTTCCGTCGCCACCATCCGAGGCGGCAACGACGGGATCGAAATCCGGAACCGCCACTCGGTGATCCGCCTGCCGGCGCACCCGTCCGCCGACGCACCGGGGTGGTCCGGGATCCGGACGACCGTGTGCTGGGCCGGTGAGCGGCGGCTCGAAGTCCGGCTCGACGACGTGGATCCTTATCGCGGGTTGTACGAGCCGATCCCGCCGGACCGCTTGAGCCCGGTCGAAGTCGAATCGTGGCGGACCGTGCTCGACGGCGCCTGGGCATTGCTCACCGAGCACCTGCCGGCCGTCGCGGACACCCTGCGCGTCGGGCTGGACTCGATCGTACCCGCGCCCACCGTCCCGTTCCGGTTGCCCAGCGCGTCGACCGGGGAAGCGTTCGGCAGCGCGATCGTCGCCTACGGCGAAGACCCCGCCACGCTGGCAGCCGCACTGGTGCACGAGTTCCACCACATCCGGCTGGGCGGCTTGCTCCACCTCGTCCGGCTCAGCGTGGACGACCCTCGGGAACGGCTCTACGCACCGTGGCGCGCAGACCCCCGCCCGATCAGTGGTGTACTGCACGGGATCTACGCTTTCTTCGGCGTCGCGTCGTTCTGGCGCGCACTGGCCGCGGCGGAACCGGACCACGAACTCGCCGCCTTCGAATTCGCGCTGTGGCGCGGGCAGGTCCGGCGCACGCTCGACGTGGTGCACGCCGACGAGAGCCTCACGGTGGCCGGACGCCGGTTCCTGGCGGGTGTCGCCGCTGAACTCGCGCCGTGGCAGGACGAACCGGTCGCCTCGGGCCCTCGTAGCTGGGCGCGGTTCGCCACCGAAGACCACTACGCGGTCTGGCGGACCAGGCACCTCCGCCCCGACCCGGGCACGGTGGCGGAGCTGGTAGCAGCCTGGCGGGCCGGACTCGCGCGACCGCGGTCCGCCGCCACGGCGCTGCCCGAGCCACGCGTCCCGACCCCGGTCCCGGATGGCGACTGGCAGGACGCCCGCACGGACCTGGTCCGCCTCCGCCTCGGCCCGGACGGCGCCGCGCGGTTCGCCGCACAGGGATCCGCGGTCCCGGGTGCCACGGAGGCGGACCTGAACTTCGTGGCCGGACGCATGGTGGAAGCCGCGACCGGATATCGGAAACTGCTGGAAGCGAACCCGGACGACCCGGCGGCCCTGGCCGGCTTGGGACTGGCCCTCGCGGCCCGCAGCACGGGACCGGCATCCCGCGCACTGCTGCACCGCCCGGAGCTGGTCCGGGCGGTGCACCGCGCTTTGCGTGACGGGCCGGGAGGAACGCCGTCGGTGGAAGCCGTCGCCGGCTGGCTGGGGAGGTTCACGCACTGAGCCCGGGGGCTCGGTCAGCGCAGGTTGAACCGGACTCCGATGGCTACCGCCGTGAGCCCCTGGACCAAGGTCGAGACGAGGCAAAGCAGTCTGAACAGACGCTCGTACATCTTCCTGCTGGTCAGGACCTCGACGATGGCCCACCAGACTGTGCCCCTTTCCACGTCGGGCTCCAATCCGACGAGATCGACTACGCGTGAAAGTTCGACGATGCGGTGGCGAGGATGCTATCAGCATCAAGACCTCCGTCGGATCGACGGGAACCAATTGCCCCTACACGGCGGCCAAACCATCGGCTCGCTACAGATAAGGACCGGAAAGGGCACGAATCACGTCCCGTTCGAGTGTCGTCTCGACGATAGCCGCCGCATCCAGTCGCGGATCCGGTGTTGATAATTCCACCTGACCAGCGGAAACACCGCCTATGACGAGACGTGTGTTCGCCAGCTGCCGCGCCACGCCGGTCCGGGATCATACCCCCGCACCGGTGACGCGTGAACGCGGACCGGAATTCACATTCGTCATTACTCGCTATGGCGAAGACGGGAATGAAATAGGCGACCGTTGCACCATCGAGGTCGAGGATCTCTCCATCCCCAAGAATCGACAGTAGCTCATAGCCGGTTGGCAACGGCACTTTCCGAGCTCGTCCGAGAGCAAGCTTCGAATTGGAGACGCGCGGGCCGAGCGGCGATCACGACCGCCGCTCGGCCTGGCCGGTTCGTCGATCGGTTACATCGGCATCGGGTCGATGTCGCAGTCCGCGCGCACTCCGCGCGCAGCCGAGACCGTGCCCGGGTGGTTTTCGCCCAGCACCATGCGGTAGCGGGTCAGCACGTCCTCGTACAACGGGTCCGCTTCCGCGGGTTGGCCCAGCGACCGCAGGTCCAACGAGGTGTTGAGCTGTACGGCCAACGTCGTCGGGTGGTCCTCGCCGAGTACTCGGCGGGCTCGCTCGAAGAGGTCGGCGTCGAGTTCCGCTGCCTCGGCCACGCGGTCCAGGGCGAACAGATCGCTCGCCACGTTGATCCCGCAGACGATCGTGTGCGGGTGGTCCTCGCCGACGTTCTCGCGGAACTGGGCCAATGATCGTTCGTCGGTCACGCGCGCGCTCGCCGGGTCGCCGCCCAGCCGCAGGGTCACGCCCAGGTCGAGGGCCGCCGACAGGGTGTGCGGGTGGCCTTCGCCGAGGTTTTCGCGGTAGAGGTCGAACACCTCTTCACCGAGTGCGCGGGCTTCGGTGAACTTCCGCGCATGCCTGAGGTCGATGGAGTGACCGAGTGCGCACGCCATCGCGTTCGGGTGACTGTCGCCGTAGCGGATGCGGAACCTGCGCAATGCGTCGGACGACAATTCGAGGGCCGTTTCGTGGTCGCCGTCCTTGCGGCACGCCACCGATTGGTAATAGCGACGGCGGAGTGTGCCGACGCTGTCGCCGCCGTAGAGTTGCTCGGCGCGTTCCGCGATGTGCTCCATTTCGATGCGCGCCCACGGGTAGTGCCCGAGTTCCCGGCGCGCGAGCACGTGCAGCACCTGCGTGCCGATCGTGCTGACGTTGTCGTAGCCGAAGATCTCGGCTCGGCGGGTGTACGTCTCGTCCGCCAGCTTGCGTGCTTCTTCGTACTCACCGGTCAGCAGCAGGGCGACGATGAACTCGTGCGCGGAGCCCAGGGTGATCGGATCGTCGTCGCCGAACAGGCCCCTGGCCTTTTCGTAGATTTCCCCGTTACGGCTGCGCGCTTCCGTGAAATCGCCGCGCGCCTTCAAGATGAGTGCGTACGTGAGCTGCGCGTTCAGCGTCTCTTCGCTCTCCGAGCCGAGTGCCTCGGTGTAGCGGCGCAGCGTCTCTTTCGCGATTTCAGCCGCTTCGCTGTACCGCCCGACTACCCAGTAGAAGAACGCGAGCCGTTCGGACGCGCTGAGTTCCAGCAGCGGCGGGTCTTCGGCCGGCTCCTCGCCCTGGACCCGCCGTTGCTCGCGGTCCGCCGCCCACGCGTTGACCGCCCGTTCCGCGAGCGTGAGCGCGCCCTGGTGGTCACCCCAGTGGTAAAGGAACTTGAACAGGTTGATCACCAGCTGACGCACCCAGGGATCACTGCACTCGGTCAGCTCGGTGTCGTAGATGTGCGGCAGGATCTCCTGGTAGCGGGGCCAGGTCTGCGGTGACGCCGGGTCGTTCGGGTCCAGGTTCGCCAGCAGCAGGTGCGCGCCGTGGCGCATCTCCAGCCGGTGTTGGTCGCCCATCCGGTTGCGCAACACCAGCTGCACCAACCGGTGCAGCAGGAGAGTGTCGCTGCGGTGGTCGATCTTCGCCAGGCCGTAGCGGTTGATGTCGCGGATCGCGCGCCCCAGGCGCATCGGGTCGCGGAGGGCCGCGTCGAGTTCGGGAGCCACCGTGACCCCCCGCACCCCGGCGAACACGCTTCGGGAAATCGGTTCCGGGGCGAAGAAGGCGCAGACCTGGAGGAGCTGGTGGGCCGCGGGGCTGCGGGAGCTCAGCTCGTCGAACGACACGTTCCACGCGGCCGCGACCGAGAGCTCGTAGTCGCTCGGGGCGGACGTGTCGAGGATTTCGGTGACCTTCTCGTCGAACAGCCGCAGGTACTCGTCGGCCGGCATGCCCGTCTCGGCGAGCCACGCGGCCGCCTGCTCGATGGCCAGCGGCAGGTCGCCGAGCTTCTCCGCGATCAGGTCGGAGTCTTCGTCGGCGAGGCCGGAGCGGCGCAGGCCGAGCAGGTTCTTGCTCTCGTCGCGCTGGAAGACCGCAACTTCCAGCGGCCGCGCGATGCCGGCCCAACCGGGGTTGCGCGAGGTGACGAGGATCTGGCCCGGTCCGTCCACCGGGAAGAACGGACGGACCATTTCCGGCTCTTCGGCGGAGTCGAAGACCAGCAGCCAGCGACGGTACGGCCGGCCGAGCCGCAGGGCTTCCCGCACCGCGGGGACGGCGGTGATGGCTTCGTCGGCGCCCGGCAGCCGCAGGTGCTGGGCCAGTTCGGTGAGCGACTTCCGGATCTGGGTGGCCTGGGTGGCCTGGATCCACCAGACGATGTCGTAGTCCTGCAGGTGCCGGTAGATGTATTCCACCGCCATCTGCGTCTTGCCGATACCACCCATTCCGTGGAGTGCCGCCGGCAGGACGGCGGTCGTCCCCGCCCCGAGCCGCTCGCCCAATTGATCGAGCAGTTCACGCCTTCCGGTGAAATTGGGGTTCTTGGGCGGAACCGTTCCCCAAACGGGTGGCGCGTCGTCACCGGAACGGCGTTCACTCCGGGCGGTCGTGTCCGCGATCTCGCGGACGATCTTCGTCCGCACAGCGGGCGACACTTCGATCGGCGACGCGGAAAACCCGCTGGTCCCGGCATCGGGATGGACGACGGATGCAGGATCACCCGAGTATCTCTTGCTTTCGAGTTCCTGCGACATGGTCTCGCTCACCGCCGGGATACTAGTGTCCATAGTGGATCTACGTAAACCGCCACCTGGCTCCCCGATCCTACTCGCCAGACGGTCGGCACGGGAAAGATACGGACCCGACAGCGCCCGCATCACGTCACGTTCGAGTGCTATCTCGGCCGCCGTCGCGGCGGCCGGTTCGGGATCCGGAGTGGCATCCGGTTCCGCCAGCGCCGCGTGGAGCCGCGCGAGCACCGGACTGCGTTCGCCGAACCGGCGAGACGCCGTGATCACCGCGTGCGCGGTATCAGACCGGCGCGCGCCGCGCAGCAGGACTTCCCTTACCTGGGCGGAAAATTCCCACGCGGTGCGATCCCACGGCGATCCGTCGCGGGCTCGTTCCAGCAGGCCCGAGGTGAACACCTCGGCGAGGTGCCCGGGTCCGGACCCGGGCAGCAATTCGGCCTGCAGAGCCCGCGCCACCCCCACATCCACCGGAACCGCCGCCAGCAGCGTGGCCAGGCGAAACGCGGGCGGCGAAGCCATGCTGTGAAAGTGCTTCACTTGTTCGGTCGCCGTGGCGGCGACACGTTCCGGTGCCGTTTCGGCGGGCTCCACATCGGCCGGACGAGGCGAATCGCGGGCGAGGACCACGGCGGCCGGACGGGGTTTCCCGCCGTCCCCGGTGACCAGGCCGGCCCACCAGCGGAACCACCGCTCGGCGAGTTCCAGCACCGGAACCGCGACCGCGCCCTTGACCAATGAGGCGGTTTCCGCCGCGTCGAGCAGAGCGTCGGTCAGCCGCAGGCGGTACGCGCCGTTGGCACGCAGCGGCCCGGGGCTGGTCAGTTCCGCAGCTTGCACGTCGACCCCGCCACGCGCCCAGAGCCGTTGCGGCAGCAGGTGCACGAGTGCGACCGGCATCGCGCGCGCCCATTGGGCAAGCAGCGGCGAAACGAGGTCGCGGCGCCAGGCGTCGCTCATCCCGTCCGTCAGCAGCAGCACCAAGCGGCGGCCCGACGGGTCGATCAGCTCCCGCGGTCCGCGCGGCGGCGTCTCGGCCGTGCCACCGTGCAGGGTCGGGCCGAGCACCACGCCACCTTCGGCCTGACCGGTCTTTCCGGTTTCGAGGAGCCTGAGCTGGATCGACCGGAAAGCGCCGAGCCGTTCCAGCAGTGTCACGAACGCCGTGACGGTCGGCGTCCAGAGCGCCATCGACGGTGCCGACTCGACGACCAGGGTGAGGTCGAGCCAGCGGTCGCGGCGGCGACGAGTGTGCGGCAGCCACACCCCGGTCGTGGCGGCTTCTTCCGCCGTCCGCTCTTCGTCGAGTTCGACGTCGCTCTCGCGGCGGGACGGGACCTTGCGCTTGAACGGCCGCAACGCGCGGACCAGGCGGGCGGCGTCGGGCAGCACCGGGAGCGTCGCGGACGGTTCGGCTTCGGCGTCGCCGTCCGGCGCCGGGGCGGTCAACGGGCTGCGCTGTGCGAGCAAGCCGCCGTCGCCGGCGGCTTGCTCGAGGTCCGGGACGCGGTCCGGCGGCGGATCGGGCCGCGACGCTTCGACGGTGTGGGCGAACGACGTGGCTCCGGCGTCCGGCAGATCGGCACGCGGGCGCTGCCGAGCGGGCCGTCTTTCCTCGGCGTCAGTCTCGGCGTCGGCGTCGTGCGGGTGTCCGGGCCGGGGTGTTTCGGCGAGCGGACGGGTGCCCTGGATGGTGGCCATCAGCCACATCCCGTCGGCGAGCTCGCGCCACGTCAGGTCGTGGTCGCCCGGCGTCCCGTCCGGCCGTTCCGCCATGTCACGGCACCTGCGGATTCAGCTGGCGCCACAGGGAGTCCACGAGGCGCGGCCACGAATCGTCGTCCGGCCGGTACGCACCGGACGTCGCGAGGAACACCGCGTCCAGCAGCTTGTCGGCCGGAAGCCCGCCGACGGCGGCGCTGCGCGTCACGAAGTCCTCGACCAGCGCGCTCTGCGTGCGGTGCGGGTCCAGCGCGTGCGCGGCCACCATCGCGGCGAGCTGGTCGGCGTCCGGTTCGCGGGTCTCCAGTCGAAGGCAGCGGCGGAGGAACGCCGGTGGGAAGTCCCGCTCGCCGTTGCTGGTGATGACGACGACGGGGAAGGCGGCGCACCGGACCCGGCCGTGCTCGACCACCGCGGTGTGGCCCGGATCGGCGGTGAACACCTCGGCCTGCACCGAGTGCCGGGCATCCCTGGCCAGTTCGGGTACTTGGAACTCGCCGTCTTCGAAGAGGCTCAGCAGGTCGTGCGGGAGATCGGACTCCGCCTTGTCGAGCTCGTCGACGAGCAGCACGCGCGGCAGCCGGCGCGGCAGGAAGGCGGTGCCCAGCTCGGCGAGCCGGACGAACTCACCGACCGGCGGCTCCTCCCGTTCGGAGCCCGCTGCCGACGTCTGTCGCGCGGCCGCGGCCTGCACACGGCCGATGGCGTCGTAGTCGTACAGCCCCGACTTCAGTGTGGTGTGCGAGGTGATCGGCCAGCGCAGAACGCGGCCGAGGCGCAGCTCCCGCGAAATCCGGTAGGCCAGGCTCGACTTGCCGCTGCCGGGGCGACCGGTGACCAATAGCGGGCGCCGCAGGTAGAGCGCCGCGTTGACCATGTCGACTTCGTGCCGGTTGACGTTCCGCGCCGAATAGCTGAGTTCGATGCCGAGCTTGCGATCCGTTTCGCCGTCATCCGGTGGGGTCACGTCCACCTCCGGCAACGCCGTCGAGAAGTCGCGCCACGGGGGCGGCGGAGGCAGGCGGTCCGCCAACCGGATATCCGCCAGCGGACGGCCGGTCCCGCGGTAGATCCACCAATCGGGTGGGCTGTCAGGATGCTCGGTCACGCTCATCGGCGCCTCCCCCGGCCTGCCGGACCATGCCCGTCTCGGCGAGGGGGAGCAGCCGGTTCGGGTCGTCCCATAGCACCACCAGATCGCGTACTACGCCGTCGCCCGTCGACGACGGCGGATTTCGAAGTGCATCCAGCCGGGACTCCCTTGCCCGCGCGGGCAAATCCCCCAATCCGCCACTACTACCGGCAAGCCAGGCTACCACTTCGCGCGCGACTTCCGAAGAGGCCGTGGGGTGCCAAACGATCACCGGCAACCCCGCGCGCAATGCCGCCAAAAGCTCGTCACCTTCGGAAATGGGGCTGACCGGCGGCGATTCACTGAGCACCATCACAACCCACTGTTCGTCGCTGAGTATCGCGTCGAGCCGATAGTTGTCTTCGGCTACTCCGGCCGGGCAAAAATACACCCGTTCCAACGAAGGATCACGGCTCAAGGCCTCCCATCGGCGCCGCCACACGCGGTGCCATTTGCGGGAACTCATCCGTTCAAGTGAACGAATGACCGTGGGGTACCCGAGGTACAACGGTTTGGGCACACCGGAACCGCGATCGGCGGACCATGAATGCACCGGCAGGTTCAACAACGCCCTGGGCAGCACGAACTCCAGTGTCACATCCGCGGTCCCGCCCGACCAGGACTCTTCCGCCGCGACGACCAGAGCGTCGACGCGCTCCTCGAGATCGCCTTCGCGGACCAGCGCGGTGTCCCCGCACGGCGGTGGCCATTCGGCGGGATCGTCCTGCCGCCAGTGGGACAACTGGTACAGCCCCGGCTCGATCGCGTCCGGCCGGACCACGATCATCAGGTGCAGCCTGCCTTCCAGCGGCGGAGTACCGCCGATTTCTTCACGCAGTTCCGACAACGCTTTGTCGAGGCGGAGCCGCCGGGCCTGCCCGGCGCACCATTCCCGCAGCTGACCGGCGAGCGGTTCGTCGCATTCCCCGGCGATGAGTTCGACGAAGATCAGCACGGGTGGCAGCTCGCCCTGCGCGGCGTTGAAGTCGGCAAGGCCGGAGAACGCCGTTGCCGCGTCTGCGTACGAAGGCGGCGGGACGACGTACCGCGCGGCTCGGCGAACCGCCCCGCCAAGCCCGGGCGGGACGAACCCCTCCAACCGTCGACGGAGCTTCTCCTGTTCGGCTTCCGGCACGACGTCGTGCATCCGCACGGAGGACACCAGCCGCCGCACTTCCGCGCATTCCTTCGTCCCGGGCCGCAGGAATTCGAGGACCTCCGCCAGCACGGCCAGCCCGCTGTCCAGCCGGCCGCAGGCAGTGACGATTTCGACGAGCTGGTCACGCGCGGCAAGCTGGTCCGAAAAGGTGAACGGGTGATCCAGCGCGGTGCGCAGTTCACCCACCATCAACGCGCGAATCGCCTTGTCGTCGGCGAAGCCCGCCACCACGAGGACGTCCACGAGTGCTTTGCGGATCGCGATCCCGAGTTGGGGCAAGCCTCGCCGCGTGGCCATCTGACGAACCACCTCCCGCCCCCGCAGAGCGCCCCCGAAGATCGTGAGTTTACCCATTCACCCGGGTGGAAGAATGGCAAAAAGTGGACATCGCTCAGCCCGCCGGCCGCCCCGCCCCCGCCTCGACCAGTGACGCCACCTTCTCCACCTGCGGCGATCCCGGGTCGAGCAGCCGGATGGCGGCAAGGAGATCCGCCATTCCGCTCGCGTACCGCTCGCACGTCCGGGCGAGCGCGATGACGTGCAGACGGTCCTCGGCGTGATAGGGAACGGCATCGGCGATTTCCCGCCGGGGGAACATTTCCAGCAACAACCGGCGGCTTTCCGCCTTGCGCACACAAGGCACCGCGAGCAACGCGTCGATCAGTGCCGGGAACGCCTCACGCTTCGCCTCGGCCGGCGCGGAAACGGATACCCCGTTCACCGCACCGAACAGGCGCAGCCATGCCCACGCGGCGTTCTCCTCCGGCTTGACCTTGACCGGGATCCGGCGGTACGCCCCCGGATCCGCGGCCGGGTCTTCGCGCACCACGTCCTGGTACAACAGGTCCGAGGTGATCAGCGCCAGGTCGGCCTTCGCCTCCTTCTGCGCGGCCTTCGCTTCCGGGGCGTCGAGGATGCGGAACGTGAAGCTCGCCGCCTTGCTCACGCGCCCGTGGCTGCCCTCCGCGACCTCGCCCGCGTGCAGGGCCAGGCGGAGCTGAACCTGAGCCTCCTCCGCGTGCACGTGGTTGTAGCGGCGCAGCTCATCGCGCATGCGGGCCGGGAACTGCGCGACCAAGTCCGCCTTCGCGATGTCCGGGGGCAGCAGGATCATCGCGCCGTCGCCGGTGTTCTCGACATAGCACGAGTCCCAGGGGATGCCCGTTTCGGCGAACGTCGTGCGCAGGACTCGCCAGAGGCCTTCGTGGACTTCACGCAGGTGGGCCAGGGTGCGGCTCGGGTTGTTGTACCCTGCGATGTCGACGGCCATGATCGTCTTGTGGTGCGCGGCCGCATAGGAATGCACGACCCACCTCCCCACGTCCCGCACTCAGTGTCCCAGACACATGCACGCTCGGCCATGTTCGCGCACAGCGTTACGCGGAAACCGGACCTCCTTGTCCTTGTTTCGTCCATAATTCGGCGTGCCCACGAGACGACTGCACCTGGTTGGCGCGGATGAGGACCACCGCGTCTCCACCATTGAGCTCTTCTTCGACCTGGTCTTCGTCTATGCCATCACCCAGACCACCCAGCTGATGGCCGACCACCTGAGCCCCCTCGGGGTCGGGCAGGGGCTGGCCATGCTCGCCGTCCTTTGGTGGTGCTGGTGCTCCTATGCCTGGCTCGGGACCACCATCCATGTCGATCACGGGATCGCTCGGCTGGCGATGTTCGGGGCCATGGCCGTCATGTTCCTCGTGTCGCTCACCATCCCCGAGGCCTTCGTCGACTTCCCCGGTGGGCTGTTCGCGCCCGTGCTGTTCGTCGGCTGTTACGCGCTCGTGCGGCTGCTGCACCTTGTCGCCTACCTCGGGGCCGCGCAGCATGACCCTGGGTTGCGCAAGGTACTGCTCAAGATGTTCGTGGGACTGCTGCCCTCCGTTGTGCTGCTCGCCGTGAGCACCGCGCTGAGTGGGCCTTGGCAGCTGGGGCTGTGGGTCGTCGCGCTGCTGGCCGACTATCTCAACGTCTACCTCAGCGGGCCCGAAGGCTGGCGGCTGAACTCGCCCGCGCACTTCGCCGAGCGGTTCGGGCTGATCGTGATCATCGCGCTCGGGGAGTCGATCGTCGCGATCGGGATCGGGATCGGGTCACTGCCCATGTCGTGGCTGGTCGCCGGGGCCGCCGTGTGCGGGCTCGCGCTGGCCGCCGGGATGTGGTGGACCTACTTCGACGTCGTCGCGCGCGTCTCCGAGCACCGGCTCACCCGGGCCACCGGCACCGAACGCACGAAGCTCGCCACCGACTCCTACACCTTCCTGCACCTGCCGCTGATCGCCGGGATCGTGCTCGTCGCCCTCGGCCTGAAGAAGGCCTTCCTCTACATCGCCGACACCGAGCACCACACGCCCGGCGAGGCACTGCACGGCGTGCCGATCTGGACGCTGACCGGCGGGATCGCGCTCTACCTGGTCGCGCTCAGCGCTTTGCGCAAGCGCAACCTCGGCAGCTGGAACGTCCAGCGGCTGGCCGTCGGGATCCTGCTGGTCGCCGCGACGCCGTTGCTGGAACACGTGCCCGCCGCCGTGCTGCTGCTGGTCGTCGCCGGGGTCGTGCTCGGGCTCATCGGGTTCGAACGCCTCCGGTTCGCCGAGTGGCGGCGGCAGGTGCACACCGAGCACTCATAACAGCTCCGGGCCGACGACCGACAGCAGCTGCAGCTTCTCGGCGTCCTCCGTGCCGGGCGTGGCGGTGAAGACCAGCAGCACCTGGGCGAAGTCGTCGGTGTGGAGCAGCTGGCAGTCGAGCGCGATCTCGCCGAAGCCCGGGTGCACGATCGTCTTGCGCCGCTCGAACGGCACCGAGACCTCGTGCGCCTCCCACAGCTTCGCGAACTCCGCGCTCTTCGCCGCCAGCAGCCGCGCCAGCTCCGCGGCCCGGGGGTCGCTGCCCGACGACGCCCGCAGGCTCGCCACCAGGAACCGGGCGTGGCGCGTGCGGTCCGCCGGCGGGTAGAGCAACTGCTCCGCCGGGTCGGTGAACCACCGGTAGGCGGCGCTGCGCGCGGGCCCGGTGTGGCCGGTCTCGTCACCGAGCAGCGCCTGGGCCGGCCGGTTCTGCACGAGCGTCTCGCCGAGGTTCGACATCACCTGCGCGGGCGTGTCGTGCAGCCGGTCCAGCACGCGCATCAGCGCCGGGCTGACGTGGTCCGCGCGCGACACTCGGGACGGCGCCGTGTGCCCGGCCAGCCGGAACAGGTGATCGCGCTCGTCCAGCGTCAGCCGCAGGCCGCGGGCGATCGCGGCCAGCATCTGCTCCGACGGCCGCGGCCCGCGCTGCTGCTCCAGCCGCGTGTAGTAGTCGGTGGACATGCCCGACAGCGTCGCGACCTCCTCGCGGCGCAGCCCGGACGTGCGGCGGCGCTGCCCGGGCGGCAGCCCGACGTCTTCCGGGCGCAGAGCTTCGCGGCGTCGGCGCAGGAAGTCGGCTAGTTCGGCACGGTCCACGTCGTCGATTATCGGCGCTCTCCGGGTCAGTGCCAGGGATTGCCGATCCCCCGATCGACGCGCTCTGCCGCGTCCGTCCCGGCGCCGCGACGCTCGAGCCATGACCACTTACCTCATCACCGGGGCCGGCGGTGGCCTCGGTGCCATCACCGCCCGCGAACTCGCCGCCGCCGGAGCCCGCGTCGTCCTCGCCGTGCGCGACCCCGCCCGCGTCACGCCGCCGCCGGGTGACACCGAGGTCCGGCGCCTCGACCTCGGCAACCTCGCGTCGGTGCGCAAGTTCGCCGCCGGCTGGACCGGCGACCTCGACGTCCTGGTCAACAACGCCGGCGTCATGGCCGTGCCGTACGCGAAGACCGCCGACGGCTTCGAGACGCACATGGCCGTCAACCACTTCGGGCCGTTCCTGCTGACGAACCTGCTGCTGCCGCACCTCACTGGACGGGTCGTTACCGTCTCGTCCGGCCTGTCGCGGCTGGGACGGCTCCGTCTCGACGACCTGAACTGGGAGCGACGCCGCTACTCGGAGATGGGCGCGTACGCGCAGTCGAAGCTGGCGAACCTGCTGTTCACGCAGGAGCTGCAGCGGCAGCTGACCGAGTCCGGGAGCAGCGTCCGGGCCGTCGCCGCCCACCCCGGCGTCGCGCGGACCGGGATCGACCGGAACTACGGCGGCGTGCAGGCCCTGGCCCTGCGGGCGCTCTACCCGGTCATCGCGCAGAAGAAGGCCGAGTACGGCGCGCTGCCCATCCTGTTCGCCGCGACCGAGGACGTCCCCGGCAACGCCTACGTCGGCCCGGGCGGCCGGAACGGCGGGCAGCCCCGGCTCGAACGGCGGCGGGACCACGACGCCGCCCGGGAACTGTGGGCGATCTCGGCCCGGCTCACTCGTAAGTGAGCCCACACTGGCGCCGCGCCGCCTCCCGCGTTAACCTACTCACGAGTAGGTAACGGATGGAGGGCCACATGGCTGCGCCAAGGAAACGGGACGCGATGGGCTGGGGCCTTTCCGCGCTGACCCGGCTGGCCGGGAGCAAGGTCGTCGATCGGGCGGGGCTGCGCAAGCCCATCGAAGGCCTGGTCACCGCGGGGACGCGCAACGGCTTCCGCGTCGCCGGCGCGGCGACCCGGTCGTTCAGGTCGGTGCAGAAGCTGGGCAAGCCCGCCCGGCTCACCCCGGCCGGCGACACCGGGCTGTTCGACCTCACGCCGAGCGAGGACCAGCAGCTCATCGTCGAGACCGTGACGGAGTTCGCCGCCGAGCAGCTGCGCCCGGCCGCCGCGGACGCCGACGCCAAGCTCGAGGCGCCCGAAGGCCTGCTGACCCGGGCCGCCGAGCTGGGCATCAGCCTGGTCGGCATCCCCGAGGAGCTCGGCGGCGTCGGCACCGAACGCTCGGTCGTGACGAACGCCCTGGTCGCGGAGGCCCTCGCGCACGGCGACCTGGGACTCGCGGTCGCGGTCCTCGCGCCGTCCGCGGTGAGCACCGCGCTGGTCAGCTGGGGTGACGAGCAGCAGCAGGCCGACTACCTGCCCGCGTTCGTCGGCGAGAACGTGCCCGCCGCGGCGCTGGCGCTGCAGGAGCAGAAAGCGCTCTACGACCCGTTCAAGCCCGCGACGAAAGCGCGTCGCACGCCGAAGGGCTACCAGCTCGACGGCGTGAAGTCGCTGGTCCCGCGCGCGGCGCAGGCCGAGCTGTTCATCGTCTCGGCCGACCTCGAAGGCCGCGGACCGGCACTGTTCCTCGTCGAGTCGTCGAACGCCGGGGTGACCATCGAGTCCGAGCCGGCGATGGGCCTGCGCGGCGCCGCGACCGGCAAGCTGCACCTTTCGAGCGTCGCACTGCCGGCGGGCGCGCTGCTCGGCGGCGGCAAGCTCGACGTCTTCACCGACCTCGTCCGGCTTTCGCGGCTGGGCTGGGCGGCGCTGGCCGCCGGCACCGCGAAGGCCGTCCTCGACTACGTCGTGCCCTACGTCAACGAGCGGACGGCGTTCGGCGAGCCGATCAGCCACCGGCAGGCGGTCGCGTTCTCCGTCGCCGACATCGCGATCGAGCTGGAGGGCCTGCGGCTGGTGACGCTGCGCGCGGCGGCGCGGGCCGAGCAGGGCAAGCCGTACGCGCGGGAAGTCGCGCTGGCGCGCAAGCTCGCCGTGGACAAGGGCATGCAGATCGGCAGCGCGGGTGTGCAGCTGCTGGGCGGGCACGGCTTCGTGAAGGAGCACCCCGTCGAGCGCTGGTACCGGGACCTGCGGGCCATCGGCGTCATGGAAGGCGCCGTCCTTCTCTAGGTTTCGGAAAGGCGTTAACGATGATTAACCTGGAAGCTCCCAAGAAGGCCGGCGCGCTGATCAACCAGGCGTACCAGGCCGCGGCCGAGGTGTTCCGGCCGATCTCGCGCAAGTACGACCGCGCGGAGCACACGTACCCGAGCGAGCTCGACATGTTCGCGGCGCTGCTGGACGGGCTCAACTCGTCCGGCGAGGGCGGCGCGGGCGCGGCGGGCGTCCGCCGGTCCGGTCCGGACAAGGAAAAGGGCAACCGCAACGGCGCCAACCTCAACGTCGTCCTCGGCACGATCGAGATGTGCTGGGGTGACGTCGGCCTGCTGCTGTCGATGCCGCGCCAGGGTCTCGGCAACGCGGCGATCGGCTCGGTCGCGACGGACGAGCAGCTGCAGCGTTTCTCCGGCATGTGGGCGGCGATGGCGATCACCGAGCCGTCGTGCGGTTCGGACTCGGCGGCCATCACGGCGACGGCGCGCCTCGACGGCGACCACTACGTGCTGAACGGCGAGAAGATCTTCGTGACGTCGGGCGAGCGCGCGGACGCGGTGGTGGTCTGGGCGACGCTGGACAAGTCCAAGGGCCGCGCGGCGATCAAGTCGTTCGTGGTGGAGAAGGGCACACCGGGCTTCGAGGTGGTGCGCGTCGAGCACAAGCTCGGCATCCGCGCTTCGGACACGGCGGTGCTGCGCTTCGAGAACTGCCGCGTCCCGGCGGAGAACCTGCTGGGTACCCCGGAAATCGACACGGCCAAGGGTTTCGCGGGCGTCATGCAGACGTTCGACAACACCCGGCCGCTGGTGGCGGCGATGGCGATCGGTGTGGCTCGGGCGGCGCTGGAGGAGACTCGCCGCATTCTCACCGAGGCGGGCGTGGAGATCGACTACGACCGGCCCGCCAACTCGCAGCACGCCGCGGCGGCCGAGTTCCTTCGCTTGGAGGCGGATTACGAGTCGGCGTACCTGCTGACGCTGGAGTCCGCGTGGATGGCGGACAACCGCAAGCCGAACTCCCTGCAGGCGTCGATGGCGAAAGCCAAGGCGGGGCGATCGGTGGTCGAGATCGCGCTGAAGTGCGTCGAGCTGACCGGGGCTTATGGCGAAGAGTCTTTGCTCGAAAAGTGGGCTCGGGACGCCAAGATCCTGGACATTTTCGAGGGGACGCAGCAGATTCAGCAGCTCATCGTGGCTCGACGAGTCCTCGGGAAGTCGTCCGCCGAACTGAAGTGAAGCGCCGGTAGGTCGGCCTCCGGTACCCTCGCGGTCCGGAGGCCGATCGTGACTGAACCCAGCGAGACCCCCGTCGCCGTTGTGTACGAGCCCGGTGACCCGACCCCCATCAAGACGCCCGAGGAATGGGACGCCGAAGGCTGGGATGCCGGCCGGCAGAACCCGAAGACCCTCGATGAAGCCCGGGAAGCCCTTGACTCGCGGATCGCGGCTCATGACGCGCCCGACACCGAAGCCGACGCCGGTGCCTACGACGTGGTGGAGGGCTGATGCCGATTTACGTCCCCTGGCTCGTCGATGCCGCTCGCAGTACCGGCTATCCCGTTGTCGAAGTGCCCGGGTGGCAGACCCGGGGCCACGGGGGCATGCGCGTTGTCGAAGGGGTTGTCGGGCACCACACCGCCACCGCCGACTCCGCGCCCGGTGACTACCCCTCGCTCGACATCGTCACCCACGGCCGGGCCGATCTCGCCGGGCCGCTCTGCAACCTCGGGCTCGGGCGCAGTGGCACCGTCTACGTCGTCGCCGCCGGGTGTGCCTACCACGCCGGTGCGTCGCGGTGGCTCGGGTTCCTCGATGTGAACGACGAGTTCCTCGGCATCGAAGCCGAGTCCGCGGGCGCCGGCGGCTGGACGGACGCGCAACGAGACGCCTACCCCAAGCTCGTCGCCGCGTTGCTGCGGTACATGTCGCGTGGACTCGATCGCTACGCCGGGCACAAGGACGTCTGCGTTCCGGTCGGGCGCAAGATCGATCCCGTCGGCATCGACACCGGCTGGCTGCGCGAGCGCGCCGCCAACCCCGCCGGCGCCGGAATCCAAGCAGGCGTCGAGATCCTGGACCGGATCACCGTCACGCCGCCGGACGCCGGTGAACACGTCGTGCGCGTCTTCCTCGCCGGCAGCCCCGGCGGGGCGATCGTGATCCGGCCCCGGCTGGGCGGCGACGGCTTCGCGCGGCCGATGTGGGTGTCGAACATCTTCGCGTGGGGTTCGGACCGCGCTGGTGTCGGCCACAACCCCGGGCAGATCCCGGGCCACGACCCGAAGCTGACGTCGCACCGGCGCTACGACCTGCCCGGCGCGGTGTGGGCGGACGTCCGCTACAGCGCGGGTGAGCCGTTCGAGATCGACTTAGTCGGCTGACGCCTGGTCGTCGAGGAACTCGTCCAGGTAACGCCACGTCGTGCCGCGCGCCTTGCGGCCCGTCAGCACTCCGAGGTGGCCGCCCGGTGCCGTCTTGAAGCGGACCTCCGGGGCCTTGTCCAGCAGCTCCACCACCCGCTCCACCGACGGCCGCGGGGCGATCGTGTCGTTCTCGCCCGCCACCACCAGCGTCGGGACCCGGACCGACGACAGCGAGATGATGCGCCCGTTGAGGTCCACCTTGCCCTCCGCCAGGTCGTTCGTGCGGAACAACCGGTGGTACAGCTGGCCGAACGTGCGGCCCGGGTAGGCGTACATGTTGCTCATGAAGTGGTCGACCGCCTCGATCTGCGCGAGGTAGTCGCGGTCGTCGAGGTGCGAGAGGATCGCGATCGGTTTCGTGATCTCCTTGCTGATGCCCGTCGCGCGGAACACGCGGCTGACCAAATAGGACGGTGCGCCGCCGAACGCGCGGTAGATCGGCGTCAGGAGGTGGCCGCCGGTCAGGTCCACCAGCGGGCGGAACGGCGCGACGATCGGGATCGCCGTGAAGTCCACCGGGGAGCCGATCGCCGTGATCGACGCGATCGGGAGGTCCGGCTGGTCCGCGTTCACCAGCAGCGAGAAGATCCCGCCCAGCGACCACGACACGAGGTGCACCGGCTGACCGCCGGCGTCCGCGCTCACCTTGCGGATCGCCCGCGGCAGGACCTCGTCGATCCAGTGCTCGATGCCGAGGCGGCGGTCCGAGAAGGCGACCATGCCGTAGTCGACGAGGTACGCGTTGCGGCCGCCCTCGACCAGGTGCTCGATGAGGCTGCAGCCGCGGCGCAGGTCGAAGCAGATCGCCGGCGCGGCCAGCGGCGGCACCAGCAGGATCGGCGGCCCCGACACCGGGCGGCTGCTGTGCGTCATCCGGTACACCGAGCGGTTGGGCCCCTGGTCGATCAGCACCCGCGGCATCGGGCGCAGGTCGGCGACGCCGCCGTGCAGCACCTTGCCGACCACGTTCGACGCCGCGGCGGCCAGCCGTGCGGGCGGTGAAACCATTTCCTCGAGCCTCCTGCGACGTCCCCCGGGCACTTCCCGGCAATCTTGCCGGGTCAGGCCGGTGGACTCAACACCGGCCACGTCCAAATCGGACAGTGCTAGGCCGTCCGAGTTACTCCGTGCCCGCCCCGGGCGCGCTCTCGGCGGCGCGCGCCTCGTAGCCCGCGCGAGCCGGGGAATGGGCCGCTGAAGCCAAAAGCTGGTCCGCTTTCAAAGCACGGGCGAGCGCTTCACCGGCCCGCCGCGGCAGCAGCCGGGTGAGCTTGCCCATAGTTCCCACGGACCGGGGCACGAAGACCTCGAACCGAGGCTTGCGCAGCGTGGACACGATGGCATCGGCCACATCTTCGGGCCGTGACGACTTGAACAGCTTCGCCTCGCCGAGCCCGCTCGCGAGCTCCGTCCGGACGATCGCGGGCATCACGCACGAGACGTGCACACCGGACCCGTGCAGCTCCAGGTGCACCGCCTCGGACAGCCCGACGACGGCGTGCTTGGTCGCGCAGTACGTCGCCGCGCCAGGAAAACCGGCCTTGCCCGCGAAGGAAGCGACGTTCACGATGTGCCCGGACCGCCGCGGCCGCATCCGCTTCATCGCCTCGCGGGTGCCGTGGATGACGGCGTGCAGGTTGATCTCCAGCTGACGCCGGGTCGTCGCGTCGCTCTCTTCTTCGAGGAGAGCCAGCGGCATGATCCCGGCGTTGTTGATCAGGACGTCGATCCGGCCGTGGCGACGCTCGACCTCGTCGAGGAACTCGGTGAAGCCCTTGATGTCGGTGACGTCCAGCGGCAGCGCCTCGGCGTCCAGCTCCCCGGCGGTTTTCTCGGCCCGGACCTGGTCGAGGTCGCCGATCACCACCCGCGCGCCCAGCCGGGACAGCGCCGACGCGGTCGCCGCGCCGATCCCCTGCCCGCCGCCGGTGATGACGACGACCTTGCCCGCGAGCTCCTCGGCCATGGCGACTCCTTCGTCTGTTGGCAACGCGTCAACAGTGTCACCCCTGGCCCGCGATCGCGCTACCCCACGCGTTGCTCGAGAACCTGCCCGACCCACTCCTCGACGTGGAACTGCACGGTCGGCTTGAAGCCCTGGCTCTCGTAGTAGCGCTGCAGGTCGCCGTCGCCGCCGGCCCAGCAGTCGACGCGCACGAGGTCGATGCCGCGCCGCCGCGCTTCGTCGAGCGCGTACT
Organism: Amycolatopsis ponsaeliensis; assembly: GCF_030182635.1. Classification (NCBI taxonomy): domain Bacteria; kingdom Bacillati; phylum Actinomycetota; class Actinomycetes; order Pseudonocardiales; family Pseudonocardiaceae; genus Amycolatopsis; species Amycolatopsis ponsaeliensis. Next base: position 147,232 of record NZ_JAPZLD010000015.1, read on the forward strand.
CGATCAGCCGCCCGCCGACGCGCTGCCCGGTGAACCGCCGTGACGTGATCAGCAATCGGACATACAGCTCACGCTCGTCGACCGCCGGCACGTGCGGGTCGTGCTCCTCGGAGACGATCAGCGCGCCGGCCGGCTCGCCGTCGACCATCGCGATGCGCAGCCCCGGGTCCGCGACCATGCCCTTGACCCGTTCGACGCGCTTCGGGACCCGGCTCCACGGCTCGGTCCCCCACTGCTTCGAGCTGCCGCGCGCGACGAGCCATTCGACGGCCTCGTCGAAGAAGCCCAGCAGCGTGTCAGCATCCCCAGAATCACCCGATCGGATGACGGTGTTGTCCATCCCCCTTGTCTACCGCACGGTGAGCACGCGCGGGCCGTCTTCGGTGATGGCGATGGTGTGTTCGACGTGCGCGGCGCGGCTGCCGTCGGTGGTGAGCAGCGACCAGCCGTCCTCGGCGTACCGGTAGGCGTCGCCGCCCCGGGTGAGCATCGGCTCGATCGCCAGCGCGAGGCCCGGCTTGAGCCGCATCCCGCGGCCCGCGCGACCTTCGTTCGCCAGGTGCGGGTCCTCGTGTATCGCGCGGCCGATCCCGTGACCGCCGTGGTCCTCGAGCATGCCGTGACCCGACGCGCGGCCGGCGGCGCCGATCGCGGCGGAGATGTCACCGAGCTTCGCGCCGGGCTGCGCCGCGGCGATCCCGGCGGCCAGGGCGCGCTCGGTCGCCTCGATCAGCGCGAGGTCACGCGGGTCGGCAGTGCCGACGACGAAGCTGATCGCGGCGTCGCCGTTCCAGCCGTCGACGATGGCGCCGCAGTCGATGCTGACCAGGTCGCCGTCCTGGATGCGGTACGCCGTCGGGATGCCGTGCACGACGACGTCGTTGACGCTGGCGCAGATGACGCCCGGGTAGGGCGTGGGCGCGGAGTGCGGCTGGTAGTGCAGGAACGACGGCTTGGCGCCGGCTTCGCTGATCAGCTGCGCGGCGATTTCGTCCAGTTCACGCAAGGAGACGCCGATCGCGGCGGCCTCCTTCACTGCGTGCAGCGTCCGCGCGACCACTCGCCCGGCTTCGCGCATCACCGCCAGCTCGGCTTCGGTTTTGATCTCGACCATGACGATAACTATACCGGTATAGATATTGGTGTCCAGTGAGCGATCGGCCGTCGCGTTCAGCCGGTGGCTCTGTCCGTGTCATCCGGAGTTCAAGGTGCGCTGATTGACTTTCCCTGTTCACAACCTCTCTTGTGACGAGGACAAATTGACAGAGTCAGTGCCCGGCGGCGATCCCTTGGCCGCGTTCACCGCCGACCTCGACGAAATCCGGGCAAAAGCCGCAGCAGCGCAGGAAAAGCTCCGCTCCGCCGTCGCCACGGTGCAGGCGCCGGACGGGGCGGTCTCGGTGACCGTCGGCCCGAGCGGCGTCCTGCAGGAGCTCCGGTTCGGCCCCCGCGCGTACGAGCGGCCGCCACAAGCCTTGTCCGGCCTGGTGATGCAGCTGATCGGCCGCGCGCAGCAGAAGGTCTCGGCCCAGGTCGCCGACGCGTTCGGCGGCATGGTGGGCGAAAGCTCGGCCGCCCGCGAACTGCTGGACGAGTTCCTGCCGGCTCCCGATGAGAGCACGCCTCCGGACAAGAGCGACGTGTTCCTGCCGGAGCAGGAGGCCGAAGATCGGCCGCCGCACCGCCCGCCAAGCCCGCCGCAGCAAGGTCCGCCGCGTCGTCGTCCCCGGCCCGCGCCGGCCGAGGACGACGACGAGAGCAACCCCTGGTAGTACGGAGGAGAACCGGTGGTTTCCGGAGAAGGTTTCTCGGTCGACCCGGCCGAGCTGCAGAAGTTCAGCCAGTTCCTGTCGGGCACCACGCAACCGGCGGTGCAGGATGCCGCGAACCGGATGCAGGCGGCCAACGGGTTCGACAACGCCGCGTTCGGCATCCTGCTCGCGCAGGTGCTCGCCGTGCCCTCGCGGATCACGATGGCGGTGATCACCGGGGAGATCACCAAGCTGGTCGGTGACATCGGGAAGTCCGCCGACGACGTGAAGAAGGCCGCCGACACCTACGCGACCCACGACTCGAACACCGCCAAGGGTTTGAGCACCTTCGAGACGGAGCTGGGCAAGTGACCGTTCCCATCACGGCATCGAACTCCACGACCGGGGCCGGCGTCTTCGACAGCTGGAAGCAGGTGGGCGACTCGATCGGCAAGGTCCAGACCGAGCACGGCGGCGACCTCGCGGCCGTCAGCGTGGAGCTCGGCATCAACGTCATCAGCGCCGCGCTCGACACCGTCGCGTTCGTCATGGATCCCCTGGCGAAGCTGATCGCGGCGGGCCTGGGCTGGCTGATCGAGCACGTCTCGTTCCTGAAGTGGCCGCTGGACCAGGTCGCGGGCAATCCCGCCGAGGTCACGAAGATCGCCAACGAGCTGCACAAGATCGGCGAATCGCTGCGCAACACCGGCACTTCGCTGGACGACACCCTCAAGGCGACGATCACCCAGTGGCAGGGCAAGGGCTACGACAGCTTCCTCAAGTCGATCAACGAGCGGAAGGGCTGGATCGACGCGAACGCCAAGGCGTCCGACGTCGCCGGCTACATGGTCGAGACCACCGGGGCCCTGATCGGCGCGGTCCGCTCGCTGCTGCGCGACATCATCACGACGATCCTCGGCGACATCATCTCCACGATGCTGATCGCGCTCGCACTCGCCATCCCCACTTTCGGCGCGTCGATCGCCGTCGGGGTGACCAAGTGCGTCGCGACGGTCTCGGTGCAGGTGGCGGCGATGATGGCGAAGCTCGCCAAGGTCGTCGCCTACGCCGGTCGCACGTTGGCCCGGCTGACCCAGCTGTCGAAGCTGGTCAAGCCGAAGGCGGGTGCCTCGAACGCGGGCCACGAGCTGAGCAATCTGCCGCCGCACGGTGGCGGCGTGCCGAACTTCTCGCGGCCGCTGCCGAAACCGCCGGGCACGGCCGTCACCCACGACGGCCCGCCCACGACCGGTGGTGCGACGCCCAGCACCCGGCCGCCGGGTGACGGCACGACCCCGAACTTCTCGCGGCCGCTGCCGCCGCCGGGCACCGCGGTGACCCACGACGGCCCGCCCGGTGGTGGCGCCACGCCCAGCACCCGTCCTCCGGGCGACGGCACCACGCCGAACTTCTCACGGCCGTTGCCTCCGCCCGCGGCACCGCCGAAGCCGCCGCCCCCGAAGTCGCACCTGAGCGACCACGACGTCTCCACGATCAAGAAGCACGAGGACTGGCTGAAGACGAAGTTCGGCGACAGCTACAAGAAGATGAAGTTCGTCGACGACTGGCTGAAGGCCAAAGCTCCGGACTACTACCCGATGCTGAAGGCCCTCTCCGACGCCAAGAGCTCGAAGAACTTCGTCGGCTGGGCCGGCAAGGACATCGTGCAGGTCGACCGCGGTCTCACCGACATCCAGATGCAGGCGGAGGCCGCCTGGGCCGAGGAAGACAAGAAGCAGCAACAGTCGCACTAGCCATAAGGGGCACCTTCACGGCAGTCGTGAAGGTGCCCCTCATGGAACGTCAGGCGACGCCGAGGTGGCGCGAGATCAGCATCTTCTGCACCTCGCTGGTCCCCTCGCCGATCTCCAGGATCTTGGCGTCGCGGTAGAAGCGGCTCACCGGGTACTCGTTCATGAACCCGTAGCCACCGAAGATCTGCGTCGCGTCGCGCGCGTTGTCCATCGCCGCGTTGGAGGCGACCAGCTTCGCGATCGACGCCTCCTTCTTGAACGGCTCGCCGCGCAGCATTTTCGACGCCGCCTGGTAGTACGCCAGGCGGGCCGTGTGCGTGCGGACCTCCATGTCGGCGATCTTGAACTGGATCGCCTGGTACTCACCGATCCGCTTGCCGAACGCGACGCGGTCCTTCACGTACTGCAGGCACTCGTCGACGCAGCCCTGCGCCAGACCGACCGACAGGGCCGCGATCGCGACGCGGCCTTCGTCCAAAATGGACAGGAACTGGGCGTACCCGCGGCCGCGCTCGCCGACCAGGTTCTCCGCCGGGACGCGGACGTCCGAAAAGGACAGCTCGTGCGTGTCCGAGCAGTTCCAGCCGACCTTCGAATACTTCGGCGCCACCTCGAAGCCCGGGGTGCCGGACGGGACGATGACCGCCGAGATCTCCTTGCGGCCGTTCTCCATCACATCCGTCACGGCCGTGACGGTGACCAGGCGCGTGATGTCCGTGCCCGAGTTCGTGATGAACGCCTTGCTGCCGTTGATGACCCACGTGTCACCGTCCAAAGTGGCCCGGGTACGGGTCGCGCCCGCGTCCGAGCCGCCGCCCGGCTCGGTCAGGCCGAAGCCACCCAGCGCCGTGCCCTCGCACAGCGACGGCAGCCACTGCTCCTTCTGCTCCTGCGTCCCGAAGCGGAAGATCGGCATCGCGCCGAGCGAGACGCCGGCCTCGAGGGTGATCGCGACCGACGAGTCGACCCGCGCGAGCTCCTCCAGCGCCAGGCACAGCGCGAAGTAGTCGCCGCCCATGCCGCCGAACTCCTCGGGGAACGGCAGGCCGAACAGGCCCATCTCCGCCATCTTCGCGACGATCGCGTACGGGAATTCTTCCTTCTCGTACAGCTCGCCGATGACCGGCGCGACCTCGGCGTGCGCGAAGTCCTCGACGGTCTTGCGGAGGGCCTCGTACTCCTCGTCCAGGCGGAAGTCGATCACTGCTGCTCCTCTTGGGGCGTGACTACGGCAAGGGTTTCGTCGAGCGCGACCTGTTGGCCCGCTCGGACGGGGAGTTCGCTGACCACGCCGTCGATCGGCGCGGTGACCGTGTGCTCCATCTTCATCGCTTCGACGACCAGCAACGGCGTGCCGGCCTTCACGACGTCGCCCGCGGCGACCTTCACGACGAGCACCGTGCCCGGCATCGGGCTGGTGACCGGCCCGGCCCCGGCGTCCTCGCCGCGCGACGAGAGCACGAACTCCTGCTCCCCGAAGGGAAAGCTCAGTCCGTCACGCGCCAGCCAGACCGTCCGGTCCGGACCGCAGGCGTGGCGGTAGCGGTGGAAGCCGCCGGCGTGCCGGATCTCGAGCACGTCACCGTCGCGCCGGGCCGAAACCTCGACCGGCCCGGCGTCGTCGACGACGACCGTCGCGCCGGACGGCGTGCCCTGCACCCGGACGACGGCCTTGGCCTGGCCGGACTTCAGGCGGAACGTCACCCCGCCGGACCCGCCCATCCGCCAGCCGTCCGGCACGTCCCACGGGTCCACGACGGACCCCGACGGCTGCAGCTCCAGGAACCGGTCCAGCGCGGCCGCGACGAAGAACTCCGCGGGCACGTCCGACGAGACCAAATCGGACAGTCGCCGGTCGACCAGCTCGGTGTCGAGCCGGCCGGCGCGGACGTCGTCATCGGCCAGCAGGCTGCGCAGGAACGCCGTATTGGTGCCGACACCCAGCAGCGCCGTGTCGGCCAGCGCCCGGTCGAGCCGGTGCAGCGCGGCCGCGCGGTCCGGGCCCCAGGCGATGACCTTGGCCAGCATCGGGTCGTAATTCGAGCCGATCACCGCGCCGCGCGTCATCCACGAGTCGACGCGGACGCCCTCGCCGGCCGGCTCGTGCACCGCCAGCACCGTCCCGCCGGTCGGGATGAACCCGCGCGCCGGATCTTCGGCGTAGACACGCGCTTCGACGGCGTGTCCATTGAGGACGACGTCGTCCTGCGCGACCGAAAGGTGTTCCCCGGCGGCCACCCGGACCTGCCACTCGACCAGGTCGAGGCCGGTGACCAGCTCGGTGACCGGGTGCTCGACCTGCAGCCGGGTGTTCATCTCCATGAAGAAGAACTCGTCCGGGTCGTGCGCCGACATGATGAACTCGACCGTACCCGCGCCGACGTACCCGACCGAGCGCGCCGCTTCGGCCGCGGCAGTACCCATCTTCACGCGCGTGGCCTCGTCGAGCAGCACCGACGGCGCTTCCTCGATGATCTTCTGGTGCCGCCGCTGCAGGCTGCACTCGCGCTCGCCGAGGTGGATGACGTTGCCGTGCCGGTCGGCCATGACCTGGATCTCGATGTGCCGCGGCGTCGTGACGAACCGCTCCATCAGCAGGGTGTCGTCACCGAAGGATCCCTTGGCCTCGCGCCGCGCCGACTCGATGGCGGCGTCCAGTTCGGACTCTTCGTGGACCAGCCGCATACCCTTGCCGCCACCGCCGGCGGACGGCTTGAGCAGCAGCGGGTAGCCGACCTTCGCGGCCGCCTCGGCGAACCCGCCGGCGGGGATGTCCACATCGGACGCGCCGGGCACGACGGGAACCCCGGCTTTCGACACCGTCGCCTTGGCGCGGATCTTGTCGCCCATGGCTTCGATCGCCGCGACCGGCGGGCCGATGAACACGAGCCCGGCCGCCTCGCAGGCACGCGCGAACTCCGCGTTCTCCGCCAGGAAGCCGTAACCCGGGTGCACGGCCTGCGCACCCGACGAGACGGCGGCGTCCACGATGGCCGGAATGGACAGGTAGCTCTTCGACGCTTCCGCGGGGCCGATGCGCACCGCCGTGTGCGCTTCGCGGACGTGCCGTGCGTCGGCGTCCGCGTCGCTGTACACCGCGACCGCGCGGATGCCGAGCGCCCGCAGCGTGCGGATGACCCGGACCGCGATCTCGCCGCGGTTCGCGACCAACACTGAGTCGAACATCATCACATCCGGAAGACGCCGTAGTTGACATCGGACAAAGGTGCGTTGGCCGCGGTGGAGAGCGCGAGACCGAGCACCGTGCGGGTGTCCGCCGGGTCGATGACGCCGTCGTCCCACAGCCGCGCGGTGGAGTAGTACGGGCTGCCCTGCGCCTCGTACTGCTCGCGGATCGGGTCCTTGAACGCCTCTTCGTCCTCGGTGGACCATTCGCCGCCGCGCCCCTCGATCGAGTCGCGGCGGACGGTCGAGAGCACTGACGCCGCCTGCTCGCCGCCCATCACCGAGATCCGCGCGTTCGGCCACATCCAGAGGAACCGCGGCGAGTACGCCCGGCCGCACATCGAGTAGTTGCCGGCGCCGAACGAGCCGCCGATAACGACCGTTAACTTCGGCACCCGCGCGCAGGCCACCGCGGTGACCATCTTCGCGCCGTGCTTGGCGATGCCGCCCGCCTCGTACGCGCGCCCGACCATGAAGCCGGTGATGTTCTGCAGGAACAGCAACGGGATCGAGCGCTTGTCGCACAGCTCGATGAAGTGCGCGCCCTTCATCGCGGACTCGGCGAACAGCACGCCGTTGTTCGCGACGATCCCGACCGGGTGGCCGTGGATCCGGGCGAACCCGGTGACCAGGGTGGAGCCGTACTCCTTCTTGAACTCGCCGAACCGGCTGCCGTCGACGATCCGCGCGATCACCTCGCGCACGTCGTACGGCGTGCGCGGGTCGGTCGGCACGACGCCGTACAGCTCGGCCGGGTCGACGGCGGGCGCCTCGGTCGGCAGGACGTCCCACGGACGCGGCGTGCGCGGGCCGAGCGTCGAGACGATCTGGCGGACGATCCGCAGCGCGTGCGCGTCATCGTCGGCCAGGTGGTCGGTGACGCCGGACTGGCGCGAGTGCACCTCGCCGCCGCCCAGTTCCTCGGCCGTGACGACCTCGCCGGTCGCGGCCTTCACCAGCGGCGGCCCGCCGAGGAAGATCGTGCCCTGGTTCCGGACGATCACGGCCTCGTCGCTCATCGCCGGGACGTACGCCCCGCCCGCGGTGCACGAGCCGAGCACCGCGGCGATCTGCGGGATGCCGCGCGCGGACATCGTCGCCTGGTTGTAGAAGATCCGGCCGAAGTGTTCACGATCCGGGAAGACCTCGTCCTGCCGGGGCAGGAACGCGCCGCCGGAGTCCACCAGGTAGACGCACGGCAGGTTGTTGTGCAGCGCCACCTCTTGGGCGCGGAGGTGCTTCTTGACCGTCATCGGGTAGTACGTGCCGCCCTTGACGGTGGCGTCGTTGGCGACGACCACGCACTCGCGTCCGGAGACGCGCCCGATCCCGGTGATGATCCCGGCCGAGGGCGCCTCGTCGTCGTACAGTCCGTTCGCGGCCAGCGGCGAGAGTTCCAGGAACGGCGAACCCGGGTCGAGCAGCGTGTCGACGCGGTCGCGCGGCAGCAGCTTGCCGCGTTCGACGTGCCGGGTGCGCGACTTCTCGGGCCCGCCGAGCCGGGCGCTCGACAGGCGTTTGCGGAGGTCCTCGACCAGCTCCGCGTGGGATGTGGCGTTGCGGGCGTAGGCCTCGCTGTCCGGGGCAGCGGTGGTCCCCAGTGCCGGCGTGTCCATGGGCTCCCTCGAAGTTAGCGGTCGTTAACCTCCGTCTCGATGTTAGCGACCGCTAACGTGGGTGTCCAGTCGCCCGGACGCCGTGAAGGCCACCCCGGGCACGCCGGGATGGCCTTCACGACCGGAGGGGACCGGGTTCAGCCGATAGCGCCCCGCAGCGGGGCGTAGTAGCCGCCCGACTGCCCGGCCACGGTCGGGTGATAGGACTCGATCACCGGCCAGGTCAGGCTGTGCAGGTAGTCGTCGGACGAGGAACAGATGTTGTGCCCGACGAACGACGGCCGGACGTCGACGAACGTCGCACCCGCCGACGCCGCCCGGGACTGGATCACCGACGCCAGGGTGTCCGCGCCGGAGTTGATCGCGGTCCGTTTGGTGTCGCTGAGCCCGACCCAGCAGGAGCCGGGCACGGTGTAGAAGCGCGGGTAGGACAGGACGACGAGGCGAGCCCCGGGCGCCTTGGCCTTGATCGCGTTGTAGGTGTTGGTCAGCAACGCGGGCAGGGTGTTGTTGACGTAGGTCTTCGCGGTGTTGACGCGGGCGGTGCAGGTCGCGTCGCTGCCGAGGGTGCAGGTCTGGATCACGTCGCTGAAGCCGGCGTCGTTGCCGCCCACGGTGACCGTGACCAGGGTCGCGTTGGAGGGGATGGAGTTGGCCTGGCTGATGACGTCCCCGGTTTTGGCACCGGAGCAGGCCAGGAAGGTGAACGAAGTGCCGCTGTGGGCGTTGGCCCACAGCTGACCGTAGGCGTTGGAGCTGCGGTAACAGCTCCCGGAACTGCCGTAGCTGCCGGCCCCGACTCCCGAGGAGTAGGAGTCGCCGAGCGCGGCGTAGACGGTCCCGGCGGCGTGGGCGAGGCCCGTGACGCCGAGAGTGGACAGGACGACGGCCCCGAGAGCCGTGCTCAACCTTGCGAGAAACCGTCGCGAAAGACGGATCGGAACCCCCATGGGCCACTCCTTTGTGACAGAACCGACCCCAAAAGCACAGCATGTGGAAGCCCCACGAGGAACCCCTAGTTACCTGTAAGTAACCCACTCGGCCCACGCCGGAAGACGGGAACAGTGTTAGCGCTCGCTAACCCGTGACATGCCCGGGCTGACGGGACGTCGACGCCGGATCGTGGCGATGCGCGCGCACTCCGAGACCGCAGGGCCGGCCACACCGCCCTCGCCCGCTTTCACCCGGCCGGCAGCTCGCCATGCCCAGCGCGTTCCTGCTGATCGGCCGGCCCGAGACGAACCGGACACCAACTGGGCGTTAGCGCTCGCTAACCTGCGCCTCTAATATGGCCGGATGCCGGCCAACCCCACTCCTCTCGTGAACGGCGAGAAGGCGAACAGACGCGAGCAGATCCTGTCCGCGGCCGCCGAGCTGTTCGCCCACCACGGGTTCCACGGTGTCGGGATCGACGACATCGGCGCCGCCGTCGGGATCTCCGGGCCCGCGCTCTACCGGCACTTCCGCAGCAAGGACGCGATCCTCGGCGAGATGCTGAACTCGATCAGCCGCTACCTGCTCGACGGCGGCACGACGTGGGCAGCCCGGCCCGGCGATGCGGACGACACGCTGGCCGGGCTCGTGGCGTTCCACGTCGGCTTCGCGCTCGCCCATCCGGCGTTGATCACCGTTCAAGAGCGCAATCTCGCGAACCTCACCGACGCCGACCGCAAGCAGGTGCGCGCGCTGCAGCGCCAGTACGTCGAGGTGTGGGTCCGTGCGATCCGCGAAGCCCTACCGGAGCTGGGAGAACTGGAGGCGCGGTCGGCGGCACACGCGGTGTTCGGACTGATCAACTCGACGCCGTACAACCGCCATCTCGGTGACTCGGAGCTCGCCGAACTGCTCTCCCGGCTCGCACTGGGTGCACTCCGCGCGGCCGGATGACCGACCCGGATCAAGGTATCCCCACGACCGCCGTCGCTGGTGTTTGATGGGGCACGTGGATGCGGACTGGAACGAGCAGGAGCTCGTCGAGAAGGCTCAGCGCGCACTGACGGCGCTGAGCCTCGGTGACGATGCCGAAGCCCTCGTCGAGGTCGCGCCGACGGCCGCCGAACCCCAGGCCCGCGCGGACGAGACGAAAGCGTTGATGCTGCTGCTGTTCGGCGAGTGCAGCGCGATGGTCTCCACCCTCGGGGACGGCGGCAGCGCGCCGGTGAAGGTCCAGGTCTTCGACGAGGACGGCGAAGAGGTCTCGATCGACCAGGCCGACCCGCCGGTGCGGACCGCGGTCCGGACGCTGCTGGCGGAGGTCCACGGCAACACGGAGGCGGCGCAGGAGCAGGTGGAGATCGCCCTGGCCAACGCGGCGCCCGACGAGGTGGACAGCCTGGTGCTGCAGGCGTTGCGGTGGACGATCCGGCTGTCGGTCGAGTGCCTGGACCGGGACCTGCCGGTGGCGCCCTGGATCTCGGAAGCCGTCTCGGACTAGGCCGGCCGCAAAGACCGCACGATCGGGGCCAGGTACAGCTCGGCCAGCCGGCGCCGCTGGACGTCGTCGTCCACCGGGAGCACCGTCTCCTGGGTCAGCACCAGCGACACGACGATCCGGATCAGCAGCTCGGCCATGCCGTCGACGTCCTCGGCCGGCAGGCTCAGCCGGCCCGCCGCGATCTCCGCGTGGAAGTGCGCCGCGATCCGGGTGCGAGCCGCCGCGAACAAGCCGCCCGCCTGGACCGTCAGCTGCGGCAGGATCAGCTCCGGCTCGGTGCGCAGCAGCCGGTTGAGCAGCCGGTGCCCGCGCAGGTACCCCAGGGAGAAGCTCAACCCCTCGATGAGCTTCTCCTCCGGGGTCGCCTGCGCCTCGACGACGGCGTCGACCTTCGTCAGGAACCGCTTCATCTCCCGCAGGACCAGCGCGTTGAGCAGCTGGTCCTTCTTCGGGAAGTAGCGGTAGATCGTCACCCGCGAGAGGCCGACGCGGCGCGCGACGTCGTCGACGGTGAACCGGCGCAGCCCGAAGTCCTCGGCTTGGGTCAGCGCCGCGCCCATGATCCGCTCCGCGGTCTCGTCGCCGGGAAGCTCGGCTTCGAGCGCGTGCTTCAGGAGATCGCGCATGCCCCAACCCTAGGCTGGTTTACAACTTGACGGAAAATGTTTCATGCGTTCTAGTGTTACACGACACAGGGAGGTGCGGAATGGGTGATCGTGAAGCGACGGCCGAGCGGCTGCTCAAGTCGAGCGCCCGGCTCTCCTACGACCCGGACGTCGACGTCCACTGGGCCGCGCCGCTGAACGAGGACCAGTTCTTCATCCCCGAAAAGCTCGTCTCCCTCTACGGCACCCCACTGTGGGACACGCTGAGCCGCGAGCAGCGGATCGAGCTGTCGCGCCAGGAACTCGTGAACACCGTCAGCGTCGGGATCTGGTTCGAGATCATCCTCATGCAGATGCTGCTGCGCGCGTCCTACCGCCAGGACCCGACGACCCGCCACGTGCACTACGCGCTGACCGAGATCGCCGACGAATGCCGGCACTCCACGATGTTCGCGCGGCTGATCGAGCGCGTCGACGGTCGGCCGTACCGCAACAACCGCTGGCTGCAGCGGTCCGCGCAGGCCCTTCCGGCCATCCTCCACGGGCCGTCGATGTGGGTCGCGACGCTGATCGGCGAGGAGATCTTCGACGCGCTGCAGCGCGAGCACCTCGACGACGAGTCGGTACAGCCGGTGGTCCGCGCGGTGATGCGGATCCACGTCACGGAAGAAGCGCGGCACGTGCGGTACGCGCGCGACGACCTCGTCCGCGAGCTGGCGGAGGCGCCGTGGTGGCGCAAGGAGTTCGCGCGGATCGTGGTCGCCGTCGGCGCGCTGCTGATGTCGCGGCTGCTGTCCCGGCCACGCCAGTACCTGCGCGCGGGGATCGACCCCGGCGTCGCGGTCCAGGCGGCCCGGACGAGTGCGCACCGGCGGGAGACGCTGGCGTTCGGGGCCCGGAAGCTCGTCCGGTTCCTGCGGGAGAACGACCTGATCGGCGGCCCGAGCGCGGTGCTGTGGCGCCGCGCCGGGATGCTCTAGACGCAAGGGGAAGCCATGGCACTCAAGGATCTGCTCGCCGCCGGCACGGGACGGCTCGCCGACCGGATCACCACGGCGGGCGACGAAGCGGGCGACCGCGCGGACGACGTCGCGTGGCGGGTCGCGAAGTTGTCCGACCGCGCCGCCGAACGGCTCGGGGACTACGCCGCCGGAGCGTCACGCCGGGTCGCGAACCGCTTGGTGCGCCTGGGAGAACGCGTCGGCGGCCGCTGATCCCGCCGGAGCAGGTTCTCGACGACGAGCAGGTTGACACCCGCGCCCCGAACGAGGGCGCCGGTGACCAGCCGCCGCATCGCCGCGGGAGCGGCTCGAATCCGGACGTCCGCGGGCGTACTAACCCAGCAGCGCCTTCGTCAACGCCGCGATCTGCCCGGTCTCGATGAGGAACGAGTCGTGGCCGTAGGGCGAGGAAACCACCGACGGCTCCGACGTTCCCGGGATCCCCGCGGCGAGCTCCGCCGACTGGTACAGCGGGTAGAGCCGGTCGCTGTCCACCCCGCCGATCACCGCGCGGGCCGTCACCCGGCCCAAGGCCGCCGCGACGCCGCCGCGATCACGGCCTACGTCGTGGGTGTTCATCGACTCCGTCAGCACCGCGTAGCTGTTCGCGTCGAACCGGTGGACCAGCTTGTCCGCATGGTGGTCCAAATAGGACTCGACGGCGAACCGCCCGCGCCGCAAGGGATCCTCCGAACCCTGGTACTCCCGGCCGAACCGCTGGGCCAGCTCCGGCTCGCTGCGGTAGGTCACGTGCGCGATCCGACGCGCGATGCCGAGTCCGCGAAACGGGCCCTCCGGCGCCGAATAGTAGTCGCCGCCGTGGAAGAACGGGTCGCTGCGGATCGCGTGCAGCTGCGGCGCGGCCCAGGCGATCTGCTCGGCCGACGCCCGCGCCGTCGACGCCAGCACCAGCACCGACGCCACCCGCGCGGGCAGCGTCACCGCCCACTCCAGCGCGCGCATCCCGCCCATGGACCCGCCGACGACGGCCGCCCAGCGGGTGATGCCCAGGTGGTCGGCCAGGATCGCCTCCGACGCCACCTGGTCCCGCACCGTCACGACCGGAAACCGGCTGCCCCAAGGCGTTCCGCCGGGATCCGGGGACGACGGGCCCGTGGATCCCTGGCAGCCGCCGAGCACGTTCGGGACCACGACGAAGAACTCGTCGGTGTCCAGGGCTTTCCCGGGCCCGATCAGCCCGTCCCACCAGCCCGCGCTGGGATGCCCCGGCTCGAGCGGCCCGGCCGCGTGGCTGTCGCCGGTCAGCGCGTGCTCGACGAGGACCGCGTTGGACGCGTCGGAGTTCAGCGTCCCCCAGGTTTCGTAGGCGAGGGAAAAGGCGGGCAGCACGCCACCGGCCTCGAGCGCGAGCGCGCCAGGGCCGGTGACGAACTTCCGGCGCCCCGGCGGATCACCGATCCGCCAGGCGCCGGTGACGGGCCCAGCCGTCACAGTTCCGCCTTGGCCGCCCGGAATCCGGCCTCCAGGTCGGCCTTGAGGTCCTCGATCCCTTCCAGCCCGACGGCGATCCGGACCAGGCCCGGCGTCACGCCGCTGGCGAGCTGTTCCTCCGCCGAGAGCTGACTGTGGGTGGTCGACGCCGGGTGGACGATCAGGCTGCGGACGTCGCCGAGGTTCACCAGCTGGCTGTGCAGCTCGGTCCCGTCGACGAACTTCCGGCCCGCCTCTACGCCGCCGCGCAGGTCGAACGACAGGACCGCGCCCGCGCCGCGCGGCAGGTACTTCTGCCCGGCCTCGTAGAACGGGCTGGACGGCAGGCCGGCGTAGTACACCTTCTCGACCTCGTCACGCTGCTCGAGCCACTCGGCGAGCGCCTGCGCGTTCGAGACGTGGCGCTCGATGCGCAGCGACAGCGTCTCGATGCCCTGCAGGATCAGGAAACTGTTCAGCGGGGCGATCGCCGCGCCGGTGTCGCGCAGGAGCTGCACGCGCGCCTTCGCCGCGAACGCGCCCGGGCCGAGCGCCTCCCAGTACTTCAGGCCGTGGTAGCTCGGGTCCGGCTCGGTGAAGCCGGGGAACCGCCCCGGGTCCTTGCCGAAGTCGAACGTGCCGCCGTCGACCAGGACGCCGGCGATCGTCGTGCCGTGGCCGCCGAGGTACTTGGTGGCCGAGTGGATCACGACGTCGGCGCCGTGCTCGATCGGGCGCACCAGGTACGGCGTGGGGATCGTGTTGTCGACCAGCAGCGGGACGCCGGCTTCGTGCGCGGTGTCGGCGACGCCGCGGATGTCGAGAACATTGCTACCCGGATTCGCGAGTGTCTCGGCGAAAAAGAACTTCGTGTTCGGCCGGACGGCGGCGCGCCACTGCTCGAGGTCGTCCTGGTCGTCGATGAACGTGACCTCGATGCCGAGCTTCGGCAGCGTGTAGTGGAAGAGGTTGTAGGTGCCGCCATAAAGCGACTGGCTCGACACGAAGTGGTCGCCCGCGCCCACGAGGTTCAGGATCGCCGCGGTCGTCGCGGCCGAGCCGGACGCGAACGCCAGCGCCGCGACGCCCCCTTCGAGCGACGCGACGCGCTGCTCCAGCACGTCCTGCGTCGGGTTCATGATCCGCGTGTAGATGTTGCCGGGCTCGGCGAGGCTGAACAGGTCGGCGCCGTGCTGGCTGTCGCGGAAGACGTACGACGTCGTCTGGTAGATCGGCGTCGCCCGCGCGCCGGTCGCCGGATCCGGCGCGGCGCCCGCGTGGATCTGCCTGGTCTCGAAGGACCACGCCGAGGTGTCGTCCGCGCTCATGGGTTTCTCCTTGCGGCTCAAGGGGGATCGCTGGAGTCCGAAGCTACTTGGGCCGAACGGAGTACCCAACCGTTCCCACCTCCTGGGAGCCTACGCCCCTTGCCTCAGAGATATCTCTGTGTCTAAGATATTCACGCAGAGAGATTTACGAACTGGGAGGAAATCATGATGGAGCGGGTGCAGGTGCTGGTCGTGGGGGCCGGACTGGGCGGACTGTCGGCGTCGCTGTTCTTGGCGAGGGAGGGAGTGGACGTCCTGACGGTCGAACGGCACGCCGGGACGTCGGTCCACTCCCGGGCCGCCGGGCAGAACTGGCGCACGATGGAACTGTTCCACTGGGCAGGAATCGACCGCGAGGTCCTGGAAGTGAGCCCGCGAGCGTCGCAGGGGCTGCGGATCACCGTCGCGACCAGCCTGGCCGGCCGCGTCCTGCACCGGCTCATGGAGGACGGCAGCGAGTTCGACGTCTCGGCGTCGACGACGATGCCCACCGGCATGGCCGGCCAGGACGTCGTCGAGCCGATCTTGCTGGCGCACGCGGAGAAGGCCGGCGCACAGGTCCGGTTCCGGACCGAGCTCGTCGAGCTGGCGCAGGACGACGACGGCGTCACCGCGACGCTGCGGCACCGCGACTCGGGCGAGGAGAAGGTGGTGCGCGCGGACTACGTCGTCGCGGCCGACGGCGGACGCAGCGGCATCCGGGGGCGGCTGGGCATCGGGACGACCGGGATGGACGCGCTGAGCCACTGCCTCGGCGTCGTGTTCGACGCCGACCTCGGCGACCGCGTGCAGGCCGGCGTGACTGACCTGTTCTACCTGCAGCACGGCGACTTCACGGCCGGGCTGGTCAACACCGACGTCCCGAACCGGTACGTCTTCGCGCCGGACTACTTCCCGGACCGCGGCGAGAGCCCGGCCGACTTCGGCCACGACCGGCTGGTGTCGATGATCCGCGCGGCCACGGATCTGCCCGACTTGGAGCCGGAGATCGTCTGGACGGGCTCGTGGGAGATCGCCGCCCGGCTGGCCGACCGCTTCCGCTCCGGGCGGGTGTTCCTGGTCGGCGACGCGGCGAAGGTGACACCGCCGACCGGCGGTCAGGGCGGCAACACGGCGGTCGGCGACGGCGCGGACCTCGCGTGGAAGCTCGCCGCGGTGCTGCGCGGCGAAGCGGGTCCGGCGCTGCTCGACACGTACGAGGCCGAGCGGCGCCCGATCGCGCGGATGATCATCGACACGTCGCTGCACAACATGAAGCAGCGGATGCACCCCGATCTCGACGTCTCGGGGATCACCGAGCCGGTGGACATGCTGAACGCCATCCTCGGGTTCCGCTACCGCTCGACGGCGGTGCTTTCCGAAGAGCCGGACGACGGCTCGCGCGTCGAGGACATCCACGCGCCGACCGGACGGCCGGGGTTCCGGGCGCCCGGCACGGCGTCCACTGTGGACCTTCTGGGGCACTCGTGGGTGCTGCTGTGCGCCGGCGAGGGCTGGGAACACGCCGCGTCCGACGTCGCGGCGGAAACCGGCATCCGCCTGGAGTGCCACGCGCTCGACAACATCGATACGCGCTACGGCCTTTCGACGGGCGGTGCGTCACTCGTGCGTCCGGACGGCATCGTGGCGTGGCGTTCCCAGGGACCGGTCGAGGACCCGGCCGGCGAGCTGTGGCGGGTCCTGACCGCGGTCCTTTCGCGCTAGTCGCGCTGCTGCAGCGCGAAGCGGTTCCCCTCGGAGTCGACGAACATCGACCACCAGCCCCACGGCTGCTTCTCCGGCTTCGCGGGGAACTCCACGCCCTTCGCCGACAGCTCCTCGTACGTCTTCTCGATGTCGTCGGCGTGGAAGAAGAAGTTCGACGTCGGCAGCCGGTCGTTCTCGCCGAAGCGGCGGCGATCCTCGGGCGACTCGCTGAGCACGAGGATCGTCCCGTTCGGCGCGGTGACCTCGACCCACCGCCGGCCCTGGTCGTCGTAGGGCACGTCGGTCGTCACGGCGAACCCGGCCACTTCGGACCAGAACTTCTTCGCGCGCGCCTGGTCCTCGACCCCGACGACGACCTTGCTGACCCCTTGGATGGGCATGACCCCGCCTCTCTATATATCCACGGTGGATATAACCAGGGCGGAGTGTAGGCTGCGCCCATGGCCGACGGCAACCCGCTCACCCCCGCGGCTTTCCAGGTGCTCCTGGCCCTGGCCGCCGGGCCGGGCGGCCGCGCGCACGGCTACGGGATCATGGGGTTCGTCGCCGAGGTCACGGGCGGCGAAGTCCAGCTCGGACCGGGGACGCTCTACCGGACGCTGACCCGGCTGGCCGCCGACGGTCTGGCCGAGGAACTCCCCGGCGAAGACTCGCGGCGCCGCTACTACCGCATCACGCCGGCCGGCCGCGAAGCCGCGTCACGCGAAGCTTCGCTCCTGCGCCGGCTGGTCGCGGCGGCCGGCGACGCCGATCTGCTGGCCCGCCCGGAGTCGGCGTGAGCCGCCCGCTCGGCCTGGTGCCGCATCTGTTCGTGAAGGACGTCGAGACGGCGCTTTCCTTCTACGGCAAGGCGTTCGGCGCGGTGGAGCTGTTCCGCACGGTTCTGCCGGACGGCACGGTGCTGTTCGTGGAGCTGGCGGTCGGCGACGCACGGCTGCTCGTGAGCCAGGAAATCGCGTCACTGGACGCGCTGGCACCGTCGACGATCGGCGGGACCCCGCTGCTGCTGACGCTGGAGACCCCCGACCCGGACGACCTCGCGCGACGGGCGGTCTTCGCGGGGGCGACGGTGGAGGCGCCGGTGACGGAGATGTTCTTCGGCGAGCGGTACGGCCGGGTCGTCGACCCGGACGGGCACCGCTGGGCGCTCACCACCAAACGCGAGCAGTACACCCCGGAGGACATCGACGCCCGCAAGCCGCACGAGGTCTAGCGGCGCGCGAGGACCCAGTGGAAGGTCGCTGCGCCTTCGGGTTCGTGCATGGTCACGGGCTCATCGACGACCAGGGTGAAGCCGGCCGCTTCGAGCAGCCGCCGGTTCGCTGCCGCGCTGTGGGAGCTGAAGAACATGGGCGTGCCGAGCCAGTCGTCCTCCACGCCGTTCGCCTCACTGCACCCGAGAGCGGCCAGGAACCAGCCGCCGGGCCGCAGCCAGCGCGCGATCCGCGCGAACAGCGCACCCTGCTCCTCGCGGGGCACATGCAGCACCGAGTAAAACGCCGTGACGGCGTCGAAGCTGCCGTCCGGAAAGGACACCTCGGCCATGTCGGCCTTCTCGAACCGCGCGCCGGGGACGTTGCGTCGCGCGAGGTCGAGTTGCGCCGCGGAGAGGTCGACGCCGAGGACGTCGTGGCGCTCGGCGAGCAACGCCGTGCACGGCACACCCGCGCCGCAACCGAGGTCGAGCACTTCGGCGCCGTCGTCGAGCCGGCCGGTCAGCTCCCCCAGGAACCGCAGCCGGGGATCGTCCGCGATCCGCGCGCTCCACTCGAGGTACCGCTCGGCCGAGCTGTCGTAGCCGGATTCGACGATCCGCCGCGCGTCGCTCACCCGTCCGACCCTACCGAGCCGTCCAGGGGTTTCTCGGCCAGAATAAGCCCGTGGTGTCGGTGCGCAGCGTGGTCGACCGGGTGGGGCCGACGCTGCTCCACGCGCTCCAGGTGCCTGACGACTCCCCTGCCGTCGCCGACGTCGTCATCGCCGAACCCGGCGGAGCCGTTGCCGCCGGGGATCTCGTGCTCGGAGTCGCCACCTCCGGGCCCGAAGATGCCGCCGAGCTGGTGAAACGGAGTGCCGAACAGGGCGCCGCCGCCGTGTTGCTCAAGCCGCCGCTCGCCGCGAAGCCCGCCGTCAAGCGCGCCGCTAAGGCCAGCGGGGTCGCGCTCGTCCAGGTGCACGCCGCGACGTCGTGGGCGCAGCTCGTGTGGCTGCTGCGGACCGTCCTCGACGCACTCGCCGACGAGTCCGAGGACCTCGATCCCGGCTCCGGCGACCTCTTCCGGCTCGCCGACGCCGTCGCGTCCGTCGTCGACGCCCCGGTGACCATCGAGGACACCAACTCCCGCGTGCTCGCCTACTCCGCGCGCCAGGACCTCACCGACCCCGCCCGCGTCGCCACGATCATGGGCCGGCGCATCCCCGACGACGTCCTCGCGCGGTTCCGCTCGCGCGGGGTCTTCCGCGAGCTGTCACGCGGGCGGCAGACGATCTTCGTCCCCGCCCAGCGCGACGGCACGCTGCCGCGGCTGATCGTGCCGATCCGGATGGGCGGCGAGCTGCTCGGCTCGATGTGGGCGGTCGTCGCCGGGCCGGTGTCCGACGAGCGCGCGGCCGCGTTCGCCGACGCCGCCCCGGTCGTCGCGCTGCACCTGCTGCGCCGCCGCGCGCACACCGACGCGCAGCGCCGCGCGTCGGCCGAACTGCTGCGCGGGGTGCTCGAAGGCCGGGCGAACCCGCGCAAGGCGATGGCCGAGCTGGACCTGTCCGACGAGCCGCACCGCGTGGTCGTCATCGAGGTCACCGGCGGCGACGGCCGGGACGCCGAGGGCCTGCGGCTCGCCCTGCTGGAGCGGATCTCCCAGGGCATCGGGCGCCGTCCGGTGGCGACCGAGCTGGGCGGGCTGCTCTACGCCGTGGTCCCCGACCGGCCGGGCCCCGGCGGCTGGGAGGAACTACGCGACGCGCTCGTCGCGACGGGACCGTCTCGTCGCAGCGGTGCCCCGCGGGCCGCGGCCGGCGCCCCGGGCGAGATCGGCGACCTCTCGGCCTCCCGTCACCAGGCCGACGAAGCCCTCGGGCTGCTGCGCGCCGAGCTCCTCGACGAGCGCGTGATCACCTTCGACGAAGCCTGGACGGTACTGACGCTGCACCGCGGCGCGACGGCGGCGGCCGGGGCGAAAGTCGCGGAGCTCGGCCCGCTGGGTGCCCTGCGCACGCACGACGAGACGAGCAAGGCCGGCTACGTCGAGACGCTCTACGAGTGGCTGCGTCACCCCGGCGACCCGCGCGCGGCGGCGCGCGAGCTGCGGATCCACCCCAACACCCTGCGGTATCGCATGCGCAAGCTCCTGGAGCTGGTGCCGCTGGACCTCGACGACCCCGACGTCCGGCTGGCCCTGATCACCCAGCTCGTCGCGCTGCGCTGGAGCTGACTGCGCCATTCGGCCCATTCCGAGACCTATGCACTACTCCGCATGGATCGCGCCGAACGTTCCGATTGTCTTTTCCAGCCGAAAGATGGTGGATTCCGGTGACCGCCTGACGCACCTTCTTCGCAGCACCCGGGGTAGCCGGGTCGTCGCAGAGGAGTGGCCATGAGCAGTTCGGAGCGGTTTCGCAGGGCCGTCAAGCTGGGTGCGGTGTCCGCGCTCTCGCTGGTCGCCCTGGTCGTCCCGGGCACCACGACCGGGAGCGCGGTAGCCGCGCCCGCCGGCGACTGCTTCACCCCGACCCAGAGCGCGGATCGCAGCAAGGACGGCCACGCCGACAGCCTGTCGCCCGCCGAAGCGGCCCGCATGGACGCGGACCTGCAGAGCAAGCTCGCCGGCAAGCGCAGCACGCTGAAGGCCGCGGCGGCGGTGTCGATCCCGGTCTACTTCCACGTGATCACCAGCGGCTCGACCGGCAACCTGCCGGCCGCGACGATCACCAAGCAGATCTCGGTGCTCAACAGCGCGTACGCCTCCAGCGGCTTCAGCTTCTCGCTGGCGAGCACGGACTACACGAACAACTCCACCTGGTACAACGGCATCACCGACGGCACGTCCGCCGAGCGCAACATGAAGAACGCGCTGCGCAAGGGCGGCAAGAACGCGCTGAACATCTACACCGCCAACCTCGGTGACGACCTGCTCGGCTGGGCGACGTTCCCCTCGAACTACAGCTCGCAGCCGAAGCTGGACGGCGTGGTGATCCTCGACGAGTCCCTCCCGGGCCGCTCGGCGACGAACTACAACGAGGGCGACACGGCCACCCACGAGGTCGGCCACTGGATGGGGCTGTACCACACGTTCCAGGGCGGCTGCTCCGGTTCGGGCGACTACGTCTCGGACACCCCGGCCGAGGCGACGGCGACATCCGGCTGCCCGGCGAGCAAGAACACCTGCTCGGCGGCGGGCAACGACCCGATCCACAACTTCATGGACTACAGCTACGACGGCTGCATGTACGAGTTCACCGCGGGCCAGGCCACGCGGATGAACAGCTCCTGGTCGGCTTACCGCGCCTGACCGTTTTCCATGAAGGGCACCCTCATGGCTCTTATGTCCATGAGGGTGCCCTTCATGGCACCTGGTAGCTGAGGTCTGCCACGAGGGGCTTGGGCGCAAGCGCACCCGGTGCGTGGCCAGGTTTTCGCGCAGGTACGCGCGGCCCCGGCGTTCTACGTCGACGCTTTTGCGACACTCGGCAGAGCTGCCGCGCCCTCGGCGAACTGCGCTGTCCACAGCCCTCGACGAATGTGGACGGATTCTTTCCCGACCCCCGCGCATCGGCCGAACTGTCGGCAACCGGCGATAGACTGAGCGGGGCTCGTCCCCCAGGGATGGGTGGGGCGCGGCGTTCCGGCTCCGGCGGCCCGCGACCCCGGCGAGAACTTCCGCTCCCGAGCGGTGGACGGCCACGCAGGAACCTCGTCGGAACCGCTCATGCGACCAGCAGCGTCTTGCCCACCGTGGTGCGGGATTCCATCGCCGCGTGGGCGTCCGCGGCTTTCTCCAGTGGGAAGCGCTGGCCGATCACCGGCACCAGATGTCCTGCCGCGGCTTCGGACAACGCCGACTCCGTGAATCCCCGCATCTCCGCCGGGCTCCCGATCGAGCGCACCAGTGAAACCCCGCGCGCGGCAGCGTCCTCTTCGGACACTTCCGCCCACGAACCGCCCGCCAGGCCGTACACCGCCATCCGGCCGCCCGGGCGCAGCAGTCCGAACGCCGCCGTGCCGATCGCTCCGCCCACGCCGTCGAAGACCACGTCGACCTCGCCCGCCTCAGATGCCCAGTCCGGCCGCAGATAGTCGACGACGACGTCGGCGCCCACCACCGAAGCCACCTTCGCCGGCCCGCCCGCCGCGGCGACCACCGACGCGCCCGCGGCCTTCGCCAGCTGGACCAGCAGGCCGCCGACGCCGCCCGCAGCCGCCTCGACCAGGACTCGATCGCCCGGCCGCACCCCGGTGGCATAGACCAGACCCGTCGCGGTGCGGCCGTCCGCGAGCAGCGCCACCGCCGCGTCGAGCGCCAGTGCGTCCGGGACCTCGAACACCGCCGCCGCGTCCACCGCGACGCGCTGGGCGTACCCGCCCGAACCGCCGGTCGAGGTCACCACCCGCTGTCCCGCGAGCCCCGGGTCCACACCCTCTCCGACCGCGCTGATCACGCCGCCGACGCCGTTGCCGGGGACGACCGGTAACACCGGACGGAACGGTCCCGTCCCGGCCCGCACCTGGGTCTCGACGAAGGTGATGTTCGCGAACGCCACCTCGACCAGCACCTGCCCGGGCCCGGGGACCGGGTCCGGCGCCTCCCCCGGCTCCAGCGCTTCCGGCCCGCCGAACTCCCGCAACCACACAGCTCTCATGCGTGCACGCTGCAACCTCCAGCGAGGTCGAGGTCAACGGTCTTGTCCGCTCAGCACCACGAATGCTTCGAAGAAATGTTCGCCCAGCACGATGACACCGCCGTCCGGGTGGTTCACCGTGAGTGGCACCACCGCACCGAATCCGGACGCAGACCGACCCAGGAGGCCGACCGTGCGTATCGCCGTTCCCCGTGAAATCAAGAAGCACGAGTACCGGGTCGCGCTGACCCCCGCGGGGGTGCACGAGCTGGTCGGGCGCGGGCACGACGTCTTCGTCGAGACGGGCGCCGGGGTCGGTTCGTCCATCTCCGACGACGAGTACGTCGCCGCCGGCGCGAAGATCCTCGCCACCGCCGACGAGACGTGGGCGCAGGGCGAGCTGGTCCTCAAGGTCAAGGAGCCGATCGCCGAGGAGTACCCCCGGCTGCGTGCCGACCAGGTGCTGTTCACCTACCTGCACATCGCCGCCGACCGGCCGCTGACCGACGCGCTGCTGGCCGCCGGCACCACCGCGATCGCCTACGAGACCGTGCAGACCGCCAACGGCGCGCTGCCGCTGCTCGCCCCGATGTCCGAGGTCGCGGGCCGGCTGGCCCCGCAGGTCGGCGCGTTCTCGCTGATGAAGCCGAGCGGCGGCCGCGGCGTGCTGCCCGGCGGCATCCCCGGCGTCCACCCGGCGCGCGTCGTTGTCATCGGCGGCGGCGTGGCGGGCATCAACGCGGCCCGCGTCGCGTTGGGCCTCGGCTCGGACGTCGAGATCCTGGACACCAACGTCGACCGCCTCCGCCAGATCGACAACGACTTCGGCGGCCGCATCCGCACGGTGACGTCGAACCGCCTGTCGGTCGAGGAGTCCGTGCTGCAGGCCGACATGGTCATCGGCGCGGTGCTGGTCCCGGGCGCCAAGGCGCCGAAGCTGGTCTCGAACGACCTGGTGGCCCGCATGAAGGCCGGCAGCGTGCTCGTCGACATCGCGATCGACCAGGGCGGCTGCTTCGCCGACTCGCGCCCGACCACGCACGACGACCCGACCTACACCGTGCACGAGTCCGTCTTCTACTGCGTCGCGAACATGCCGGGCGCGGTGCCACGGACGTCGACCTACGGCCTCACGAACGTCACGCTGCCCTACGCGGTCCAGCTCGCCGAGCACGGCTGGAAGGCCGCGCTGCAGGCGGACGCCGCGTTGGCGAAGGGCCTCAACACGCACGCGGGCGCCCTGACGAACGGCCCGGTCGCGGTGGCCCACGACCTGCCCCACACGGCGCTGGAGACCGTCCTCGCCTGACCTACCTGACCCGAGCGGGCCCCTGTCGTTCTGCGGCAGGGGCTCGCTCCTCTTTCGCCACCAGCCGACGGCCGACGGCGATCGCGGGAAGCTCCACCCACCGCCGCAGGCCGCAGGCGAAGAGCAGTGCGACGGCGGCGGTCGCGGCGGCCTTGAGCAGGCCCGTCGGTAGCAAGAGCCCGGTCACGCCCGCGGCTCCGGTCTGCGCCAGGTAGAGCGCGTAGGACCGGTCACCGATGTACGTGAACGGACGGCTCGCGAGCAGCCGCCGCACCGGCCCTTGCGCGATCACCGCCACGAGCAGCAGCGCCGCGCCCACCGCGTAGATCGGGACGACGAACTGCCAGTTCCCGCCGAGCGCCTGCCCCAGCGGCTTGACCGACAGCTGCAGCACGCAGAACCCCAGCGCGACCAGCACCGCCGCGGCCGGGCTGGTCAGCGGCCGCAGCACCGCGAACCCGCGCGGGTGGTGCAGCGCCAGCGCGAGCAGGCAGCCGACGACCAGCGAGCCGTAGTGCACCGACAGGCTCGCCCACTGGTGTGCCGGCGCCAGCGGCAGCACGCCGAGCACGAAGCCCACCGCGCCCGCGCCGATCAGCAGGCGCAGCGCGGCCTTCCCGGACTTCGCGAACGACGTCAGCACGAGCAGCGCGGGCCAGACGAGGTAGAACTTCTCCTCCACGCCGAGCGACCACGACGTCGGGTACGGCGTGTTGTAGTCGACGACTTCGTTGAAGAAGGTCAGGTAGAACGGCATCGCGTCGCCGAGCCGGCTGCTCTGGTACGCGCCGGCGAGCGTCACGGCCAACGCTGTGAAGCCCAGCAGCAGGAAGTACACCGGCATGATCCGGAAGACGCGGCGGACGTAGAAGTCGCGCAGCGAGATCCGGCCGGTGCGGTCCTCTTCGCGCAGCGCCAGCGTGGTGATCAGGAAGCCGGACAGCACGAAGAACAGCTGGACGGCGATCCAGCCCTGCAGCCGGTCGACGACGGGCCCGCCGTAGTGGAAGAACACGACGGCCAGCGCGGCGAGCGCGCGCAGGCCGGTCAGGCCGGGGAACCACGACGACGAGCGGTATTCGGCGTGGTCGAGCGGCCGCCAGGAGATGATCATGGCCGCAGCGTCGATCTTGGACGCTGAACCCGGCCTGAAGCGGGCTTAAGACGTCTTCAGCTCCGGGAGCCGGACCACGAACCGGCTGCCGCCTTCGACCGCGGCCGTGCCGCCGTGGGCGCGGGCGATGTCGGCGACGATCGCCAGGCCCAGCCCCGATCCGCCGTCGTCGCTGGCGCGGGCGTCGTCGAGGCGGACGAAGCGGTCGAAGACGCGCTCGCGGTCCGCTTCCGGGATGCCGGGCCCGTCGTCGGTGACCGACAGCACAGCCCACCCGTCCGCGGCGGACACCTCGACGGCGACCCGGGACGCCGCGTGCCGCTGGGCGTTGTCGACGAGGTTGCGCAGGAGCCGTTCGAGCCGCGACCGGTGGCCGCGCACCACCGGCGTCCCGGTCACGTCGACGTCGATACGGTCCCGTCCCGCGACGACGGCGGCGGCCACTTCGGACAGAGCCACCGGTTCGAGCCGGTCCGGCCCGGCGTGGTCGAGCTTGCCGAGCAGCACGAGGTCGGCGACGAGGTCCTGCAGCCGGGTGACGTCGAGCAGCGCGTTCTCGCAGGAGTGCCGCCAGTCGAGCCGGTCGGGGTGGGCCAGCAGCACTTCGAGCTGCGTCCGCAGGGAGGCGAGCGGGGTGCGCAGCTCGTGCGACGCGTCGGAGGTGAACCGGCTCTGGCGCGTGACGGCCTCGTCGAGGCGGGCGAGCATCGTGTTCATCGTCCCGGCGAGGCGTGCGATCTCGTCGCCGGTGCGCGGCGCCGGGACGCGGCGGCTCAGGTCGTGCGCGCCGATCTCGGCGACCTCGCCGCGGATGGCCTCGACCGGGCGCAGCGACCGGCGGACGGCGAGCCACGCGATCACGCCGATGAGCAGTGCGACCGCGGGGACGCCGAAGGTGAGCACGGTCCGGACCGAGTCGACGGCGGCCTGGCCTTCGGGGTCGATCGCGACGCCGGCGAAGACGTCGTACTTGCTGTCGCCACTGACCTCGTGGACGACGTGCACGGTCAGGGACTCGTCGAGGCCGGCCAGCTCGGGGGCGCACCCGACGGACGCGGGATCGGCCCGGTCGATCACGTACGGCGGCAGCGTCACGTCGGCGTCGTACGCGGCCAGCGTGGCCCCGCGCAGCGCCGGGCAGGACACCACCCGGTTCCCCGACCGGTCGGTGACCTCGAAGATCGAGTCGCGGACGAGCAGCGAAAGGTCGACGGGGCGGGCGCCGGTGTTCAGCAGCTGGACGATCGCTTGGGCGCGGGAAAAGGCGATCTGCGTGGCGGCGTTTTCGAGGCGGTCCTGTGCCTGGACCACGAACCAGACCGACATGGCCCCGAGCGCGAGCGCCGAGGCGGCGAAGGCGGTCACCGCGACGCGGAACCGGGTGGAGCGCAGGAAGCTAGGCACCCGAGCCGACCACGTGGTAGCCGGCGCCGCGGACCGTCCGGATGGTCTCGGCGCCGAAGGGCACGTCGATCTTGCGCCGCAGCGCGCTGACGTGGACCTCGACCAGGTTGGCGGTCGCGGAGGCGGCGAAGTCCCAGAGGTTGTCG
The DNA here is from genome assembly GCF_030182635.1 of Amycolatopsis ponsaeliensis. Taxonomy (NCBI): domain Bacteria; kingdom Bacillati; phylum Actinomycetota; class Actinomycetes; order Pseudonocardiales; family Pseudonocardiaceae; genus Amycolatopsis; species Amycolatopsis ponsaeliensis. Next base: position 173,853 of record NZ_JAPZLD010000015.1, read on the forward strand.
AGCAGCTCGGCCTTGGTGACGACCTGCCCGGGCCGTTGCATGAGGTAGGCGAGGAGGGCGAACTCCTTGCCGGTGAGGGTGATGTCGGCGCCGCCGCGCCGGCACGTCCGCCCGGCTTGATCGAGCTCGAGATCACCCAGTTTGAGGACCCCCGGCCGGGTGGCGCCGCCGCGCCGGATGAGGGCGCGCAGCCGCGAGAGCAGGACGCCGTAGGAGAAGGGCTTGGGCAGGAAGTCGTCGGCACCGGTGTCGAGGGCCTCGATCTCGTCGTCCTCGCCGTCCTTGGCGGTGAGCATGAGGATGGGGGTGGAGTCGCCCTGGTCCCGCAGCCGCCGGCAGACGCGATAACCGTTCAGGCCGGGCAGCATGATGTCGAGGATGATGGCGGAGTAGGGGTGCTCGGTGGCGAGCCAGAGCGCATCCCGCCCGTTGTGGGCGACATCGACGGCATAGCCCTCGGCACTGAGCCCGGCCCGCAACGCCTCGGCGAGCCGCCGTTCATCTTCCACGAGCAAGATCCGCACCGCGCCACGATGCCACAAGCCGCCACCAACCACGCCAACGGACAATGGCTGGAAGCCGAGCCAGGCGCCACGGGACAACGCTGGAAGCCGAGCCAGAGGCACCGTGGGGGTCCGGGGGCTCGGCCCCCGGGAGATGAGGCTGAAGTGAAGGAGCGAAGCCCGAAACGTAAGCGGCGACCCGCTCAACCAACCTGGGGGTCATTGGGAGCGGGCCGCCGATACCCAGCTTAGAGGTCCGGGCCGGACTTCGCTGCACCGGGTCGGCAAGTCGAGCGAATTCTTTACCAAGTTGATCTGCCCCGGCGATGGACTCCGCCGCGAACCCTCAGGTCAGAGCCGTGCAATGCCCGCGGCCGGCCACCGCGTCCGGTAGCGGAACGTGACGAACGTCGCTTCGGGCGGGTTCGGCCGTTCCGTGCGCGCGGGCGGCGCGGGTAGGGCAGGATGACGCCGCATCAGCGGGAACGTTAGGGGACGGTATGCACGACGGCAGTGGCCGGATTGTGGTGCAGAACCTGAGCAAGCAGTTCGGTCCGGTGAACGCGGTGCAGAACCTCAGCTTCACGGTCGAACCGGGTTCGGTGACGGGCTTTCTCGGCCCGAACGGCGCCGGGAAGACGACGACGTTGCGGATGCTGCTCGGGCTGGTGACGCCCACGGCGGGGTCGGCGACGATCAACGGGCGGCCGCACTCGCAGCTGGGGAATCCGGCGCGGGTGGTGGGTTCGGTGCTGGAGAACGAGGGTTTCCACCCGAGCCGGACGGCGCGCAACCACCTCCGCGTGTACGCGGCGGCCATCGGGGTGCCGGACCAGCGGGCGGACCAGGTGCTCGGCCTGGTGGGCCTGGGCAGCGCCGCGGACCGGAAGGCGGGCGGGTTCTCGCTCGGCATGCGGCAGCGGCTCGCGCTGGCGACGGCGTTGCTGGGTGACCCGCAGGTGCTGGTGCTGGACGAGCCGACGAACGGCCTCGACCCGGAGGGCATCCTGTGGCTGCGGAACTTCCTGCGCTCGTACGCGCGGGAGCAGCGGCGGACCGTCCTGGTGTCGAGCCACCTGCTCAACGAGGTCGAGCAGCTGATCGACCAGGTCGTGATCATCAGCCAGGGCGTCACGCGCTACTACGGCTCGCTCGACCAGCTGCGCAAGAGCCAGCAGTCGCGGGTGCTCGTCCAGCCGGCGGATCCCTCCGCGCTGGTGAAAGCGTTGCAGGACAACGGCATCACCGCCGTCTCGCCGACTCCGGACGGCCGGGTCGCGGTCGCCGGGTCGAGCGTCCAGCAGATCGGTGACATCGCCGCGAAGGCCGGTATCGCGGTCTACGGGATGCAGGAGGACCACGCCGACCTGGAGCGGATGTTCTTCCAGCTGACGCAGGGTCAGTACACCGGCGGGCCGGGTCACCAGCAGCAGCCGCAGTACCAGGGACCGCCGCCGGGGTATCCGCCGTCGGGCCCGCAGCAACAGCAGCAGTACTGGGGAGGACCGCAGCAGTGATGGGCAACCTGATCAAGGCGGAGTTCCGCAAGACGCTCTCGCTGAAGACGTGGTGGGTGCTGCTGATCCCGCTGGCGCTGGTGGCGTTCTGGCTGACGTTCGCGTGGGGCAAGATCACCAACGACTTCGCGGACTTCCTGAGCTCGGACAGCGACGCCCGGCAGGTCACCCGGTTGATCGGCCTGGACCCGAACCAGGTGCCGGTGGGGCTGCTCGCGCTGGCGCACGGCGTGAACATCGCGCAGCTCGTCCCGGGCCTGTTCGGCATCTTCGCGCTGGCCGGCGAGTACCGCAGCAAGACGATCACGACGACCTTCCTGACCGCGCCGAACCGGATCACGGCACTGGCCGCGAAGATGCTCACCTACGTCGCGTGGGGCGCGATCTACGGGCTGGTCAGCTTCGGGGTCTCGGCGATCGCCGTCATGTCGTCGGTCGACTCCGGCCGCTGGCCGTCGGCGGGCCAGTGGCTGGCCGCGCTCGGCGGGACGGTGCTGGCCTCGGTGCTGGTGACGTTGTTCGGCATCGGGTTCGGCGCGGTGCTGCGCAGCGTGCCGCTGGCGGTCGTGCTGTTCCTGGTGTGGTTCCTGATCGTGGAGAACGTGCTGGTGATCCTGCTCTGGGGCCAGACGACCCTGCTGGGCGGGATCCTGCCGAACGGCACCGCGAACGGCATCGTCGGCGGCATCGCCGCGGACGCGTTCGGATTCAACTCGCTCAACTTGCCCGACGACGTCAACACGGGGGCGCAGCTGCTGCTGCAGTACACCGCGGCGGCGCCCGGCGTGCTCTCCTGGTGGGCTTCGGCGTTGATCTTCTTCGCCTGGACGATGGTCTTCTTCGGCCTCGGCTGGGCGGGCAACCAGCGCCGCGACATCACGTAGTTCCGTGGTCCGTGACGGCCACCTTGAGCGACTTAACTAAGTCACTCAAGGTGGCCGTCGCTGTTTTCGGGGAAATATTTTGTCGGTGGCGGCGCTTACTGTGACAACGTGACCATCGCTCCGCCCTCCTCCCGTCAAGAGCTCCCACCCGCTGAGACCGTCGGCTGGGTCCGCCGGCTGTCCGCCGCGGCCTGGGAGCACCGCGCCGTCGTCGTGCTTTCGCTGCTCGCCGCCGTCTTCAGCGTCGGCGTCCAGGCCGCGAGCCCACTGCTGGTGCGCACGGCGGTCGACGACGCGGTGGCGGGGCAGACCGGGGCGCTGCCCGGGATCGCCGTCTTCCTGGTGGCGCTGCAGCTGGTCGCGTTCGGCACCGCGTTCCTGCGCCGGTACTTCGGCGGAAAGCTCGCCCTCGACGTCCAGCACGACCTTCGCCAGCGCGTCTTCAACGCGGTCTCGCGCCTCGACGGCGGCAAGCAGGACGCGCTGCGCACCGGTCAGGTCGTCTCGCGGGCCATCTCCGACCTGCAGCTGGTCACCGGGATCCTGATGCAGGTCCCGCTCTCGTTCGGTTCGGTGATCTTCGCGCTGCTGTCGTTCGCGGCGATGCTGTGGATGTCGCCGATGCTGACGCTGATCGCGCTGGTCGTCACGCCCGCGGTCGGCATCGTCATCGCCCGCAGCCGCAAGCGCCTCTTCCCGGCGACGTGGTCGGCGCAGCAGCGCGCGGCGGACGTCGCGCAGCAGGTCGAGGAGACCGTCACCGGCGTCCGCGTCGTGAAGGGGTTCGGCCAGGAAACGCGGGAGGTCTCGAAGCTCGAAGGGACCGCGCGCAAGCTGTTCGCGGAGCGGCTTCGCGCGGCGAAGCTGTCGGCGGTGCCGACGGCGACCACCGCGGCCCTGCCCGCCGCCGGCCAGGTCGCCGTGCTCGGCATCGGCGGTGTCTTCGCGCTGAACGGCTCGATCACCCTCGGCACCTTCCTCGCCTTCGCAACCTACCTCGCGACGCTGATCGGCCCGGCCCGGATGCTGTCAGGCCTGGTCGTGCAGGCCCAGCTGACCCGCGCCGGCGCCGAGCGCGTGTACGAGCTGATCGACGCGCAACCGGAGGTCGTCGACGCCCCCGACGCGCGCCCGCTGCCGGACGGGCCGCTCGGCGTGGAGCTGGACGACGTCCGGTTCGGCTACACGCGGACCGACCCGGTGCTCGCCGGGCTGTCGGTCACCGCGAACCCGGGCGAGACCCTCGCGCTGGTCGGCACCGCGGGCTCCGGGAAGTCGACGATCTCCCTGCTGCTGCCCCGGTTCTACGACGTCCACGCGGGCTCGGTGCGGGTCGGCGGCCTCGACGTCCGGGACGTCCCGCTGCGGCAGCTGCGGCAGGCGATCGGCGTGGTGTTCGAGGAGGCGTTCCTGTTCTCCTCGTCGATCCGGGACAACATCGCCTACGGCCGGCCGGACGCGAGCGACGAAGAGATCGTCGCGGCCGCGCGCGCCGCGGAGGCGGACGAGTTCATCCGCGCCCTCCCGGAGGGCTACGACACGCTGGTCGGCGAGCGCGGGCTGACGCTGTCGGGCGGGCAGCGGCAGCGGCTCGGGCTGGCCCGGGCGCTGATCACCGACCCGCGGATCCTGATCCTGGACGACGCGACGTCGGCCATCGACACCGTCACCGAGGCGGCGATCCACGACACGCTGCGCTCGGTCACCGCGAGCCGCACGACGCTGCTGATCGCGCACCGGCGCTCGACGCTCGCTCTGGCCGACCGGATCGCGGTGCTGGACGAGGGCCGCGTCGTCGACGTCGGCACCGAGGACGAGCTGATGGCGCGCTGCCCACTGTTCCGCGAGCTCGTCGCGGGCCCGGGCGACGACGTCGAGGAGAAGCACCGCTGCGAGGGCCTCGACTGCGGCCCGGCCGGGATCACGCGGGCGCTGTGGCCGCGCGACGACAGCCGGGACGAGGTCGACGACCTGGCCGACGCCGCTCGCCAGCGCAGCGGAAACCCGAACAGCAGCGGGTTCGTGGGCGGGGGCGGCGGCCTCGACGTGCCGCCGACGCCGGAGCTGATCGAAGGCGTGCGCAAGCTCCCGGCCGCGGCCGACGAGCCGCGGATGTCCGATGTGGACGTCACCGCGCCCGACCCCGGCTTCCGGCTGGCCCGGCTGCTGCGGCCGGTCCGCTGGCCCCTGGCACTGGTGATCGGGCTGGTGGCGGCGGACGCGCTGGCGTCGATCGCACTGCCGGGGCTGTACCAGTTCGGCGTCGACCACGGCGTCCGCGCGGGTGTGGAGTCGATGATCTGGCTGGCCGCCGGGATCGGCGCCGCGGTGATCGCGGCCGACTGGCTGGTGGTGTTCGCGCAGACCCGCCTGACCTCGCGGGTCGGCGAGACGGTGCTGTACGCGCTGCGCGTCCGCAGCTACGCGCACCTGCAGCGGCTCGGGCTCGACTACTACGAGCGCGAGCTGTCCGGGAAGATCATGACCCGGATGACGACGGACGTCGACGCGCTCTCGACGTTCCTGCAGACCGGCCTGGCCACCGCGGTGGTCAGCGCGCTGACGCTGGCCGGGATCACGGCGGCGCTGCTGATCACCGACGCCGGGCTGGCGCTGTTCGCGCTGGCGATGGTGCCGGTGCTGGCGGTGGCCACGGTGATCTTCCGGCGGGCCGCGTCGAAGGCTTACAACGAGGCGCGCGAGCGGGTCAGCCTCGTCAACGCGGACATGCAGGAGAACATGAGCGGCCTGCGCGTCGCCCAGGCGTACACGCGCGAAGACCGTTCCGCGGAAGCGTTCGCTTCACGCAGCGACGACTACCGGCGCTCGCGGCTGCGGGCGCAGCGGTACGTGGCGACGTACTTCCCGCTGGTGGCGCTGCTGTCCGACCTGGCGACCACGACGGTGCTGGTGGCGGGCGCGAACCGCGTCTCGACCGGGACGCTGTCGGCCGGCGTGCTGCTCGCGTTCCTGCTGTACCTGCAGCAGTTCTTCTCGCCGATCCAACAGCTGTCGTCGGTGTTCGACGGCTACCAGCAGGCCCGCGTCGGCCTGGACCGGATCGGTGACCTGCTGCGGACGCCGACGTCGGTGCCGGCGGCGGAGAACGCGGTGGCGACGCCCGAACGGCTGCGGGGCGAGGTGTCGTTCAAGGAGGTCGACTTCTCCTACACCGGCACCGAAGCGAAGGCGCTGGAACAGTTCTCGCTGGACGTCGCGGCCGGCGAGACGATCGCGCTGGTCGGCGCGACGGGCGCGGGCAAGTCGACGGCGGTGAAGCTGGTGGCGCGCTACTACGACGTCACCGGCGGCGAGGTCCGGATCGACGGCACGGACGTCCGCGAGTACGAGCTCGCCGGGCTGCGGCGCCGGATGGGCGTGGTGCCGCAGGAGGCGCACCTGTTCTCGGGCACGGTGGCGGACAACGTCCGCTACGGCCGCCCGGCGGCGTCCGACGCCGAGGTGGAGGCGGCGGTCCGCGCGGTGGGCGCGTTCGACGGCGTCGCGGCCCTGCCGGCGGGCTTCCTGCAGCCGGTGGGCGAACGCGGCCGGTCGCTGTCGGCGGGGCAGCGTCAGCTGGTGGCGCTCGCCCGGGCGGAACTGGTGGACCCGGACGTCCTGCTGCTCGACGAGGCGACGGCGGCCCTGGACCCCTCGACGGAGGCGGCGGTCCTGCGGGCGACGGAGCACGTGGCCCGCCGTCGCACGACGTTCGTGGTGGCCCACCGCCTGGCCACGGCGGCCCGCGCGGACCGCATCGTGGTCCTGGACCACGGCCGGATCGCGGAGACGGGAACCCACGACGAGCTCCTGGCCGCCAACGGCCTCTACGCCCGCCTCTGGTCCCTCGGCTGAACCCGTAACCCGCGTGACTGAACCCGGAACCGGTGTGATTGGGGCCGGAACTCGCGAGTTCCGGCTCCGATCACGCGACTTTCGTCTCCAATCACGCGGGTTACGGGCCTGGTCACCGCCAGGCTCGTGGCCGAGGTCACGCCGCGCTGGGAGCATGGCGGGCATGTTCGAAGAGAAGCGGGTCCCCGACCGGCAGGTTCGCGCGGCGCAGACCGGGACGACCGTCCGGGTCTACCAGGCCTGCTCGCCCGCGGTCGCCGACGCCGCGCTCGGGAAGCAGACGTTCGGGGAGCTGGACGGCACCACGTGGCTCGTGCCGTCGTTCCGCTGGGCGGCCTACGGCAGCGGCAACGGGAGCAAGCCCGGCCAGGAGCGCATCCTGGCCGTCGACCTCACCCGCGAGGGCTTCGAGCGGGCGCTGTCCCAGGTCGGCGGCGGCCGGGTGCTCGTCCAGTGGGACGCGGAGCGAGATCTCGACCACACGGCCCTGAACTTCGCCGCGATCCGGATCGGGCTGACCGGCGAAGCCACCGACCACTACGTGGACGAGTGGATCACCGCCATCACCGACGTCACACCCGTGATGCGCGACATCTCCGGCCTCCTGGCCACCGGCCAGCTCCACAAGGCGGTGAAGCTCGTCCCCCACGAGCCGCCGTACGAGCTACCGGCCGAACTCGCGGAGGCCATCGACGCGACGGGCTAGACCGACGCCCGCTCACCGACGAAAGGCTGCCACCGGGCGATGTTCAGGGCAGCGCCCGCCACTTCAGCGAGCCCATTCCCGCCGCCTCGACGTCCGGTCGCGAGGCCCACCGGACCGTCCCAGGCCGCACGTGGACCCCGGCCCCGACCAGCCAGTCCGGCTCGTCCGGCTCGACCCATTCCATCTCCTCGAAGTCGGCCAGGGTCGGCCAGACCGCCTGGCACGAGTCGCACCTCAGGACGACCGCGCCGGACTCCGTCACCAGCGGCCTGACCAGGCCCTGGTCCCAGAACGAAGGACATTCGACCAGCCACATCCGTCCAGTGGAACCCGCCGCGGTGAACGTCCCCGGACCACCGGGCGAACCCCGGCGAAAGAGCCCACGAACCCTGTACCGGGTACAGCGCTTAAGGTTCCCTTAGCACATCTTGATCGAGTCAGTGACCGATCCCCTAGTGCGCCACGCCTCACACAGGCCGGTTCCATCACAAGGCGGCCATCGAGGGGGTTAGCCTGGTAGGCGCATCAGCGGATTCATGATCGAGATCGAGACGGATAGAGGCGAGCCCAAGCCGTGTCCAGCAGCAGCCCTGCGTCACAGTTCGGCCCCAACGAGTGGCTGGTCGAAGAGATGTACGACCAGTTCCTCGCAGACCCCAGTTCAGTCGACGCCGCATGGCACGACTTCTTCGCGGACTTCAAGCCGACGCAGAACGCGCAGGCCAAGGCGGACAACGCCCGGCAGCAGGCCGAAGCCAAGCCGGCCACCAACGGCCAGGCGGCGCAGCCTTCTCCCAAGGCCGTGCAGAACGCGGAGTCGGCGGCCAAGCAGGCGGCGACCAAGCCGGCCCCGGCGGCCCCCGCGAAGACCGAGCCGAAGGCCGCGCCGAAGCCGGCCGTCGCCAAGGCGGAGCCGAAGGCCGAAGCGAAGAAGGACGAGCCGGAGTCGAAGCAGCTGCGCGGTGCCGCGGCAGCCATCGCGAAGAACATGGACGCCTCGCTGAGCGTCCCCACCGCGACCAGCGTGCGCGCGGTCCCGGCCAAGCTGATGGCCGACAACCGCATCGTCATCAACAACCACCTGAAGCGCACCCGCGGCGGCAAGATCTCCTTCACGCACCTCATCGGCTTCGCCATGGTGCGGGCGCTGAAGAACTACCCGAACCTGAACCGGCACTACCAGCAGATCGACGGCAAGCCGTTCGCGATCACGCCGGAGCACGTCAACTTCGGGCTCGCGATCGACATGAAGGGCAAGGACGGGTCCCGCAACCTCGTCGTCGCCTCGGTGAAGTCCGTCGAGGACATGTCGTTCCTGCAGTTCTGGCAGGCCTACGAGGACATCGTCAAGAAGGCCCGCAACAACAAGCTCACCGCGGACGACTTCGCCGGCACCACGATCTCGCTGACCAACCCGGGCGGCATCGGCACCAACCACTCGGTGCCCCGCCTGCAGGCCGGTCAGGGTGCCATCATCGGCGTCGGCGCCATGCAGTACCCGGCGGCGTTCGAGGGCACCAGCGAGAAGACGCTGGTCGACCTCGGCATCAGCAAGATCATGACGCTGACCTCGACGTACGACCACCGCATCATCCAAGGCGCGGAGTCCGGCGAGTTCCTCAAGCGCATCCACCAGCTGCTGCTCGGCGAAGACGGCTTCTACGACGACGTCTTCACCAGCCTGCGCCTGCCGTACGAGCCGATCCGCTGGGTCGCCGACATCCCCGAGGGCCCGGTCGACAAGACCGCCCGCGTGATCGAGCTCATCGACGCGTTCCGGATGCGCGGCCACCTGATGGCCGACACCGACCCGCTGAACTACCGCCAGCGCAGCCACGCCGACCTGGACGTCCTGTCCCACGGCCTGACGCTCTGGGACCTCGACCGCGAGTTCCCGGTCGGCGGCTTCGCCGGCCAGGAGCGGATGAAGCTGCGCGACATCCTCGGCGTGCTGCGCAACTCGTACTGCCGCACGGTCGGCATCGAGTACACGCACATCCTCGACCCCGAGGAGCGCCGCTGGATCCAGGAGCGCGTCGAGATCCCGCACGAGAAGCCGGACCCCGCGGTCCAGAAGTACGTGCTCTCGAAGCTGAACGCCGCCGAGGCGTTCGAGACGTTCCTGCAGACCAAGTACGTCGGCCAGAAGCGGTTCTCGCTCGAAGGCGGCGAGACGGCGATCCCGCTGCTCGACACGCTGCTGGACAAGGCCGCCGAGCACGAGCTCGACGAGGTCGTCATCGGCATGCCACACCGCGGCCGGCTGAACGTCCTGGCCAACATCGTCGGCAAGCCGATCTCGCAGATCTTCCAGGAGTTCGAGGGCAACCTCGACCCGGGCCAGGCGCACGGTTCCGGTGACGTGAAGTACCACCTCGGCGCCGAGGGCAAGTACTTCCGCATGTTCGGCGACGGCGAGACGAAGGTGTCGCTGACGGCGAACCCGTCGCACCTGGAGACCGTGGACCCGGTGCTCGAGGGCATCGTCCGCGCGAAGCAGGACCTCCTGGACAAGGGCGGCGAGGGCTACACCGTGCTGCCGGTCCTGATGCACGGCGACGCGGCCTTCGCGGGCCAGGGCGTCGTCGCCGAGACGCTGAACCTGTCGCTGCTGCGCGGGTACCGCACCGGCGGCACCGTGCACGTGATCGTCAACAACCAGGTCGGCTTCACGACCGCGCCGGAGCACTCGCGCTCGTCGCAGTACGCCACCGACGTCGCGAAGATGATCGGCTCGCCGATCTTCCACGTGAACGGCGACGACCCGGAGGCCGCCCACTGGGTGGCCAAGCTGGCCGTCGAGTACCGGCAGGCGTTCCACAAGGACGTCGTCATCGACCTGATCTGCTACCGCCGCCGCGGCCACAACGAGGGCGACGACCCCTCGATGACGCAGCCGGCGATGTACGACATCATCGACACGAAGCGTTCGGTGCGGAAGACCTACACCGAGTCGCTGATCGGCCGCGGGGACATCTCCGTCGAAGAGGCCGAAGCCGCGTTGCGCGACTTCTCGAGCCAGCTGGAGCACGTCTTCAACGAGGTCCGGGAGCTGGAGAAGCACCCGGCGAAGGCGAGCCCCTCGGTCGAGGAGGAGCAGCAGGTCCCGGCCAAGGTCGCGACGGCGATCACCACCGAGACACTGGAGCACATCGGCGACGCGTTCGTGAACGTGCCCGAGGGCTTCACGCCGCACCCGCGCGTCAAGCCGGTCATGGAGCGCCGCCACAAGATGTCCCGCGAAGGCGACATCGACTGGGCGTTCGGCGAGCTGCTGGCGTTCGGCTCGCTGGCGATGGAGGACCGTCTCGTCCGGCTGTCCGGCCAGGACTCCCGCCGCGGCACGTTCACGCAGCGGCACTCGGTGTTCATCGACCGCAAGACCGGCCAGGAGTACTCGCCGCTGCAGAACCTGGCCGACGGCCAGGGCCGCGTGATGATCTACGACTCGGCGCTGTCGGAGTACGCGGCCGTCGGCTTCGAGTACGGCTACTCGGTGGCCAACCCCGAGTCGCTGGTCATGTGGGAAGCGCAGTTCGGTGACTTCGTCAACGGCGCGCAGACCGTCATCGACGAGTACATCTCCTCCGGCGAGGCCAAGTGGGGCCAGCGCTCGGACGTCGTGCTGCTGCTGCCGCACGGCCACGAGGGCCAGGGCCCGGACCACACGTCCGGCCGCATCGAGCGGTTCCTCTCGCTGTGCGCGGAGGGCTCGATGACGGTGGCGGTGCCGTCCACCCCGGCGAACTACTTCCACCTGCTGCGCCGGCACGCCCTCGACGGCATCCAGCGCCCGCTGGTCGTCTTCACGCCGAAGTCGATGCTGCGCAACAAGGCCGCGACGTCGCCGACCGCCGACTTCACCGGCCAGAGCCGGTTCATGTCGGTCATCGACGACGTCACGCCGGACCCGTCGAAGATCCGCAAGGTGCTGCTGACCTCCGGGAAGCTGTACTGGGAGATGGTCGCGGAGCGGACCAAGCGCGAGGCGCACGACGTCGCGATCGTGCGGATCGAGCAGTACTACCCGCTGCCGAAGAAGAAGCTCGTGGCGGCGCTGGAGCGGTACACGAACGCGACCGAGGTCGCGTGGGTCCAGGAGGAGCCGGAGAACCAGGGCGCGTGGCCTTTCTTCGGCCTGAACCTGCCGCGGAAGTTCCCGGAGCTGCTCTCGGGCCTGCAGGTCGTGTCGCGCCGGCCGATGGCGGCGCCGTCGGCCGGCTCGTCGAAGGTGCACGAGGTGGAGCAGAAGGCGCTGATCTCGAAGGCGTTCGACTGATCGCTTGATGGCCCGCGAAGGCCGTCTTGAGTGACTAAGTTAAGTCACTCAAGACGGCCTTCACGGCTTTCGGGGGGAGTGTCAGCCGCCCGAGGTGATCGAGAACGGCGCCCAGTTCGCCGCCGCGCGGAAGGGCCGCTCCGCGTAGCCCGGGCCCAGCGCGCGCTGGCGGGCGACGTCCGCCGCCGCTTCTTCCGCGGGCACTTCCCGGAGCTGCTGACGCCGGTGCCGGCAGGCGGCGAACTCCTCGACGTTCCCCGCCGCCCGGTGCGCCACCGACAGCAGCGTGTAGGCCAGCGCCAGGTCCAGCTCTCCCGCGGCCACCCGCTCGACGACCCAGGTCAGCACCTCCCGGGCACTGGCCGCCGCGACGCGGCGCTGGGCGTCGGTCAACGCCGTGCTCACCGCTTCGAGCGACCAGTCGCCGTCCGCGCCGAGCCGGTCGTGGAACCAGAGCATGAGCACCGCCGTCGCGAGGTCCGGGACCGGCCGGAACGTGCTGACCAGCGCCGTCGCACCCGCGGCGAGCAGGGTGCTCGCGATGCCGGTCAGCTCGTCACCGGTCCGGACCCGGTGCTTGCCGCTCTGGCAGGAGCCGAGCACGACGAGCGCGCCCGACCAGTCCAGGGAGGCCAGCCGCGGCAGCGTCACCTGGTCCGGACCGGTGACGAGCTGACCGGCATCGCGAGCAGCAGGCCCGAGCGTTCGGGCCGGGCTTCGTCGAAGACGGCGTGACAGGCCAGGTGCACCAGGCGCGCGGTGCCGTCGAGGGCACCGGCGAGCCAGTCGAACGTCACCTCGCCGCCGTGCCGCGCTTCACCACCCAGCCGGGCCGCGACGCCGGCCGCCTCCGCCCGCGCGAACGGCAGATCGCCGAGCGGGTCGCCGCCGATGACCAGGGACTCCCGCCGCGCCCACGACCCGCTGTGCGCCGCGCGCAGCAGGGACGCGCTGGGCACCACGAACGTCCCGGGCCGTGGCTCGACACCGCCGTCTTCGCCGGGCACGAGGTGCAGCGACGCCAGGTGGAGCACGCCGTGCGGCGCGACGTACACGTCGGTGCGGACGTCCCCGACGAGCCGCGCCAGCCGCTGGTACACCGGCTGGGCGAGCAGGCGGTCGAGGCCGCGCGGGTCGTCCTCGTTCAGCAGCCGGGTGAATTCGGCGAGGTCCGGGTCGTCCGCCGGGACGACCAGCCGGACCCCGATCTCCCCGGCGGCCACCGTGAAGACGAAGACGCCCTTGCTGCCCGTGAAGAACTCGAGCAGCGTCCGTTCGCCGCGCAGCGAGAGCAGCGCGCGGACATCCGCGCTGGTCGACGGCGTCGCCATCCGGTGCAATCGGACATCGGCCGGGAGCCGGTCCCAGACGTCCTCGAGCCGGGCGCGGACGTCTTCGATCTCTTTGTCGACGGTGAAGAGCCGGGTGACGCGCTCGCGCGGCGAGAGCTCCTCGCCGACGGAGCGCGTGCGCAGCCGCACGAGCTGCTGCCACAGCTGCTCCTCCTCGGCCGCGAGCGGATCGTCCACGACCGGCGGCCGGTCGCGCACGGCGTCGAGCAGAGCACGGGACTTCGCGGCCTGCACCAGTTCGAAGGCCCGTTCGGCGTGCCCGAGGTCGATCGCGACCTCGACGGCCTGCGCGTACGGCGGCTCGACGTACACACCGAACCGGCCGGTCTCCCCGACGTCGACAGCATCGCGCCGCAGCTCCGAATGGGCCGCGCAGGCGCGTTCCAGCCGCTGCAGCGTCTCCTCGGTCCACCGGCCGTCCCGGAAGGCGAGCCCGCCGAGCACGGTGTTGACGACGAACGCCAGCGCGACGTCCGGAGTCTCCGTCAACGCCGCTTCGAGCCGCGTGGCGATCTCCGCGGCCTCGTCGCTCTTCCCCTGCCGGAACAGGAAGTGCATCAGCCGGGCGCGCCGGCTCGCGAACCGTCCCGGCATGTCCTCGGCCGACCGCTGCCCGGACGCGGCGAACCGCCGCAGGTACCGCTCCTCCAGCTCGACGGCGCCGTGCTCAGCCGCGATCCCGGCGGCGACGCCGTCGAGGACACCGCCGTCGACGGCGCTCGCGAGCTCTTCACGCTGCGACTCCGTCAGCTCGACGCCGGGCAGCCGCTCGGCCTCCCGGTCGCGGACGAACGCCTGCAGGCCGCGGGCCCGCGCCAGGAGTTCGAGGGCCCGCTGCGGCGGGACGTTCTCGAACCGCCGGCTCAGGCTGCACTGGTTGACCAGGGCGGTCAGCTCGCGCCGGGCGTCGCCGAGCTGGTTCGCGTACTGCTTCGCGCGTTCCAGGTTCTGCCACGCCGTTTCGTGGTCGCCGGTCTCCATGTACAGGTACCCGAGGCCGTTCCAGACCCGCGGCAGGCAGTGGACCGCGCCGAGGTGGTCCCACGCCGCCTCGGCCTGCCGGAGGAGACGCTCGGCGTCGGCGTACCGGTGCCGGCCCAGCAACTCTTCGCCCTGCTGGATGGCGTCGGACGCGGTCTTCGCGAGGAGCCCGATCTCGAGTGCGGCGTCGGCGGGGTGATCCGCGGCGAACTTCTCCTCAGTCCGCTGTTCGATCCGGCGCACCATCTGCTCGTGCCCGGTCGTGTAGCGCTCGACGTCGACGTCGGCGTGCAACCGGAGGACGAGGTCGTGGGCCTCGACGAAGGCCCGCGTCGCGGCTTCGGCGTCGATCTTGCGGGCACGCAAGGCGAGGTTGTGCAGGGCCACGAACTCGTCGTAGCGCGCGCCGGCTTCGCGGAACATCGTCACGGCTTCGCGCGTCTTCGCGACGGACTCTTCGAGACGGCCCTGCCGGCGCAGCTCTTCGGCGAGGTTGTCGGTCGTGATGGCCCGCAGCGCCGGCCCCTGCCCCGGGACGGCCAGCGCCTCCTCGTACCGCTCGACGGCCCGCGGGTCGCCACGCCGGGACAGCACCATCGCGTGGTTCTGCAGGGCGGCCCGGTACCCGTCGGCGTCCCCCGACGCCTGGGCCGCCTTGACGGCTTCGGCGAGGTACTCGTCCGCTTCGGGCAGCCGTTCGTCGGCCAGTTCCACCAGGCCGAGCCCTTCGAGCGCGGCACTGGCCGCGTTGAGGTCCTCGAGGTCCCGGGCGACCTGGAAGGCCAGGGCGTACGCCTTCCGGGCGTCGTCGAACTGCCGCGCCAGGCGCGCGGCCTGGCCCAGAAGCCGGTAGAACGCGAACACGGCCAGCCGGTCGGCGGAGTCGGCCTCCGCGAGCTCGAGCCCGCTCATCAAGGCCCCGTAGGCGTCCTGGTGGCGGCCCTCGCCCAGGAGCCCGTGGACGTGCTGGATCAGGCCCAGCAGCTGCAGGTCCGCTTCGGTCGGCTCGGTCACGCTCCGGCCGCCCGGAGGATCGCGACCGGGTCGTCGACGACGGGAGCCGCCGCGAGCTCGGTCGTCGTGCCGCGGTACTCCGCCAGCTCCAGGTCCGAGAAGCGCTCGACCAGCTCGCCGTACAGCCGCTGGTACTCGGCGAAGAGGATTTCCTGCTGGGGCTGGGTCAGGTCGTCGGTGAAGATCGCCCCCGCGGTCTTGCGCCAGGCGCGCTGGGCGGCGCCGAGCTCACCCGCGATCACCTGTTCCTTCGTCCGCTCCCACAGCGGGTAGAAGGCGAGCTTGCGGTAGTCGTCGCGCTCGGTCTTCGCCTCGACGCTGACCAGGATGAAGTCGTGCTCGGTGTAGGGCACGAGGGTGACGCCGTCGTCGAGGAGCCGGTGCAGCCGCCCGTCGGAAACGCGCAGCGACGCCAGCTCCGCCGCCGACGTCGTCGTGCGCGGCCGTCGCATCACGCAGTAGTTCAGCGGCTCGAAGCCCCGCTGCCACGACCGGTAGGCGCCGACGCGGAGTTCGACGTCCGGGGACTCGAGGAACGACTCGATGCCGCGGATCAGCGACGACGCGAGCGGCACGGCACCGGCGAGCCCGCCGAACCCGACGGCCGAGGCGACGTCTTCGACGACCTTCAGCGAGCGCGCGATCCAGTCGGTGGTCTTGGCCCGGAACAGCGCGACCAGCAGGCTGACCTCGTCGCCTTCGTACGGGACCGGCCCGGCGACCCGGACGTTGGCGATCTCGACAGCGTCGTCGGCGCCGGTGACCTGGAACCGGCGCGCGAGCTCGGCGCTGCTGAGCACCGTGGGCACCGCGACGGTGTTCCCCTTGTGGGCGAACTCGGTGACGATTGTCCCGAAGGGCAGGTACTCGCGCCACAGCTCGCGGGCGCGGGTCAGCCACATCTGCTGCAGCCGGACTTCGAGGTAGACCTGGCCGGGCGCGAACTCCGGCACCGGCCCGGTGTCCACCGACGGAACCTGCACGGCGACGATGCCCTCGGCCTCCCGCTTGACGACGCGGTCGACCAGCTCCCGAATCCCCATTGTTTCCCCTCGTCCGGCTCAGGCCGAGTCTAGGGCGCACGGGCGAAATCGGCTTTCGCCCGCGGCCGGTTCGGGGCAAGGTGGCGGCCATGCTGATCCGCCGCGAGACGCCCGCCGACCGGACCACCGTGTACGCGATCCACAGCGAGGCGTTCCGGCGCGAACCCGGCGTCACCCCGGTCGAAGCGCCGCTGGTCGACGAGCTGCGCGCGGACGGCGACCTGCTCGACGCGCTGTCGCTGGTGGCCGTCCGCGACGGCGAGCTCGCCGGGCACGTGTGCTGCAGCCGGGCCCGCGTCGGCGAGGACACGACGTCGGCCGTGGGGCTGGGGCCGCTCGGCGTGCTGCCGGGGCATCAGGCCGCCGGCGTCGGATCGGCGCTGGTGCACGCCGTGCTCGGCGCGGCGGACGCGCTCGGGTACGGCGTGGTCGTCCTGCTCGGCAGCCCGGCGTACTACGGGCGATTCGGCTTCGTCACGGCGTCGACGCTCTCGATCACGGCGCCGGATCCGGCCTGGGGCAAGCACTTCCAGGCCCGCACGCTCACCGGCTACAAACCCACGCAGGCGGGCGCGTTCGAATACGCGCCGGCGTTCTCCCGGATCTGAGGAGCTTCGCATGTACGCACCGAGTTCGTCCGTCGGCGTCCGGATCAACCGCGAGCAGCCACCGGCCAGGCTGGTCGAGCTGGCGCGCCAGGCGGAGGCCGCGGGTCTCGACGAGGTCTGGCTGGTCGAAGACTGCTTCTGGGCGGCGGGGATCGCGACAGTGGCCACGGCGCTGGCGGCGACGTCGACGACCAAGGTGGGCATCGGGGTCCTGCCGGCGGTGGCCCGCAACCCGGCGATCGCGGCGATGGAGCTGGCCGCGCTGGCGGAGCTGCACCCGGGCCGGCTGATCGGCGGGCTGGGGCACGGGGTGGCGTCGTGGATGCGCCAGATCGGCGCCTATCCGGCTTCGCCGCTGGCAGCTTTGGAGGAGACTCTGGTGGCGGTCCGCCGGCTGCTGGCGGGCGACCGGGTGACCGCGCAGGGCCGGCATGTCACGCTGGACGAGGTGGAACTCGTGTTTCCGCCGGCTGAGGTGCCGCCGGTGCTGGCCGGCGTACGTCGCCCGAAGTCCCTTGCGGTGGCGGGTTCCTCCGCGGACGGGACGATCCTGGCGGAGCCGTCACCGCCGGAGTTCGTGCGGACGGCTCTCTCCGGGATCGCCGCCGGACGTTCCGCGGAGGGCGCGCCCGACCATCATGCGGTGGTGACGTACAACTGGCTGGCGTTGGGCGACCTCGAGCGCGCGCGGACGACGGTGGCGGAGTCGTTGACGCCTGGGTCTCGGGTGCAGGTGGAGGGTCTGCCGTTCGCTTCGGAGCTGCTGGAGCTGGTCGACTCGGCGTCCACTGTGGACGAACTGGCGGCCGGGCTGCGGCCGGAGTGGATCTCCCGGTTGGCCGTGTGCGGGGATCTCGATCAGTGCGTCGCCGCGGTGCGTTCGCTGCACGAGGCCGGGAGCGGGTCGGTGGTGCTGCTGCCGCTGCCGGAGGAGCCGCCGGAGCGAGGCATCGAGGACGCGGGCCGGGTCGCGGCCGCCTTACGTCGTTAGCCGGCCTCGAGGACGAAGAACAGGAAACCCAGGAAGGCTCCGGAAGGAAATCTCGCTAGCTCGTCGGGGAAGAGTTCGCGGGCTTTCGGCGCGAAGGGCGGTTCGCTGATCACAGCGGTGCGGAAGCCGGCCGCGGTGAAGGCGTCGGTCATCGCGTGCAGCGGCCGGTGCCAGAAGGTGAGCACGGCCTTCTGGCCGCTGAAGACGTACTCGTCGGACCACTTGCTGGTCGCGAAGTAGTCGCCCTCGGGATGGACCAACTTGTGGAGCAGCGGGTGGTTGACAGCCATGATCAGCCTGCCGCCGGGTCTGAGCACGCGCCGGAGTTCGGCCAGCGGCGCGGCCCAGTCCTCCAGGTAGTGCAGGACCAGGGCGGCGACGACGTCGTCGAACGCGCCGTCGGGATACGAGAGCGGCTCGCCCAGGTCAGCGACTTGCAGCTCGGCGCCGGAGCCGAGCTTTCGGCGAGCCGACTCGACCATCCCGGCGCTGGAGTCGAAGCCGGTCACGACGGCCCCGCGATCCCGCAGCGCGGCGAACAGGGGGCCGGAGCCACAGCCCGCGTCGAGGATCCGCCGCCCGGCGACGTCCCCCGCCAGGCCCAAGATGGCGGGCAGCGTGTAGTAGGCGTTCATGAGGCTGGTCTCGTTCTCGGCCGCGTACGCCTCGGCGAAGCTGTCGTAGTCGGTGGTCACGTGATCCATCATGGCAATGCGCCGGAGGCCGAAAACAAGTTCGCCGGGCGCGGCCCGCGTGTCAGGATCGGCTCATGCCGGTCGACCCGCACCTCCTCCTGGCCTTCGTCCTCACCACCATCGTCGCGATGGTCACCCCGGGCCCGGACATGCTCTTCATCCTCGGCTGCGGCATGCGCGGCGGCCCGAAAGCCGGGCTTCTCGCCACCGCCGGGGTCGCCACCAGCGAAGCCATCCACGTCACCGTCGCCGCGGCCGGGCTGGCCGCGCTCTTCGCCGCCGTTCCCGTCGCCTTCACCGGCGTCAAGATCGCCGGCGCCGCTTACCTCATCTACCTCGGCGTCCAAGCTATCCGGAACCGTAAGCCGCTCGTGGAAAAACCCGCCGACCGCGCCTACCTCAGCGGCCTGCTGACCAACCTGCTCAACCCGAAGATGGTCACCTTCACCATCGCCTTCCTCCCGCAGTTCATCGACCCGGGACGAGGGCACGTCTGGCTGCAGTTCGCGATCCTCGGCGCGATCATGATCGTGTTCGAGTTCCTCGTCGACGGCGCCGTCGGCGTGCTCGCCGGCCGCATCGGCGGGTGGGTGCGCCGGAAGAAGAACCAGCGCCGGATCGAGGTCGCCACCGGTGGCATCTTCATCGGCCTCGGCGTCCGGCTGGCCCTCGACTGACCGGGGGGTAGTGCCTGCGCTACCCCGAAGCGGGCGGCCGGCCCCAGGGTGGCGAGCCCGCGCCCCGGCCAATATCCCTTCCATGACCAGGAACCGGAAAACCACGGCCGTCCTCGCCGTCGCGGCGATCGCGACCGGAACGCTCTTCGCCCCCACCACCGCCGATGCCGCCCAGCCGGACCCCGTCCGCGCCCTGACCCAGGCGGCGCATCCCCTGCGCACCACCGAACCCGGCCGGGACACCGCCGACCTGCGGGCCCTGGGCGCGATGATCGGCGACGCCCAAGTGACCGGCCTCGGCGAAGCGACCCACGGCTCCCACGAGTTCTTCGCCATGAAGGAGCGGCTCTTCCGCTACCTCGTCGAGCAGAAGGGCTTCACCACCTTCGCGCTCGAAATGAGCTGGTCCGCGGGACTCGAGATCGACGAGTTCCTCCAGACCGGCGTCGGTGACGCGCGCACGGTCGCCAAGGCCGCGCTCGCCGGCTCGCCGTGGGACCGCGAGGAGTTCGTCCACCTCATCGAGTGGATGCGCGACTACAACCGCCACCACCCCGGCCGCACCGTCCACTTCCTCGGCGACGACCTCAGTGCCCCGACCGTGGACGACGAGTTCTTCGGCCGGGTGACCGGCTACGTCCAGCGGACCCACCCCGAATCGCTCGCCCGGCTCAACGAGCTCTACACCGGCCTGCGCCCGATCGACGACGTCTACGCCTACCTCGCCAAGCCGCTCGCGGAGCGGCAACGGCTCGCGGCCCAAGCCCAGGAAGCCCTCGAGCTGGTGCAAAGCCTCGGCGACGACTGGGTGGCGCAGGACGCCCGGTCCATCGCCCAGACCGCGAAGTTCCTCACGATCGACCTCGCCGACCCGGCCTCGGTGGCGAACTCCCAGCGCTTCCGAGACGAGGTCATGGCGCAGAACGTCGTCTGGTGGCAACGCCACACCGGCGCCAAGATCCTGCTGTCGGCCCACAACGGCCACGTCGGCTACATCTCCGGTGATCCCGGGCGGTACCCCAAGACGCAGGGCTCGTTCCTGCGCGACACACTCGGCGCGAACTACGTCGCCACCGGCTTCACCTTCGACCGCGGTTCGTTCCTCTCGCAGGACGAAGCCGGTACCTGGCAGAAGTTCACGGTCGGCGCCGCCGGCCCCGGATCGAACGAGTACACCCTCGACCAGGTCCGGTACCAGGACTACTACCTCGACATGCGGACCGCCCCGGCCGCGGCGCGCGCGTGGCTGGACGTCCCCCGCCCGACCTACGACATCGGGACGGGGTTCCCCGTCGACCCGGCGGACATCGCGCTCGCGCGGTCCTACGACCTGCTCATCCACCTGCACGACGTGCACGAAGCGGCGATCGCTAAGCCTTGAGGTTGTTGCGGGCCAGGAAGTCTTCGGCGATGTCGAGGGGGTTGCGCTTCTCCTCGGTGAACTCGACGTTCAGCCGGGTCAGCTGGTCGGTGGTCAGCGCCGCCGACACCCGGTTCAGCGCCGCGGCTTCCTGTTCCGACAGCGTTCCCTTCGCGACCAGGGGCACGATGTTCTGCGCCGGGAACATGTTCTTGTCGTCGACCAGCGGCACGAACCCGTTCGCCGCGATCGTCGACGACGTGCTGAACAGGTCCGCCACCTGGACGTCACCCGACTTCAGCGCCGCCACCGTCACCGGGCCGCCCGTGTCGGTCGTGCGGATCTCCTTGAACTCGCAGCCGTAGAGCTTCTTGATCTGGTCCTTCCAGCGGCTGCTCCATTGACCCGGCCCGCCGAACACCAGCTCGCCGCAGCGTTTCCCCAGGTCGGAGAACGTCTTGACGCCCGACGACGCCAGCTGCGCCCCGACGACCAGGAGGTCCTTGTCCTCGGCCGGCGCCTGGTCCAGGACCTCGAACCCCGCGGGGATCTTCTGGCGAAGCTGCGCGTAGACGTCCTGAGACGTCGTCGCGGACGTCTCCTTGTCGAAGTACCGCAACAGGTTCCCGCTGTAGTCCGGCACCACCGACAGCGACTTGTCCTGCAGCGCCTTGACGACGACCTCGCGGCTGCCGACCGGCGGCCGCACGGTCACGTTCGCCGCCCCCGCGTTCTTCAGCGCGCCGGCGTAGATCTGGGCCAGCAGCAGGCTTTCCCCGACGTCGGACGCGCCGATGATGATGTCGCCGTTCGAACCACCTTCGCCACCGCCCGCCAGCGGGTTGCCGCAGCCGGCCACCAGGACCAAGGCGGCAGCCACGAGACCGAGCCGCTTCATGCCGCCACCTTCTTGCCGGTCGCCGCCGCGGTCGCGAGCCGGACGCCCCGGGGCACGAGAGCCCGGTTCAGCAACGCGAAAAGCACGTCCAGGACGATCGCGAGCAACGTCGTCAGCAACGCACCCGCGATGACTTCGGAATAGTCCAAAATGGCCAGTCCGTCGAGCAGGAATCGGCCCAGGCCACCGAGTCCGACGTACGCGGCCACCGCGGCGGTCGCCACGAGCTGGAGCACGGCGTTGCGGATGCCGCCGAGCACGAGCGGCAGCGAGATCGGCACCTCGACCTTCCAGAGCCGCTGCCAGCCGGTCATCCCGACGCCCTCGGCGGCGTCGACCACGCCGTGGTCGGTCGCCTGCAGCCCGGCGTACGTGCCGGCCAGGATCGGCGGCACGGCCAGCACGACGAGCCCGATGATCGTCGAGGTGACGCTTTCGGTGAAGAGCAGGAACAGGAACGTCACGAGCCCCAGCGTCGGCAGCGCGCGGATCGCGTTGCCCGCGCTCACCAAAGCGACGCCGCCGCGTCCGGTGTGGCCGACGAACAGTCCCAACGGGACAGCGATGACCAACGCGATCACCAGCGACAAAGCGGTGTAGCCGAGGTGTTCCAGCAGTCGCTGCGGGATGCCGTCCGGGCCCGACCAGTGGGCCGGGTCGCCGAACCAGTGGAAGAGGTCGGTGATCATGCGACGGCCACCCCCGTGCTCCCGGCCCGTTCCCACGGTGTCAGGAGGTTCCGGATTCCCACCAGGACCAGGTCGACGACCAGCGCGAGCAGCAAGGTCAGCACGATGCCGACGACGATCGGCGAGAAGTACTCGCGCTGGAACCCGTCGGTGAAGAGCACCCCGAGGCCGCCGGTGCCGATCAGCGCGCCGACGCTGACCAGGCTGATGTTGCTGACCGACGCCACCCGCACGCCGGCCGCGAGGACCGGGACCGACAGCGGCAGTTCGACGGCGAAGAACTTGCGCACGGGCTTGTACCCGACGGCGGTGGCCGCGGCGATCACCGACGGCGCCACGGCGTCCAGCGCGTCGAGCACCGGACGCACCAGCAGCGCCGTGGTGTAGATCGTCAGCGCGACGACGACGTTGATGCTGTCCAGGATCTTCGACCCGATGAGGCCGGGGATGACGACGAACAACGCCAGCGACGGGATCGTGTAGAGCAGGTTGGCCAGCACCATCAGCACCTGCCGGGCCGGCCGCCAGCGGTGGCCGAGCCAGCCGGCCGCGATCGCGAGGACGATGCCCAGTACCAGCGGGAGCAGCGCCAGGTAGACGTGGTCGCCCAGGTCACCGAGGACCTCGACGCGCGTGTTCCCGCTGCTCAGGTACTGCCCGAGCTCGTCGAAGAAGCTCATGACGCCTGGGGCGTCGCCTCGATCACGTCCAGGACCTGTCTCGCGACGACGCCGCCGAGCACGCGGTGGTCTTCGTCGACGACCACGCCGAGGCTGGCCGGCGAGGACAGCGCGGCGTCGAGCGCCCCGCGGATCGGCGTCCCGTGGGTCCACAGTGAACCGCCGGCGACGAGGTCGTCTTCGGACAGTGTGCCGTCCACTGTGGAGTTCGGCCGCAGCCAGCCGCGGGGTTGCTTGTCGGCGTTGACACCCAGCCGCCAGCCGTCGCTCGCGGACACCGCCGAGCCGATCTCGACCAGCTCGATCTCCTTCACCTCGACGCCCTCGGCGGAGAGGAAGGAGAGGCCGCGGTAGCCGCGGTCCCGGCCGACGAACGACGCGACGAAGTCGTCCACCGGGTGGCGCAGCACGTCGGAGGGCGTGCCGTACTGGGCGAGCTTGCCGCCGACGCGCATCACCGCGACCTTGTCGCCGAGCCGGACGGCCTCGTCGATGTCGTGGGTGACGAACACGATCGTCTTGCCCAGCTGCGACTGCAGCCGCAGCAGCTCGTTCTGCAGGTCCTCGCGCACGATCGGGTCGACCGCGGAGAACGGCTCGTCCATCAGCAGCACCGGCGAGTCCGCGGCGAGCGCGCGGGCGACGCCGACGCGCTGCTGCTGGCCGCCCGAGAGCTGGGCCGGGTACCGCTTGCCGAGCTCGACCGGCAGGCCGATGGTCTCGAGCAGCTCGGCGGCCCGCTTGCGCGCCTTCGCCTTGTCCCAGCCCGACAGCAGGGGCACGGTGGCGATGTTGTCCAGCACCGTCCTATGTGGAAAGAGGCCGGCGTGCTGGATGACGTAGCCGATGCCGCGGCGCAGCAGCGCCGGGTCGCCCTCGGCGACGTCCTTGCCGTCCAGCAGCACCTGGCCGCCGGTGGGCTCGACCATCCGGTTGATCATCCGCAGCGACGTCGTCTTGCCGCAGCCGGACGGGCCGACGAACACGGTGATCGTGCCGTCCTCGACCGTCAGGTTCAGCTTGTCGACGGCGACCGTCCCATCGGGATACTGCTTGGTCACGTCGCGGAATTCGATCGTCACTTGCCCACTCCCCATGTCCGGTCCGATCGACCGTAGCCGAGTTGGCGACGGTTGGCACGGTGTTCCGGCAGGTGGTGACTACGCTGAGAGCCCGTGACTGCACTCGACGACATCCTCGCCAAGCACGGCGTCGGCGTCCGCCCGCTGTACCGCGTCATCGACCTGCTGCGGACCGGTGACCACGACCTCGGCGAGCTGGTGCGGCTGAGCGCGGCGCCGCGACGCAGCGTCGAGGACGTCCTCACCGCCTTGGGTGACGACCTCGACCGCAGCGGCGACCGGCTGCGGCTCTCCCCCGGCGTCGCGGCGTCGTACCTGCAGTACAGCGCGCCCCGCTACGCCGACCCGCTCGACGAAGCCGTCGCGACGCACGAATTGCTGCCGAAGGTCGCCGAGTGGGTCGCGGAGGTGCCGTCGCCGCTGGCCGCGCTCGACCACGTGCAGGCCACGCCGGAGACGGTGCTGCGCCGCGCGCTGTGGCTGGACGCCCGGTACGACCTGGCGTCGGCGAACCTGCTGTTCCTCGGCGACCACGACCTGACGTCGCTGGCGGTGCACGCAGTCTGCCCGGCGGCGTCGCTGACGGTCGTCGACCTCGACGAGCGCGTGCTGGCCTACCTCGACGACCGCGGCGGGCGCGAGATCGCCACCGCCCACGCGGACCTGCGCATCGGCCTGCCGCCGGCCTTCGGCGGCGCCTTCGACCTGGTGTTCAGCGATCCGCCGTACACGCCCGAGGGCATGGGCCTGTTCGCGGCGCGCGGGGTGCAGGCGCTGCGGGAGCCGTCCGAAGGCCGGCTGCTGTTCGCGTACGGCTACAGCCCGCGGCACCCGGCGCTGGGCGCGCAGGTGCAGCGGTCACTGGCCACGCTCGGGCTGACGTTCGAGGCGATCCTGCCGGACTTCAACCGCTACTTCGGGGCGCAGGCGATCGGCAGCGCGGCGGACCTGTACGTCTGCCAGCCGACGGCGAAGGCCAAGAAGATGCGTGGCACCAAGGGGAAGTCCGCGATCTACACGCACGGGCCGCAGTCGGTGGAGGCGGCCGGGACGAAGCCGGCGCTGCTGGAGAAGCTGAAGGAGATCGCCGTCTCGGGCGGGCTTTCCCCGGAGACGCGGCCGGTGGACTGGTCGATTTCGGGGCCCGAGGGCGACGCCGTCGCGATGGACCTCACGGCCGACCCGGGGCCGTGGCTGCTGCGCACCCTGCTGGGCACGAACGCCCGCCGGCTGGCGCTGCTGGTGCCGAACGCGCACCCGGACCTGGCGGACGAGCGGTCCCAGACGTCGCTGGCGGAGCTGGTCCGGGGGAAGTACACCCTGCGGTACCTGCGCAGCACGCCGGACAACCGGCACGCGGTGGTGGTCGCGGACGCGGTGGAGCAGCAGGACGAGGTCCTGACCCGCGCCCACGCCCGCCTGGCGAACGTCGCCCTGGACGTCCCCGAGGACCTGGTGAACCTGCGCCTGGTCGACGTCCCGAGGCACCGCCTCGCCGAACTCCTCTGACATGCCATGAGGGGCACCTTCATGGCTCTAAAAGCCATGAAGGTGCCCCTCATGGACAACGTCAGGCCGTGACGCCGTCCGCCTCCGCGGCCTTCGCCACCGCGGCCGCGACCTCGGGGGCGACGCGGGGGTCGAGCGGGCTCGGGACGATGCGGTCCGGGCCCAGGTCGTCCATCGCCACCGACACGATCGCCTCGGCGGCCGCCAGCTTCATGTTCTCCGTGATCGCCCGCGCACCCGAGTCCAGGGCACCGCGGAAGACGCCCGGGAACGCCAGCACGTTGTTGATCTGGTTCGGGAAGTCGCTGCGCCCGGTGGCCACGATCGACGCGTAGCGCGCGGCGACCTCCGGGTGCACCTCCGGGTCCGGGTTGGACAGTGCGAACACGATGCCGCCGCCCGCCATCCGGCCGAGCAGCGTCTCGTCGATCGTCGCGCCGGACAGGCCCAGGAACACGTCCGCGCCTTCGAGCGCCTCCGCCAGCCCGCCCTGGAGACCCGCCTTGTTCGTCTCCGAAGCCAGGCGCGCCTTGATCGGGTTCAGGCCGTCGCGGCCGGGGTGGATGATGCCGCGCGAGTCGAGGACGGTGACGTCGCCGATGCCGGCCTCCTGCAGGATCCGCGCGCACGCGACGCCCGCCGCGCCGGCGCCGGAGACGACGACGCGCTGGTCGGCGATCGCCCGGTCGAGGACCAGGTTGGCGCCGCGCAGGGCGGCCAGCGTGACGATCGCCGTGCCGTGCTGGTCGTCGTGCATGACCGGGCAGTCCAGCGCCTGCTTGAGCTTGTCCTCCAGCTCGAAGCACCGCGGCGCGGAGATGTCCTCCAGGTTGACCGCGCCGAAGGACGGTCGCAGCCGCACCAGCGTCTCGACGATCTCGTCGACGTCGGTGGTGTCGAGCACCAGCGGGATCGAGTCGAGCCCGCCGAAGGTCTTGAACAGGACCGACTTGCCCTCCATGACCGGCAGCGACGCGCTCGCGCCGATGTCGCCGAGGCCCAGCACCGCCGTCCCGTCGCTCACCACGACGACGAGCCGGTCCGCCCACGTGTACCGCTTGGCCTTGGCCGCGTCCTCGGCGATCGCGCGGCTCACCTTCGCCACACCCGGGGTGTACGCGATCGAAAGGTCACGCGGGCTGGAAATCGGGCGGGTGGCCGCCACCGAGAGCTTGCCGCCCTCGTGCCCGGTGAAGATCTCTTCGTCGGTGACCGGTGCTGGCGCGCCGGTGGGGTCGCTCATGGGGATTCCTGTCGTCGTTTCCGTCATTCCCCCAGTGGGAATGACGGAACTCGCGGATCGGACTTGGGTCACTGGAATTTCTCCTGGGCATGCGAGCTGGGACCACGGTCTGCAGGGGAATCCGTGGGTGAGTGAGGCTCATTCAGACGTCGCCCGGCGCTAACCGGCCTGCGGTGCGAACCACCGGCAGCTGCGCCGAGCTGATCCGAATGAGCCTCATCCCGGCACGGCAGCCCAGCGCGGTAGCGCCGGCCTGTCGGCGAGGCGTCACGTCGGCCATCGGTGCCGTGGGTCTGGCGATGGCCGCGGACGCGGCGGTCCAGTCATTGTGACAGGTCTTGTCCGGGAGGGGACCCCTCGGTGCGGCTGACGTCACACCGGACCCCTATTCCCGGCAATTGCCAAGACGTCCGTTCGGTTTTTTAACCGCCCGATATGGTGACGCCATGGAATTCCGCCGGCTGAGCGTCCCGGACGCCTTCGAGTTCTCCCCCCGGGCGTTCCCCGACGAGCGGGGCCTGTTCGTCGCCCCCTTCCAGGAGGATGTCCTGCGCGAGGCGACCGGGCACCCCCTGCGGCTGGCCCAGGCGAACCACAGCGTGTCCCGGCGCGGCGCGATCCGCGGCATCCACTTCGCCGACACGCCTCCCGGCCAGGCGAAGTACATCTACTGCGCCCGCGGCTCGCTGCTCGACGTCGTCGTGGACATCCGCGTCGGTTCGCCGAGCTTCGGGACCTGGGACGCCGTCCGGCTCGACGCGGACCGGTTCAACTCCGCCTACCTCGCCGAGGGCCTCGGGCACGGCTTCATCGCCCTCGAGGACGACACGGTGATGGCCTACCTGTGCTCCGAGCCGTACAACCCGACGGGCGAGCACGGCATCACCCCGCTCGACCCGGAACTGGGCCTGCCCTGGCCCGCGGACATCGAGCCGATCCTGTCCGAGAAGGACCGCACCGCGCCCACGCTGGCCGAGGCCCAGGAGCAGGGGCTGCTGCCGTCCTACCAGGACTGCGTCGCCTACTACGACAAGCTGCGCTCGGCGCACTGAGCACCGCACCACCGGGTCCGCGTGACCCCTTGCGTAGTTAGTAAGCGCGCATATAGTCTGCCCGCATGACACTTTACGAGTACGAGCACAGCGAGACCTCCACCGCTCCCGCCGACGCGATCTGGCCGCTCTGGGCCGACACCGGCCGCTGGCCCGAGTGGGACGCGGGCGTCCGCTCGGTGGTCGTCGAAGGCCCCTTCGCCGTCGGGACCAGCGGGACCATGACGATGGACGGGATGCCGCCGATCCCGTTCACCCTGACCGAGGTCACCGAGGGCCGGAGCTTCACCGACGAGACCCGGCTGCCGGACGCCCACCTGCGGTTCGAGCACGTCCTGACCGACGTCGAAGGCGGCACGCGCATCACCTACCGCGTCACCATCGACGGACCCGAAGGCTTCGGCGAGCAGGTCACGTCGGACACCCCGGACGCCATGCGCGCACTGGCGCGATTGGCTGAGGCATCCTCGCGAGTATGACCACCCCGGAGTCCCGCCTGCCCGGCCCCGAGCGCAGCCCCGGCTTCCTGCTGTGGCGCGTGACACTGGCCTGGCAGCGGGCGATGCGGGCCGCGCTGGCCCCGCACGACCTCACGCACGTCCAGTTCGTGCTGCTGACGACCACGTGGTGGCTCACCCGCTCGGGTGAGCCCCCGACCCAGCGGCAGCTGGCCGAGCGGGCCGGCACGGACACGATGATGACCAGCCAGGTCGTCCGCAAGCTCGCCGAACGCGGCCTGCTCGCCCGCGCCGACGACCCGGCCGACGCCCGCGCGAAGCGCCTGGAAGTCACCCAAGCCGGCCTGGACCTGGTCGCGAAGGCCCTCAAGGACGTCGAAGCCGCCGACGCGTCGTTCTTCGCAGGCGCCGACGACGGCTTCGTCGATTCACTGGCGAAGCTCAGCCCTTGAGGTCTTCGGCGAGGACGCGCTCGATGTTGCGCTCGGCCAGCGCCGTGATCGTCACGAACGGGTTGACGCCGGTGCTGCCCGGGATGAGCGAGCCGTCGGTGACGTAGAGGTTCCGGTAGCCCTTCACTCGGCCATAGTCGTCGGTCGCCTCGCCGAGCACCAGCCCGCCCAGCGGGTGGTAGGTGAAGCGGTTCTCGAAGGTGCGGGTGTCGCCGAACAGGTCGTAGCGGTAGATCGTCCGGTTCGCCCGGTTGATCTTGTCGAACAGGGCCTTCGCGGCGTCGATCGACGGCTGCCCCTGCGACGCCGTCCAGTGCAGCTTCGCCGAGTCGCTCGCCGCGTCGTAGGTGAAGTGCCCGCGTTCGGGGTTCTTCGTGATCGCCAGGTAGAGGCTGACCCACGTCTCGAGGCCGGCGGGCACCGGCGCGATCTCGGCGAACGCGGGGTGCACCGGGTCGGCCCGGTTGTCGATGCCGAGCGCGGGCATGCCGGACTGCAGGCTGCCGGTGGTGTCCCAGACGTGGTTGGCACGCCCGCACATGACGTTGCCGTTGGTGCCCCAGCCCTGCCCGACCGCCTCGCCCAGCTCGGGGAGCCGCCCGGTGTCGCGGGCGCGCACCAGCAGCTCGGTCGAGCCGACGCTGCCCGCGCCGAGGAACAGGTGCTTCGTGCTCACCTGCCGGGTGCCCAGGACGGTGCCGTGCTCGTCGATCTCGCGGACGACCAATGTGTACGTCCCGTCGGGCTGCCGGAGGATCTCGCGGACCTCGCGCAGCGTCTCGATGGTCACGTGGCCGGTGCCGAGCGCGGCGGCCAGGTAGGACTTGTCGAGCGAGCGCTTCCCGTGGTTGTTGCCGTAGATGACCTCGGACGCGTCCGCCGAGCGCGGGACCTCGCCCGCCTCCTCGCGCCGCAGGTAGTCCAGGTCGTACACGCTGGGGACGAACACCGTGCCGAACCCGGCCTTGCGCGCGGCCTTCCGGGAGACGCGGGCGTACTGGTACGAGCGGCACGTCTCGAACCAGTCCGGGTCGACGACGTTGACCCCCAGGGCCGCGTTCGCCCGCGGGAAGTACTTGCCGTACATCTCGCCGGCGTCGACCCGCGGCAGGATCTCCTCGAAGTACGACCGCTCCGGCGTCACCGCCATCGCGCCGTTGACCAGGGAACCGCCGCCGACGCCGCGGCCGAGGTACACCGCCATGTCGCCGAAGCTCACCCGGTCGAGCACGCCGGCGTGGCGCCCGATGTCGCGGTTGGCCAGGTCGAGCCAGAGGAACGACGCGAGCGGCGCCTCGGTGCGGTCCTTGAACCACATCGCGCGCTCGTCGGGCTTGAGCATCGAGCAGAAGACCTCGCCGTCCGCGCCGGGCTCGGTCCACAGCTTGCCCATCTCGAGCATCAACGTCGGGATCCCGGCCTCGCCGAGCCGCAACGCCGTGACGGCGGCGCCGTAGCCGGTGCCGATGACCACCGCCGGCGAGTACTCCGGGAGCGGTGACGCTGCCGCGGGCCGCGTCGAGACCGTGGTCAGCCCGAGGGCGGCGGCGGAGTTCAGGGCGGCGAGGCCGAGGAACCGGCGGCGGGAAAACACAGACATGGTCCCGAGCATGCCCCAGCCCAGTAAACGGCGTTAACTAATCAGAACGTGTTTCACCCAGTCGAGGGAAATTTCCGGTCTTCCCCTGGGGGCGATCCCGGATGTCCGGGCCGCGCGGGACGAGCAGGCTCACCGCCATGAAACTTCTCGCACTGGGGGCGGCCGCGGTCGCCGTCGCCGCACTGGGGGTCCTGCCCGGATCGGCGTCCGCCGACGAGCTGCCGACGTTCGACTTCACGGACTGCCCGGCACCGCCCGCGAACGCCGACCCGGGCACGTGGCGTTGCGAAGCCTTTGTCTCACAAGGAAAACTGACCATCCACGACCGGGAGATCCCGCTCGGGGAGCTGCGCATCACGTTCAGCGAGGGCCGGGTGAACGGCCAGTACGCGCAGGTGTTCGGCGCCATGCGGCACGCGCCGGCACCGCTGCCGGGCATCCCCGGCGCGACGATCCAGGTGCGCTACGGCGGTCATTCGGACTTCCAGAGCAACGACGAACGCCGCGGCGAGGTCGACCTCTACGCAGTCGTCCAGCACCCGTTGCTGCGCAAGGACTGCAGCATCGGCACCCTCGCCGCCCCGCTGCACACCGTCGTCCACGACGACCCGGCGGTGCCGCCGCGGATCATCTCGAACGACCCGCGGATCGCGTACTTCGGTGTCGTCGACCCGGACCTCGCCCTGCCCGCGACCAGCGGCTGCGGCGCCCTCGGCAAGCTCGTCGACCTCCGGCTGGGCCTGCCGTCGGCGGCCGGCGAGAACACGTTCCAGCAGACGACGTACGTGCAGTACAAGCCGCTCTAACGCTTCTTCGGCGTCACCCAGATCGTGATCGTCCCGGTGACCACGGGCTTGGCACTCGTGTCCGAAATGGTCACCGGGACCTCGAGCTCGAAACCCTCGTCGCCGAACTCCGGCAGCGCGGGCAGCGACGCGACCGCACGCAGGCCCGTTTCGGCCTTCGCGACGTACTGGACGTTCATGCCCTTCGGCAGCCACCGGTGCGTCGCGGGGACCGTCGCCTCCGCGAGCATGCCCATCGCGATCTCGGCGAGGTTGCAGGCGGCGATCGCGTGGAACGTGTGGATGTGGTTGTAGACACCCCACCACTTCGGCGCGGTGACTTCGCAGTGGCCCGGGCGCAGCTCGCGCACCGACGGCAGCACCGTGCGGAAGTACGGCACGCGCAGGCACATCGCCGCGCTGAACAGCTGTTTCCCGCCCGGCTTGCCGGCCAGCTTGTGCCACAGCGCGAACGTCGACGTGTCGGGCATGGAGGTCTCCTCGAGCTAAGCTACTGCTCAGTAGCCAACCAGACGCCCGGCCGCCGCGCAAACCGCCGGATATATTCGCCCGTGTGGCGAACCGTCTCTTCCTCCTCCGGCACGGCCAGACCGAATGGTCGGTGAACGGACGGCACACCGGCCGCACCGACATCCCGCTGACGCCGGCCGGGGAAGGCCAGGCACTGGCCGCCGGCGGCACGCTCCGGAGCCTGGTCGGCGGGCCGTCGCTCGTGCTGTCGAGCCCGCGCACCCGCGCGCTGCGGACCGCCGCGCTGGCCGGGCTGCGCGTCGACGAGGTCACCGAGGACCTCTCCGAGTGGGACTACGGCGAGTACGAAGGCATCACCACACCGCAGATCCGCGAGACCGTGCCGGGCTGGACCGTCTGGACCCACCCGATTCCCGGCGGCGAAAGCGCTTCGGAGGTCTCCGCCCGCGCCGACCGCGTGCTGGCACGCGCCCGCGGTGACATCGAGGCCGGCGACGTGATCCTCGTCGGGCACGGGCACTTCAGCCGCGTGCTGGTGGCCCGCTGGCTCGGGCAGCCCGCGACGTCCGGCGTCCACTTCGGACTGGACGCGGCCGGCATCGCGGTGCTCGGCGACGAGCGCGGCGAACCCCAGATCGAACACCTCAACCTGCTGCCCGCCCTGGAGGACTGACGTGCCCGACGACCGCATCCGCCGGATCCGGCCCGACGACGTCGAGGCCGCCGTCCGGCTCGCCTACGACCTGGCCGAGTACGAACGCGCGCCCGACGAGTGCCACCTGACGGTGCCGCAGCTGCGCGAGGCCCTGTTCGGCGAGGCGCCCAAGCTGTTCGGGCACGTGGCCGAAGTGGACGGCGAGGTCGTCGGCTTCGCGGTCTGGTTCCTGAACTTCTCGACGTGGCGCGGCGTGCACGGGATCTACCTGGAGGACCTGTTCGTCCTGCCCGCCCACCGTGGCTCGGGCCTGGGCAAGGCCCTGCTGGCGGCCCTGGCGGCGGAGTGCGTCGCGAACGGCTACGGCCGGCTCGAGTGGTCGGTCCTGGACTGGAACCCGGCGACGGAGTTCTACAAGGCCCTCGGCGCGGTCCCGATGGACGAGTGGACGGTCAACCGCCTCACCGACGAGCCCCTGCAAGCCCTGGCCGCCCAGGCGTAACTCGCGTGATCAGAGCCGTGACTCGCGTGATCAGAGCCGGATCTCGCGAGTCACGGCTTCAATCACGCGGGATCCGGGCCTGATCACGCGGGATCCGGGTTCAGTCCTCTTCGTGACCTTCGCGCTCGGCGCGGCGGCCGGCCAGGCCGCCTCGCTCGGCGGCTTCCGTCTCCGTCTCGCCTTCGCGCAGGCCCAGCGCCCAGGCCCGCGACGGCCGCCGGAACAACAGGACCAGCGCCCCGATGCCGAACAGCGCGATCGGCACGCCCCACACCGGCTCGCCGGACGGGCCGAGCAGGTACCAGCCGAGGCCGACCACGATCAGCGCGATCACCACGCCGGGCGAGCGCGCCCACGTCTGGCCGGCGACGAGCCCGGCCGACGCGGCCAGGAACGCCAGCGCCACCACGATGAACGTGCCGGACTCGACGTAGATGTTGTTGCCCGGCCGCGCGGGCGAACCCAGGCCGTTCACCAGCACGACCACCCCGAACACCAGCAGGGCGAGCGACGGCACCGCGGTGACCACGCCGGCCAGCCGGACCTCACGGGGAGCGGGCGAGAGCTTCACTGCGGGGCCTTCCGAAGCGACTTGCTTTGCGGGAGCACAGTGGACTCGACCAGGGCGGGTCACCGTGCGTGAGCTGATTCGATCGTATGCCACCCGGTCGGCCGTTTTCGCGGGACCGCCCGGGCGCTGAGAATTCAGGTGTCGTCGATGAGCGGGCGGTCGGCCCGGGTGCACTTGTCACGACGAGCGGACACTCGTCACACGAAGGAGGGCCGCCCGGCACAGGGTCACAGGTGCGGTTCGGAACGTTGCGGCGGCCGGTGCTTCCGGTCACCTTGCGCCGTCGAGAGGTTCTCGGGGCGGTGGGCGTCACCTACCCTGCGGTAGTGCGCGCAATCCTCGTCGTGAACCCCCAGGCCACCTCGACCACCGCCGGTGGCCGGGACGTCCTGGCGCACGCGCTCGCCAGCCAGGTCAAGCTCGACGTGGTCGAAACCGACTACCGCGGGCACGCCATGGCCGTCGCGCGCTCGGCCGCGCGGGACGGGATCGACCTGGTCGTGGCGCACGGCGGCGACGGCACGGTCAACGAGGTCGTCAACGGCCTGCTGGCCGATTCGGACGGCGATCCCACCCAGATCGGGCGAGTGCCGGCCCTGGGCGTCGTGCCCGGCGGCTCGGCCAACGTGTTCGCACGCGCTCTCGGCATCTCCGCGGATCCCGTCGAGGCCACCCACCAGCTGCTCAACGCGCTGGAGAACGACCGCTCCCACCGGGTCGGGCTCGGCCTGGCCGACGGGCACTGGTTCACCTTCAACTCCGGGCTCGGCTGGGACGCCGACGTCGTCGGCCGGGTCGCCAAGCGCCGCGGCAAGCAGACGACCGCCGGCCTCTACATGAGGGCCGCCGTCCGCTCCTACTTCCGGCCGCCGCTGGGCCGGCCGGCCCTGACCATCCGCGTCCCGGGTGAAGAACCCACCGAAGCGCTGACCGCTTTCGTGTCGAACACCGATCCGTGGAGCTACCTGGGCGAGCGTCCGGTCCACCTCAACCCGGGTTGCTCGTTCGAGACGGGATTGGGTCTGTTCGCGTTGAACGGTCTGGGGTTGCCCACGGTGTTCAAGCATGTACGGCGTGCTTTGGCTACGAAGAGCAACCAAAAAGGAAAACGTCTCGTGCGTCACGACGACGTGCCGATGATCCGCATCGACGCAGCTGAACCGGTAAACTTCCAGGTGGACGGCGACCTCGTCGGCCAGCGGACCAGGGTGGAATTCTTCAGTGTCCCGAATGCACTCAGCGTAATCGTGTGACGACGGGACCGCTGATCGCCTGCGGCAAAGTGCAAGCTGCCGTTCGTCGACGCAGAAGCTCCGCTCAGCGCATCAGCCTTCCCTTCGGGCGGCTGTTTCGGAGAGAAACCGCAGGTCAGAGGGGTCGCTCGGCCGGGTGACCTGACTCACCGATCTTCAAGAAACCCTTGTCGAAAGCAGTGCTTCGTGAAAGCATTCACAAGCACCCAAGAAGACGACCGCCATTGACGACTGTGGCGCGGCCCTCCCGCGCCATATGAAGGAGCTCACGAACATGGACTGGCGCCACGACGCGGCCTGCCG
Source organism: Amycolatopsis ponsaeliensis (assembly GCF_030182635.1). Classification (NCBI taxonomy): domain Bacteria; kingdom Bacillati; phylum Actinomycetota; class Actinomycetes; order Pseudonocardiales; family Pseudonocardiaceae; genus Amycolatopsis; species Amycolatopsis ponsaeliensis. The sequence continues at coordinate 208,542 of NZ_JAPZLD010000015.1, forward strand.
AGACGAGGACCCCGAGCTGTTCTTCCCGGTGGGAACCAGCGGTCCTGCTCTGTCGCAGGTAGCTCAGGCGAAGGCCGTGTGCCACCGCTGCACCGTCGCTTCCGACTGCTTGGCCTGGGCTCTGGCCAGCGGTCAGGATGCCGGCGTGTGGGGCGGCATGAGCGAGGACGAGCGACGCGCAGTCAAGCGCCGCCGTACGCACATCGGCACGCGTACCAACGCCTGACTTTCATCACGCTACACCCGAACCAAACAGGTATTTCACCCGGGCTGGCGCAGTTGTGTCCAGACCGTCTGGGGTGATACCTACCCGGTTCAAGTTTAACAACCGAGGCGAAACCACCCGGCGACGGGTGTGCTGAAACCTCACCAGGACTTCAAGTCCTCCCGCGAACGTTGAACGGCCCGGCACACGAGCACCACGTGCCGGGCCTTCAGCGTGTTCCGGTTCCCTGCCGCGATCCGCACCCGATCTCGTCCACCGGGACGGGTATGCCCGGCGGTGATCAAGTCCAAACGCGACGGTCTACAAGCGCCTCGAAAGAGGGATGCGCAGCGCCGCTTCGGTTCCCGTCACCCGGGTGGACGACGTCTCGGCGTGCACCTTCCGCAGCGACAGCGAACCCCGCAGCTCGGACTCGACCAGCGTCCGCACGATCTGCAGGCCCAGGCCGTCCGAACGCTCCAACGAGAACCCCGCCGGCAGCCCGCGCCCGTTGTCGCGGATGACGACGTCCAGCCAGCGGGCCGAGCGTTCGACGATCAGCTCGACCTTGCCCGACCGGCCCGCCGGGAACGCGTGCTCGATGGCGTTCTGCACCAGCTCGGCCAGCACCATCACCAGCGGCGTCGCGATCTCCGCGACCACCACCCCGAACGAGCCCTTCCGCTTCAGCCCGACCTGCGACTCCGCCGTGGCGACCTCGCCGACCATCGGCAGCACGTTGTCGAGCAGCTTGTCGAGGTCGACGCGCTCGTCCACCGAGATGGACAGCGCCTCGTGCACCAGCGCGATCGACGTCACCCGGCGCACCGACTCCGCGAGCGCGAGCCGCGCCTCCTCCGACGACGTCCGCCGGGACTGCAGGCGCAGCAGCGCCGCCACCGTCTGCAGGTTGTTCTTCACCCGGTGGTGGATCTCGCGGATCGTCGCGTCCTTCGAGAGCAGCGCGCGGTCGCGGCGCTTGACCTCGGTGACGTCGCGGACCAGCACCAGGGCACCCGCCGCCTGCCCGGCCGGGCGCAGCGGCAGCGCGCGGAACAGCACCACCGCGCCGCGCCGCGAATCGGCCTCGGTGCGGCTCGACGGCTTCCCGTCGAGAGCCTCGATGATCCGGTGCGACACCTCGGTCGCGTCGAACGGGTCGCGGATCAGCGACCGCGTCAGCGGCGCCAGGCGCGTGCCGACCAGGTCGGACTCGTGCCCCATCCGGTGGTAGGCGGACAGGCCGTTCGGGCTGGCGAACACGACCGTGCCGCTCGAATCGAGCCGGATCAGGCCGTCCCCCACCCGCGGCGACGTGTGCGTGTCGGTGGCGTTGGTACCGCTCGGCGGGAACGTGCCGTCGACGATCATCTGGCACAGGTCGCCGGCGCTGCCCAGGTACGCGATCTCCAGCGGCGAAGGAACGCGCGGGGCGGCCAGGTTCGTCTCGCGGCTCATCACGGCCACGACGTCGTCGTGGAACCGCACCGGGATCGCTTCGCGCCGCATCGGCAGGTCGCGGTACCAGTGCGGGTCCTCCTCGCGGCAGATCCGCGCCTCGCGCATGGCCTTCGCCAGCTGCGGGTGCTCCTCCACGGTGAACCGCGTGCCGACGACGTCCTCGGGGTGCGCGGTGGGCGCCGTCGTCGGCCGCGCGTGCGCGACGCAGACGAAGTCGCCGCCGTCCGGCTGCAGGTCTTCGGTCACCGGGACCCAGAGCAGGAAGTCGGCGAAGGACAGGTCGGCCAGCAGCTGCCACTCCGCGACGACGGTCTGCAGGTGGTCCGCGGCTTCCCCGGGGAGGCCGGTGTTGTCGGCGAGCAGTTCGGCGAGGGTGGACACGGTTACTCGACCGTCCCGAGGACGTCACCCTGCTGGACGCGGTCGCCCTTCGCCACGGCGAGGCTGGTCAGCGTGCCCGCCTTCTCGCTCACCGCGGGCAGCTCCATCTTCATCGACTCCAGGATCAGGACGGTGTCGCCGGCGTTCAACGCGGTGCCCGGCTCCGCGACGACCTGCAGCACGGTGCCGACCATTTCGGCCCTGATTTCGGCCATCGACACCCTCCTCGGCGCTCGCCCGACGACCCCATCCAACCAGAACGGGACGTCATGACACACTTGAGAGGTTGACCAGCTTTGACGACGAGGAGTGAACATGTCGAAGCGCGCCCGCAAGCGTCGCGACCGGAAGAAGAACGGCGCGAACCACGGCAAGAAGCCCAACGCCTGATTCCCGGCGTCGGCATGACGAAGGCCCCCACACCGCGGTGCGGGGGCCTTCGTCGTGCTCGGGCGCTATTCGGAACGCTGCTCGAGGGTGATCTCGGTGCGTTCCACGGTGACGCCGCCACGGGTGGCGACGGTCTGGCGGATCGACGCGCGCAGCCGGCTCTTCAGCTCGGCCGGGGCGTGGTCACCGCCGCACTTGCGGGCCAGTAGCTGCTTGATGTGCTCGTCGATGCCGTACTCCTCGAGGCACGGCGGGCAGTCCTCGATGTGGGCGCGCAACGCGGCGTCCCGCTCGGCACTGCACTCCCGGTCGAGCAGCAGGTAGATGTCGGCGAGCGCCTCTTCGCAGCGGACCTTGTCCGACGCGCCCTCGCACATGTCGTTCATCGCCCCGCCACCTCTTCCTTGGCGCCCCGGACGAAGCCGCGCTCGCGAGCGACGTCGGCGAGCAGGTCGCGCAGCTGGGCGCGCCCGCGGTGCAGGCGGGACATCACGGTGCCGATGGGGGTGTCCATGATCTCGGCGATCTCCTTGTACGCGAAGCCCTCGACGTCGGCCAGGTAGACGGCCAGCCGGAACTCCTCGGGCAGCTTCTGCAGGGCGGCCTTGACGTCGGTGTCGGGCAGGTTGTCCATCGCCTCGACCTCGGCGGAACGCAGACCGCTGGAGGTGTGACTCTCCGCCTTGGCGATCTGCCAGTCGGTGATCTCCTCGGTGGGCTGCTGCACCGGCTGCCGCTGCCGCTTGCGGTAGCCGTTGATGTAGGTGTTGGTCAGGATGCGGTACATCCAGGCCTTCAGGTTCGTCCCGGCCTTGAACGACGCGAAGGCGGCGTACGCCTTCAGGTAGGTCTCCTGGACCAGGTCCTCGGCGTCGGCGGGGTTGCGGGTCATCCGCATCGCGGCCGAGTACAGCTGGTCGAGCAGCGGCATAGCGTCCCGTTCGAAGCGCTCGGCGCGCTCGGCCTCGGTCGCTTCTTCCGGCGCTGAGTTCTGCGTGCTCGGCAAACCGTTCCCTTCCCGCTCGGCGTCGATGCGCGTGCGCGCATACGGCGACGTCGAGTTTACGCGGGGGCCGGGCACACCGCGGCTCGCCGGTGCCTGAGGGCGGCGGCGGCTGCGAGAGCGTGTGGTGGCGAGGGTTGTGGTCACGTCCCGTACAACCGATCGGGCGGTGCGGGCATTCCCTAGACTCCGGCCCATGGCTGGCAAGGGCACCCCGGCGACGGCGTTGTTGGTGAAGAAGAAAGTGCCGCACACGCTGCACGCGTACGACCACGACCCGCGCGCGGAGTCGTACGGGCTGGAGGCGGTGGAGGCGCTGGGCCTGGAGCGCGCCCGGGTGTTCAAGACGCTGGTGGCCGAGGTGGACGGCCGCCTCGTCGTGGGAGTGGTTCCGGTCACGGGGCAGCTCGATTTGAAGGCTTTGGCGGCCGCGGCGGGCGGGAAGAAGGCCAAGATGGCCGACCCGGCGGCGGCTCAGCGGGCTACGGGGTATGTGCTCGGTGGGATTTCGCCGCTGGGGCACCGCAGCCGGCTACCGGTGGTGATCGACGCCTCGGCTCCGACGTTCGAGACGGTGTTCTGCTCGGCGGGGCGACGGGGGCTGGAGGTGGAGGTGGCGCCGGGTGAGCTGGTCCGGTTGACCTCCGCGATGGTGGCGCCGATCGCGGCCTGACCTGCACGTTTATGGTCCAGAGACCAGCCGGGCAGCCCCCACCCGTCCCGGGGGGCGTCCCTTGTCCAGCGTATCGGCACCCTGGGCCTGAAAACCTCGGTCACGCAAATCTGTGGATAGCCGAGTCCGATGTGGATAACTGCCGGTCTCGACTCGAGGCGCGGTACTCGGCCGCCGAGCCGAAGGCCGCGATCGTGCCGTAGTGCGAGATCGCCTTCGTGCCCAGCCGGCGCGCTCTGGGGACCACCGTCCAGATCGCCAGCAGGACGCTGGCCGCGGCGAGCGTGATCGCGGCCGACAACGCCACCACCGCCGGCACGCCCGGCGCGGGTGAACCGCGCAGCCGGGTCGCCGCCACCGCCAGGACCGCTCCGCCCACGGCGAAGGTCGCTCCGGCCTTCGTATCGGCGGTCCGGATCCACTCGCTCACGATCTGCAGAGTGCGCCACAGGTCGGCGTGCACCTCGTCGTCGCCCACGTTCGGAAGTGACGGACGGCCGGGCTCAGTCCAGCAGCGCACGCAGCCAGACGTCGTGGCGCTGCTCCAGGTAGCCGGCGCGGTGCCGCCAGTGCGTGCCGTGGCCTTCGCGCCAAAGCCGCGTCCACGGCTCCTTGCCCACCGCGGCCTGCGCGGCCAGGAAGTCGTGCATCGCTCGAGCACGCGGGCCCAGCAGGCTCACCAGCTCACGGCGTTCAGCCTCGGCCAGGTCGTAGGCGTCGGCGAGCAAGCGCATCCGCCGGGCCGCCTCGGCCGGCGCCACCCCGCCGGTCAGCAGGGCGAAGTCGTTCGCCGTGTACGCGAGGTCCCACAGCCGGGTGCCCGGCGCCGCGGTGTCCCAGTCGATGAACGCCCAGCGCGGGCCGTCCACCACCAGGTTCCACGGCGCGAGGTCGTGGTGGGCGATGATCTCGGCTCCGTCCGCCGGGATGAGCACCTGCCACGACGCACCGGGCGGCGGGACAAAGCCGGCGACCGCGTCGTGGAAGTCGCGGACCAGGCGGCCTACCGCGACCACCGCCGCGTCCGGTTCCAGGAGGTCGATCCGGTCGGGCCACGGCACCTCGCCCGGGATGAACTCGAGCACCTCGCGGCCGCGCGAGTCCAGGCCCAGCGGCCGGGGCGCGCCGAGGAAGCCCACCGAGCGCAGGTGCTCGAGCAGGGCGTGCACCGACGGCGTCCACGGCCCAGCCGGCCGCCGCACGGTGTCCCCCACCCTCACGACGCCGGCGCTCACGTTGCCGCCGGTCAGGGGGATCTCCTCCACGAACGAGAGACCTCAGGCCAGCGGGCGGAGCACCCGCGACAGCCACTCCGTCGCCGCCCGCGAGACCGTCTCCAGGTCCTTGCCCAGGTTGTGGTCGCCGTCGACCAGGACGAGCTCCTGGTGCGCCCCCACCTTCGGCCGCCCGAACGGGTCGCGCTCCCCCTGGATCACCAAGGTCGGCACCTCGACCGCGTCGAACTCCGGCTGGCGGGTCTTCTCCGGCCGGCCCGGCGGGTGCTCCGGGAACGCCAGGCACAGCACCGCCACCGCCTGCCCGGCCGTCGCCGTCCGGCAGGCCACCCGGGCTCCGGACGACCGGCCGCCGAACACGAACGGCAGGCCATCGAAGCGCTCCGACAGCTCGTCCGCGATCGTCAGCCAGGCCGCGTCCAGCTGGTTGGCCGGGGCCGGCGCGCGGCGGCCGGCCACCTTGTACGGCTGCTCGACCAGCGCCACGTGCACGCCGGCCGCCTGGGCCGCGCGCGTCACCGCCACCAGGTCCTTCGCCCCGAGGCCGCCGCCCGCGCCGTGGCCCAGCATGAGGACCGCCGTGCCCTCCTCGGCGCAGTGGAGGTAGACCCGGGCCAGGCCGTGCGCGGTGTCGATCTTGAGCGCGGTCATGACTTCGGCTTGTCGAACAGCGCGCCGTCGTCCTCGAGCTCCTGCTGCGGGTCGACGCGCTCCAGCAGCTCGGGCCCGTTGTTGCGGACGTTGTTGACCAGGGTCGAGATCGGCCGCAGCTCCAGCGACGCCACGATGTCCTCCGGTGTCGGCACCAGCAGGTCCTTGACGTCCTCGCGGTCCGGGTCGAGCCAGCCGTCCCAATGGGACTCGGGCACGATCAGCGGCATCCGGTGGTGGACGTCGGTGAGCTGGCCGGCGGCGTCGGTCGTGATGATCGAGAACGTGATCAGCGGCGCCGCGTCCTTGTCGTCCTTCGGGTGCCAGCTCTCCCAGATCCCGCCGAACGCGATCGAGGAGCCGTCCGGCTCCGTCATGTAGAACGGCTCCTTCTCCTTGCCGGTGCGGCGCCACTCGAACCAGCCGTCGGCGGGCACCAGGCAGCGGCGCGACACCAGCGCGCGGCGGAAGGCGGGCTTCTCCGCGGCCGTCTCGGCACGCGTGTTGATCATCCGCGAGCCGACGGACGGGTCCTTGGCCCAGAACGGCACCAGGCCCCACTTCATCATCCGCAGCGAACGCTCGGCGGGCTCGTCTTCGAGGACCTGGCCGTCTTCGTCACGCGGGTGCCGCTGCACGACGGTGACCACGTTCTTCGTCGGCGCGACGTTGTGGTCGGCGCGCGCGTGCCCCTCGGTGAGGTCGATGGCCTCGAACTCCTCGATCAGCTTCGCCGGGTCCTTCGTCGCGGCGTAGCGGCCGCACATGACCAACCTCCTCGCGTACCGGAACAGCCGGGACGCCATCGTTACACGCAGGCCAGGGCCGTGGCGAGCGACGTGGGATCATTCGGGTGGGCACCGGTGCACGAGAGGACGAGGGTTTGGCGCGCAACGACTGGAGCAAGCTGGACGAGTCCGACGTCCGCGTGCGTCCGGGCAAGGGCACCAGGCCCCGCAGCAAGCGCCGTCCCGAGCACGCCGACGCCGTCAACGCCATGGTCATCGGCAAGGACCGCGGGCGCTGGACCTGCGCAATCGACGCCGATCCCGGCCGGGTGATCACCACGATGCGGGCCCGCGAAATGGGCCGGACGCCGGTGGTGGTCGGCGACCGGGTCGGCGTGGTCGGCGACGTCTCCGGCAAGCCGGACACCCTCGCGCGCATCATCCGTGTCGACGAGCGCAGCAGCTCGCTGCTGCGCACGGCCGACGACACCGACCCGTACGAGCGGCTCGTCGTCGCGAACGCCGAGCGCCTGCTGATCGTCACCGCGCTCGCCGACCCGCCGCCACGCACCGGCTTCATCGACCGCTGCATCGTCGCCTGCTACGCGGGCGGCGTCGAGCCCGTGCTGTGCCTGACGAAGGCCGACCTGGCCAGCCCGGACGAGCTGCTCGCGGGCTACGCGGGCCTCGACATTCCGGCGATCGTCAGCCGCTTCGACGAAACCCCCGAAGGCCTCGCCGGGATGCTGAAGGACCGGGTAACGGCCTTGGTCGGCCACTCCGGTGTCGGCAAGTCGACATTGGTCAACCGCCTGGTCCCGGACGCCGACCTGGCCGTCGGCGTGGTGAGCGGGGTCGGGAAGGGGCGGCACACGTCCGTCGCCGCGGTGGCGCTGCCGCTGCCGGACGGCGGCTGGGTGATCGACACACCGGGCGTCCGGTCGTTCGGGCTGGCCCACGTCACCGCGGACGACATCGTCGACGCCTTCGAGGAGTTCGCCGCGGCCGCCGAGGAGTGCCCGTCGGGCTGCGGGCACCTCGGGCCGCCCGAGGACCCGGGCTGCGCGCTCGACGACGTCGTCACCGAGGGCCAGGCGGGCGCCGAGCGGCTGGCGTCGCTGCGCCGGCTGCTGGCCTCCCGCGGCGGCCACGAAGTGGCCCGCGTCACAGACGCCTGAGACAACCGGGAACCAGATCCGGATCGTCACCGTCCCAGTGGTAACTATTCGTCCGATCGGGCGATATTCCGAGCGGAAGATCCGACTCTGAGGGGAATTCGATGCGCAAGACCACCCTGGTCGCCGCGGGCGCCGCGCTGGTGCTCACGCTGACCGCGTGCAGCACCTCCGGCACCGCCGAGCCGGCCGGCGCGGGCAACCAGACCCAGGCCAACGGCGGCGGGCTCCTCGCTTCGCCGTTCACCGACGCGATCCAGCTGGCGTCGGCGTCCAAGCAGGGCACCGAGAAGTCCAAGTCGGCGAAGTTCACCATGGAGGGCTCCGCCGCCGGCCAGACGGTCAGCGCGACCGGCGCGATGGCCTTCGACGGCGCGAACACCAGGTTCTCGATGACCAGCACCGCGGCCGGCGAGACCACCGAGATGCGCATGGTCGACAAGGTCATGTACATCAAGCTGCCCGCCGAAGAGCAGAAGCAGATGGGCACCGACAAGTCGTGGGCCAAGATCTCGGCCGACGGCACCGACCCGGTCTCGCAGGCGCTGGGCGCCTCGCTGTCGCAGTCGGCGGAGCAGAGCGACCCGAGCAAGATGCTCGACCAGATCTCGAAGGCGGGCCGGATCGTCTCGTCCGACCAGACCGAGCTGAACGGCGAGCAGGTCAACCACTACAAGGTCGAGCTGGACATCGCGAAGGCCATCGACCAGTTCACCGGTTCGGTCCCGGCGGCGGCGCGCGACAAGCTCACCGACATGCTCAAGGGCAAGGACATCAAGATCCCGGCCGAGCTGTGGCTGAACAAGGACAACCTGCCGGTCCAGGTCACCATGGACCAGGGCCCGATGATGCAGGCGCTGGGCGCGCCCGCGGGCGACGCGAAGTTCACGATGAAGTACAGCGACTGGGGCACCCAGGTCGACGTCTCGGCCCCGCCGGCCGACCAGGTCGTCGACCTCGGCGAGCTGATGAAGAAGGCCGGTCGCTGAGACTCTGAGTAGCAACGGCTCCCCCGAACGTGTTCGGGGGAGCCGTTGTGTTTTTGTTGGCACCATGCGCAAAGCCGCCGTCGTGCTGCTGCTCGTCCTGCTCACCGGCTGCACCGGCGCGCCGGCCCCACCCGCGTTCACCGACGCGCGGGCGCTGGCCGACGCCGCCACGGCGGCCACGACGGCAGGCGGCTCGGCGAAGTTCAGCACCGACGTCGCGGTGGGCCAGGTCCGTTCGAAGGGCCAGGGCCAGGCGCGGTTCGGCCCGGGCGGGACGTCCCAGGTGATGACGACCGACTTCATCGGCGAGCCGATGGAGCTGCGGCTGGTGGCCGGGAAGCTGTACGCGAAGGTCCCGGAGGGATCGCGCGACGAGGTCGGGGCGGGCAAGCCGTGGGTGGCGGTCGCGGCGGACGGGACCGACCCGTTTTCCCAGGTCCTCGGCGGCAGCCTCGCCCAGCTCGCGGCCCAGAACGACCCGGCGCACACGCTGGGCGAGATCCGGACGGCCGGCTCGATCGTCTCGGCCGAGCGCGGGCAGCTGGACGGCGTGGCCGCGGAGCACTACCGGGTGGAGCTGGACCTGTCCCGGCTGGGCGCGGACCTGCCCGCGGGTTTGCCCGCGGGCTCGGCCGGCCGGTTCCCCGTGGAGCTCTGGCTCGACGACGCGCACCGGCCGGTGCAGGTCGTGCTGGATCTGTCGCCGATCCTGCAGGGCGGCGAGGCGCGGATCACGACCCGGTACCGCGAGTGGGGCGCACCGGTGGACGTGCAGCCGCCGCCCGCAGGCGAAGTGGGCTAGTCACGTTTTCCCGCGCTCGCTCGTCCGGTTCTCAGTCGAAAGGAGACGGACGTGCGGGTGATGGTGATCGGGGCGACGGGCGTGCTGGGGGTGCCGGCGGTGGCCCGGCTGCTGGCGGCGGGACACGAGGTGAGCGGGCTGTCCCGCGACGCCTCGCGGGCGCCGGCCATCGAGGCGACGGGTGCCAAGCCGGTGCCGGGAGACTTGTTCTCGGCGTCATCGCTGGTGACGGCCTTGCGCGGACACGACGCGGTGCTGAACCTGGCGACGCGCATTCCCCGGAAGGTGACGAGCAAGTCCGCTTGGGCGGCGAACGACCGGGTCCGGCTGGCGGGGAGCGCCGCGCTGGCCGCGGCCGTCCGGGAGGTCGAGGAGCTGCGGATCGTGGTCCAGGAGGGGATTTCGTTCGTGTACGCGGACGGCGGAGATCGCGTGTTGGCCGAGGACGCACCTTTGCGGCCGCGCGGGGTGACGGCGTCGTCCGTGGTGGCGCACGAGAATGTGGCGGCGCTGACGGACCGCACGGTGGTGCGGCTGCGGATCGGGACGTTGGTGGGTTCGGACACGCTGACGGCGGCGTTGCTGGCGTCAGCCCGGCGTGGAGCGCCGTTGATCATGGGATCCCGGACGGATTGGACAACGGCGATCCACCCATCCGACGCGGGGGCGGCGGCGGTGGCGGCGTTGGATGCGCCTTCGGGGGTTTACAACGTGGGGGCGCCGGCGGTGCGGAAGGGTGAGTTAGGGGAGGCGATGGCTGCGGCTGCGGGGGTTCGGAAGGCGCGGGCGGTGCCTAAGTGGGTGCTCTCGCGGGTGGCTATGGCGGAGCCGATGGCGCGGTCGCAGCGGGTGGATTCGGGGAAGTTGATGGCGGTGACCGGGTGGCGGTGTGAACGGCCGGTGCCGGGACCGGACTGGTTCACCGCGGGCTGAGCTGTTGGGGCGCCGAGGGCCTCGCTGGGCAGCCCGTCCCTGGCGGGGGCCGGCGCGACGGGCGGCGTGCGGTGCTCGCGCCGACCGAGGCCCGCCCGGGCGAGGGCAGTCTGCGTGAACGCGACTCCGCCTGGCCCTGTCCCGGCGAAGCTTCAGCGGAGCTCTCGAGGTCCTTCGCAGCCCGGCGATTTCGTCGGCCGGACCGCGCAGCTCGCAGGCACCGGGCCGTCGTGAGGATCGCAGGGTCACCACCGCTCGGCGGGCGGCAGCTCTGGTTAGGTTGCGAACGAAGCTCATCGAAGACATTCGAGCCCAGGGCGAGCACTGGGGGCCAAGGCCCTCACCGGACAGCCCCCGCCCATCGGCGGTTTCTGGGGGTGGTTGCAACACCTGAGTTTTCAGGAGTTGCCTCTTGTCCAGCCGGGATCGAGACCGGGCTTTGAGCCGGGCCGTGTGTAGTCCTGACCGGCGTGGCCGAGCGTTAACCGCCGAGCGGGTGACCTACTTTGCCCTGGTGGAAGCAGGAACAGGCAGCAGAGAAGCGGCCCGGCAGGTCGGGGTCAACTACCGGACCGCGAAACGCTGGCGCGCCGAGGCAGCCCGGGCTACGGCGACTCCGCCGGCGCCGGTGGTGTCGTCACGGTTTCTGAGCCTGGACGAGCGGGTCCGGCTCGCCGACCGGGTCCGCCAGCCCGGGATCTCGCTGCGGGCCATCGCGGCCGAACTGGGCCGGCCGGTCTGCACGATCAGCCGGGAACTGGGCCGCAACCAGCAACCCGATGGCACCTATCAGCCCCATGCCGCGCACGAACTGGCCACCGCCCGGCGCGCCCGGTCGAAGGCCGGGAAACTGGTCACGGACCCGGCGTTGCGGGCCATCGTCCAGGATGGGCTGGATGCGCGGTGGAGCCCGCAACAGATCACCTACCGGCTCCGCCGCGATCACCCCGACCGGCCGGAGTGGCATGTGTGCTGCGAAACGATCTACCAAGCCCTGTATGTGCAGGCCCGAGGCGGTTTGCGGCGCGAGGTCGCCGGGTGGCTGCGGTCCGGCCGCATCCAGCGGCGGCCTCACGTGCGCCCGGACCAGCGGCGGCCGCGGATGGCCACCGACATGGTGATGATCAGCGACCGGCCCGCCGAGGTCGCGGATCGGGCAGTGCCCGGGCACTGGGAAGGCGACCTGATCATGGGAGCGTTCAACCGCACGGCGATCGGCACCCTCGTTGAACGCACCACC
>NZ_JAPZLD010000016.1:0-217229 GCF_030182635.1 Amycolatopsis ponsaeliensis
CCGGGGCTTCGCCCCAGGCCGGGGGGTGCGCCCCCCCGCGCCCCCGCAAAGAAGGGGAGCCATCCCGGGGGTCGCCCCCCGCCGGGGGGGGCGCCCCCCCCGGCCACGCGGGGGGGGGGGGTGGTTGGGGGGGGGGGGAGCCCGCCCCGGGGCGGGGGGGCGCCGGCGGGGGGCCCCCCCCCACGGACGTGGCCGCGTTCGCCCGTTCGCACTAGCGTGGAGTTCGTGCGCCTGCTGAGGACACCGGACGACCGGTTCACGGACCTGCCCGACTTCCCCTTCGAGCCCCAGTACGTCGAGCTCGACGACCCGCACGGCGGCGTGATCAGAGTCGGCTACGTGGAGGCGGGACCCGCCGACGGCCGGCCGGTGCTCCTGCTGCACGGCGAGCCCAGCTGGTCGTTCCTCTACCGCAAGATGCTCCCGGTGCTGGCCGCGGCCGGGCTGCGCGCGATCGCGCCGGACCTGGTCGGCTTCGGGCGGTCCGACAAGCCCGGCGACCAGGTCGACCACACCTACGCGCGGCACGTCGAGTGGATGCGCGGCTTCGCGTTCGACGCACTGGATCTGCACGACGTGACGCTGGTCGGCCAGGACTGGGGCGGCCTGATCGGCCTGCGGCTGGTCGCGGAGAACCCCTCGCGGTTTTCCGGCGTCGTGGCGGCCAACACGGGCCTGCCCACGGGAGACATCGACATGCCTGCCGTGTGGCACTCGTTCCGGGAGGCCGTGGAGAAGGCCCAGGTGCTGGACGTCGCACGGTTCGTCCAGTCGGGCTGCCGCTCGAAGCTGTCCGAAGCCGAGCGGGTCGCCTACGACGCGCCGTTCCCCAACGAGATGTACAAAGCGGGCCCGCGGGCGATGCCGTCGCTGGTGCCGTACCGGCCGGACGACCCGGCTTCGGAGGCGAACCGCGCGGCGTGGAAGACGTTGACGGAACTGGAGATCCCGTTCCTGGTGGCGTTCTCCGACGGCGACCCGATCACCGGCGGGATGGCCCCGATCCTGCGGCGCTCGATGAAGGGCGCGCAGGGTCTGGACCACCCGGTGATCGCGGGGGCGGGTCACTTCCTGCAGGAGGACAAGGGCGAGGAGCTGGCCGAACACGTCGTGCGGTTCATCCGCAGTTGACGCTCAGATCCCCAGTGACTGGGTGCCGAGGACGGCGGCGAGCTCCAGGCGGTCGGCGTCCTCGGTGCCGGGCTCGGCGGTGTAGACGCTGATGCGCAGGTCATCGAGGGCGACGAGCAGCGTGTCGCAGTCGAGGGTGATCGGCCCGACCGCCGGGTGGTCGACGGTCTTGCGCCGGGACGGGTCGGCCAGGGGCGGCGGGGCTTCGGCGTCCCACAGCTCGGCGAACCGCGGGCTGCCGGCGGCCAGCTCGGCGATCAGCCGCCGCAGCGCGCGGTCGGCCGGGTAGCGCGAAGTCGTCAGGCGCAGGTCCGCCACGAGCCGGGCCTCGTGGTCGGCCTGTTCCCGCGGGGTGTGCACGACTCGCGTGGGCAGGCCGGTGACGTTGCGCCAGACGGCGTTGCGGTCCAGGCCGCGCCAGGTGCTCGTGTCGCCCATGAGCGCGTTGTAGGGCGCGTTGGCCAGCACGAGCGTCCAGCTGGCGTCGTACACGACGACCGGGGTGTGCGACAGCCGGTCGAGCAGCCGCTGCACGCTCGGGGTGACCCGCGACGGCACGACGTCCGGGCCGGGCGCGGCGTGCCCGGCCAGCCGGTAGAGCAGGTCCCGTTCGTGGTCGGCCAGGCGCAGGGCCCGGGCCAGCGACTCCACCACCTGCGCCGACGGCGCGGTCGCGCGTCCCTGCTCGAGCCGGGTCAGGTAGTCGGCCGAGATCCCGGCGAGCGTGGCCAGTTCTTCGCGGCGCAACCCGCTCGCGCGCCGTCGCCGGCCCACCGGCACCCCGACGGCCTCGGGCGCCACCCGGTCGCGCCAGCGGCGCACCGTCCGGCCGAACTCCCACGCCTCCACGCCGTCCATTCTGGACGAGCCGGCACCCCTTGTCCTGGTCCTGGCAGTCCTACGAAAACCGGACGCCTGGTTGCGGCGCGGGTGTGCTCGCAGGCTGGAGCCATGACCGAACCCGGAACCGTCCTCATCACCGGCCCGACCCGCAACCTGGGCCGCCACGCCGTGCTGGCCATGGCCGGCCGCCCGGAGGGGCAGCGACCCGACCTGCTGCTCGTCGGCCGGGCCGGGCGCGACCTGACCGCCGTCGCCGACGAGGCCCGCGCCCTCGGCGCCCGCGTCCGCGAGATCGGCTGCGACCTGGCGAGCCTGGCCGACGTCCGGGCCGCCGCGGCCACCGCACGCGAGCTGCTCGCCGACGGTGCCGTCCGTCCGCTGCGCGCACTGGTCGCCAACGCCGGCGTCATGTCGGCCGACACCCGGCAGGCCTCGGCCGATGGCCACGAGCTGACCTTCGCCGTCAACTACCTGGCCCACGCCCAGCTCGTCGGCGACCTGCTCGGCTCGTTCACCGCCCCGGCGCGGGTCGTGCTGATCGGCTCGAACACCTACCACGCCAACTTCTGGCGCAAGCTGCTCCACGTGCCCGCGGCCGAGTGGGCCGACCCCGTCGAGCTGGCCCGCCCGGCCACCGGCGAGCCGAGCATGGAGACGTCAGGCATCGCCTACTCCAACGCCAAGCTGGCGATCCTGTACTACGCCCACGAACTGCAGCGGCACACGGACGTCGACGTGTCCGTGTTCGAGCCGGGCTGGATGCCCGGCACCGCGCTGGGCCGCGGCGCCCCCGCGGCGTTCCAGGCGATGAGCCGCGCGCTGGGCCGGCTTCCCGGCGTCTCGACGCCCCAGCGCTCGGGGCCGCTGCTGGCCGCGCTGGCCCTCGACGACCGGTGGGCGCACCTGCGTGCCGGCGCGTTCGTGGTGAAGGACCGGCTGACCGAGGTCGAGCCGGTCGCCCACGACCGTGACCGGGAGCGGCGCCTGTGGGAGGCGACCGCCGAGCTGCTGGAGCGTTCGGGCTCGCCGCGTTAGGCGAGCGCCGCGTGCGTTGCCGCCAGGGAGTCCACGAGGATGTCCAAGCCCTCCTGGGCCTCCTCGGCGGTGAGCGTCATCGGCGGGCCCAGCCTCAGCACGTTTCCGTGCAAACCGCCCTTGCCGATCAGGAGCCCGCGCTTCTTCGTCTCCTCCAGCATCCGGGCCGCGGCCGCCACATGAGGTTCCGTCGTGCCCGGCTTGATCAGCTCGATGCCGATCATCAGGCCCTTGCCGCGCACCTCGGCCACCAGCGGCGAAGACGCGGCCCGGAGACCGGACAGCAGCTGCGCACCCCGGGCCGCGCAGTTGGCCTGGAGGTCGTGGTCCTTGATGTAGTCGAGCACCGCCGTCGCGCCGGCCATGGACACCGGGTTGCCGCCGAACGTCGAGAACGACTGGGCCTGGAAGCAGTCCAGGACGTCCCCGCGAGCGACCACGCCACCGACCGCGAGCCCGTTCCCCAGGCCCTTCGCGAACGTCATCATGTCCGGCGTCACGCCGTGCGCGTCGATGCCCCAGAAGTGCTCGCCCGTGCGGCCCCAGCCGGTCTGGACCTCGTCGGAGATGAACAGCACGCCGTAGGAGTCCAGGACCTCCTTCATAGCCCGGAACAGGCCGTCCGGCGGCAGGCTGAAGCCGCCGACGCCCTGGATGGGCTCGGCGATCAGGCACGCGACGTCGCCCGCCGTCGCCGTGTCCAGCACGTCCACCAGGTCCGCGACGCAGGCCTTGATGTAGTCGGCGTCGGACATGTCCCGGAACGGGCTGCGGTAGCGGTAGCCGCCGTGGACGTAGTTGACCTTGACCGGGCTCAGCGCCGACGCCGACCAGCCGCGGTTGCCGGTGATCGCGACCGTCCCGAAGGACCGGCCGTGGTAGGAGTTGCGCATCGCCAGCACCTGGTTGCTGCGCCGGAACTGCGTCGCGAGCATCAGCGCCGTGTCGTTGGCCTCGCTGCCGGAGTTGGTGAAGAAGACCTTCGCGTCCGGGATGTTCGACAGCTTCGCGATCCGCTCGGCCAGCTCGACCTGCGACCGGATCAGGTACAGCGTCGAGGTGTGCAGGATGCCGGTGTCGAGCTGCTTGCGGACCGCGTCGCCGATCTCGGCGACGTCGTAGCCCATCGAGTTGGTCAGCACGCCGGCGAAGAAGTCGAGGTAGGTGCGGCCCAGCGAATCGGTCATCCGCCGGTCGTGCGCGTGCACGATCTCGATCGGCTCTTCGTAGAGCAGGGACATCCAGGACGGCATCACAGCGCGGTGCCGGGCGAGCAGCTCGTCGGTCATCGAACGCCTCCTCGTGGTCTCAAGCGAGTATGAGGAGGCCGTGAACAGCGCTTCAACGATCAGACTGTCGGGATAACCCAGTAGGGACGCACAGTCTGTACGGACTACCCTCTGTCTTCGTGATTGACCCCAGGACTCTGCGCGATGACCCGGAAGCCGTGCGCGCGTCGCAGCGCGCCCGAGGCGAGGACGAAGGAGTGGTCGACAAGCTGCTCTCCCTCGACTCCCGGCGCCGCTCTTCGATCGCGGCCGCGGACAAGCTGCGCAACGAGCAGAAGATCCTGGGCAAGCAGATCCCGAAGGCGCCGCCGGAGGAGAAGCAGCAGCTGCTCGCGACGGCCAAGGAGCTCTCCGCGCAGGTCAAGGCCGCCGAGGCGGAGCAGAACACGTCGTCGGAGGAGTTCGACCAGCTCTTCCGCACCGTGGCGAACCTCGTCCACCCGGACGCGCCGGTCGGCGGCGAAGACGACTTCACCGTGCTCAAGCACGTCGGCGAGCCGACGAAGCTCGGCTTCGCCCCGAAGGACCACCTCGAGCTGCTCGAAGCGCTCGGCGGCGTCGACATGGAACGCGGCGCGAAGGTCTCGGGCTCGCGGTTCTACTTCCTCACCGGCGTCGGCGCTCAGCTGCAGCTCGGCCTGCTCAACATGGCCATCGCGCAGGCGCTCGAGAACGGCTTCACGCCGATGATCACGCCGTCGCTGGTCCGCCCGGAAATCATGGCCGGCACCGGCTTCCTCGGCCAGCACTCGAGCGAGATCTACCACCTCGAGGACGACGACCTGTACCTCGTCGGCACGTCGGAGGTGCCGCTCGCCGGCTTCCACGCCGACGAGATCCTCGACCTGAACGACGACGCGAAGCGCTACGCGGGCTGGTCGTCCTGCTACCGCCGCGAGGCCGGCTCGTACGGCAAGGACACCCGCGGCATCATCCGCGTGCACCAGTTCGACAAGGTCGAGATGTTCGTCTACACCAAGCCGGAGGACGCCGAGGCGGAGCACGCCCGGCTGCTGGACTGGGAAGAGCAGATGCTCGCGAAGATCGAGGTGCCCTACCGGGTCATCGACACCGCGACCGGCGACCTCGGCACGTCCGCGCACCGCAAGTTCGACTGCGAAGCGTGGATCCCGACGCAGGACACCTACCGCGAGCTGACCTCGACGTCCAACTGCACGACGTTCCAGGCCCGCCGGCTGTCGGTGCGCTACCGCGGCGAGAACGGCAAGCCGCTGATCGCCGCGACGCTCAACGGCACCCTGGCCACCACCCGGTGGATCGTCGCGATCGTCGAGAACCACCAGCAGGAGGACGGCTCGGTCCGCGTGCCGGAGGCGCTGCGCCCGTTCGTCGGCGGCAAGGAAGTCCTCACCCCCCGCTGATTCGGCGTTATGCCAGGTGCGCACCCGTTCGGCCCAGTAAGGTCCGGGCCGAACGGGAGAGGACTCTTCGCATGCGCATGAAGTGGCAGGTCGTCGCGGCCGTGGCGGCCCTGACCGTGGTGGTGTCCGGCTGCACGGTGGCCGTCGGCGGCTCGGCGTCGCCGGTGCCGGGCCAGGGCCCGATCGTCAAGGCGATCGACGCCTGTTCTCTCCTCGACGAGGGCCAGCTCGACGCCCTCGGCTACGACGCCAAGGGCCGTTCGGTGCCGGAGAACAAGGACCGGAACCAGACGGCGATGTGCCTCTGGAACACAAAGGACGACATCAAGCCGTCGGCGATCCTCAACGTCGGCTACACGACGGACATCGACTTCAACGAGTACATCGCCGGCGCCGTCCCGAAGGGCGACCCGCAGCAGATCGCCGGCTTCAGCTGGCGGCAGTACCCGTCGATCCTCTCCGACGACTGCGTGCTGTACGCGCTCCTCGGCGACAAGTCCTTCGCGTACGTCAGTGTGTCGGAACCGCCGATCGAAAAGTCGTGCGAGCTGGCGAAGGCGGCGGTCCCGCAGGTCGCGGCGCACCTGCCCGGCGGCCAGGACGCGCCGTCGATCACCCCGACGACGCCGGCCAAGACGGAGCCGGGCGGGCCGCTGCTGTCGGCCGACCCGTGCGCCATGCTGAAGCCGGACCAGGTGGCGCAGCTGAAGAACATCTCGCCGACCGGGGAGAAGGACACCTCGTCGTCGGTGCCCAACGCGACCTACTGCCTCTGGGACGACACCGACGGCGACGAGGGCCAGAAGGCGTTCGAGGTCTGGTTCGGCCCCAGCACGCCGGTCGGGGACTGGCCGGGCGCGAGCGGCGTTAGCCCGGCCGAGACCGTCGACGTCGGCGGGAAGAAGTGGGGCCTCTTCCCGAACATGGGCGGCCTGCGCGCGACCTGCGGCGCGACCCTGCCGATCACCGACACGTCGTCGGTGCAGGTGGTCAGCGGGTTCATCGGCGACGACACCAAGACCTGCGACGTCCTCAAGCAGGGCCTGCCGCTGGTGACGGCGAACCTGCCGAGCTAGCCCTCTGATACCTGGTCGGCGATGTGGCGCGCGATCTCCAGCGCGCTCGTCGCGGCCGGCGACGGCGCGTTCAGGACGTGCACCTGGTCGCGCGCGGTCTCGATGAGGAAGTCGTCGACGAGCGAGCCGTCGCGGCGCATGGCCTGCGCGCGCACACCGGAGCCGTGGCGGACGATGTCGTCCTCGGTGACGGCCGGGACGAGCCGGGCGAGGCTCGCGGCGAAGCGCTTCTTCGAGAACGAGCGCCGGACCTCCTCGAGCCCGGTCGGGAACGCGTACTTCTTCGCGAGCCGCCAGACGCCGGGGAAGGCCGCGACCTCGGCGACGTCCTTCGCGGAGAAGTCGGCCCAGCGGTAGCCCTCGCGGCGCAGCGCGAGCACGGCGTTCGGGCCCGCGTGCACGCTGCCGTCGAGCATCCGCGTGAGGTGCACGCCGAGGAACGGCAGCGTCGGGTCGGGCACCGGGTAGATCAGGCCCTTGACCAGGCCGCGGCGTTCGGGCTTGAGCTCGTAGTACTCACCCCGGAACGGCACGATCTTCGCCGACGGCGTCAGCCCGGCCAGCCGCGCGACGCGGTCGGAGTGCAGGCCGGCGCAGTTCACCAGCCCGTCCGCGACGATGACGTCTTCCCCGGTCGCGACCTCGACCCCGCCGGTGCTCCCGGCGCGGATGGCCAGCGCGGGGCTGTTCAGCCGGAGGTCGACGCCGGCCTCGTCGAGCAGCCGGACGAGCGCCTGGCAGACACCGGGGAAGTCGATGATCCCGGTGGACTCGACCCGCAGCGCGGCGACGCAGGCGACCTCGGGCTCGTACTCGCGCGCTTCGGCGGGGGAGATCTTCTTCGCCGGGACGCCGTTGGCCTCGGCCCGCTCGGCGAGCGTGTTCAGCGCCGGGATCTCCTTCTCGTCGGTCGCGACGACGAGCTTGCCGCAGACCTCGACGGGCACGCCGTACTGCCGAGCGAAGTCCACGATGGACCGGTTCCCGGCGACGGACATGCGCGCCTTGAAGGATCCGGGCTTGTAGTAGAGCCCGGCGTGGACGACGTTCGAGTTGTGCCCGGTCTGGTGCGCCGCCCACTGCGGCTCCTTTTCCAGCACCGTGACGTCCAGCCCGCGCCTGGTCAGCTCCCAGGCCACGGCCAGACCGACGATCCCACCCCCGACGACCACCACGTTGCGCACGATCGACCAGGCTACGCGAGCGGGGAAGGGACGTGACCAGTGACCACGGCCGCTCAGTCCACCAGCCCGGCCGTGGTCAGCGCCTTCTGGGTGCTCATCCCCAAGCCCGTGCCGTAAGCCCGCTCGAAACCGTCCGCCCCCAGCGACTCGACGACCCGCGCCCGCACCGACGAGACGTCCGGGTCGCCGCTGATGGCCGTCCCGCGCACGGACGCCGCCGTGCCCAGGAGCACTGCCGCCTGCTCCGGGCGCGACTCGGCCGCGGCAACCCCGGCCAGGCCCTCCAACGCGAACGCCACGACGTCGCCGGCGTGCCGTCGCCGTCCCGTGAGCAGCGCTTCGCGATGCAACTGGGCCGCTTCCGCGGTCCGGCCTTCCACCACCGAGAGCCAGCCGAGGGCGATCATCGCCGCCGCGCGGACCGATTCCGCCGAAAACGAGCCGGCCGGGCTCTCGGTCAGCGCGCGCTCGCAGAGCTCCCGGGAAGCGGGCAGGTCGCCGGCCAGCCGCGCCAGCGTCGCCAGGCCGATGTAAGCCGCGGAGCGGGATTCCGGCATTCCGGAGCGGCGGGCCGTCGCCGCGGCCAGTTCGTAGTCCGCGCGAGCGCCGGCGCGGTCGCCCGACAGCAGCCGGGTCCACCCGCGGCGGCAGATCAGGTCCGCGACGTCGTCCCGCGCGCCGATCTCGTGCATCAGGCCCAGCGCCTCGTCCATCATCGGCAGCGCGGTGCCGTAGTCGCCGCGCCACGTGAGCAGCTGCGACAGGTGGTCGAGCGCCATCGACAGGCCCCACCGCTCACCCAGCTCGCGGAACTGCGCCGCGCCCTCGCGCAGTCCTTCTTCGGCGCCGGCCAGGTCGCCGCTCATCATCGAGCGCAGGCCCATCCCCGTCGGCAGCAGGGCCCAGCTCCACGGGTCGCCGTTGGCCAGCAGAGCTTCGCCGCGGCCGAGCAGCTGCTCGTCGTCGTCCGGCGGACCGGCGACCACGCCCAGCAGCATCACCAGCATCGGGTGCCGGGGCGCCCAGTCCACACTCGTCGCGTACCGGTGGACCATCGGCAGGTACTGCTCCAAGGACTCGTCCGGCTGCCCGGACAGCGCGCCGAGCACGCACACCAGGAACTCCTCGACGTACTCCTCGCGCACTTCCGGCTCGCAGCGTCCGACGACCGCGAGCGACAAGCCGGCACCTTCGAACCGCCGTCCGCGCATCCACCAGTACATCGCCAGCAGCGGCACCAGCCGCAGCGCGAGCACGACGTCGTGCTCGGTCGCCCAGCGCAGGGCGGCCAGGAGGTTGTCGTACTCGGCGTCGATGCGGTCCAGCCACTCGAGCTGCGCCGCGGTCCGCAGCATCGGGTCGGCTTCCTCGGCGAACCGCAGGAAGTACTCGGCGTGCGCACGGTGGAACAGCTCGGTCTCGCCCGCGTCGGCGAGCTTCCCGGCGCCGAACGCGCGGATCGTCTCCAGCATCCGGAACCGCCCGCCGAGGGCTTCCACCAGCGACTTGTCGGCCAGTTCGAGGAGCAGGTCGGAGTCGGCGCCGCAGACCTCGGCCGCCGCCGCGAGCGTCGCGCCGCCGGGGAACACGGTGAGCCGCCGGGCGAGCTCGCGCTCGTCGTCGCCGAGCAGGTCCCAGCTCCACTCGACGACCCCGCGCAGCGAACGGTGCCGCTCTTCGGCCGTCCGGCTGCCTCGGGCGAGCAGCCGGAACCGGTCGTCGAGCCGGGCCGCGATCTCCCCGACGGCCAGGCTCCGGACGCGCGCCGCGGCCAGCTCCAGCGCCAGCGGCAGGCCGTCGAGGGCCGCGCAGACGTGCTGGACGTCGCCGATCGTCGCCTCGCCGACGGTGAACGCGGGGTCGCTCGCGGCCGCGCGGTCGGCGAACAGCCTGATCGCCGGGTACGCCAGTGCCTCCGCGGCGGGCGTCCCCGGCGGCGGGACGGCCAGCCGCGGCACCGGCGCCAGCTGCTCGCCGGTGATGCCGAGCGGCTCGCGGCTGGTGGCCAGCACCCGCAGCCCCGGGCACGCGCCGAGCAGCCGCGCGGCCAGCCGGGCCGCGACGTCGACGACGTGCTCGCAGTTGTCGAGCACGAGCAGCGCCGCCCGGTCGCGCAGCGCCGAGATCAGCCGGTCGGCCGGGTCCTGCGGGCCGCCGCGCGTGCTCTCGCGCAGGCCGAGCGCGCCCAGCACCGCGCCCGCGACGCCGTCGCCGCTGTGCGGAGCGAGTTCGACGAACGCGACCGGCCCGGTTTCCGTGGCAGCGATTTCTACGGCCAGCCGCGTCTTGCCGGTACCGCCGGGCCCGGTCAGCGTCACGAGCCGGCTGCGCTCCAGCAGCCCGGCCACCTGCCGCAGCTCGCCGGCCCGGCCGACGAAGCTGGTCAGCTGCGCGGGCAGCGCGGGGATCGCCGGCCTCTCGGTTTCGCCGCGCAGCACGGCGAGGTGGGCTTCGGCGAGGTCTGGACCAGGGTCGGCGCCCAGCTCGTCGGCCAGCGTGCGGCGGGCGTCTTCGAACGCGGCGAGCGCGTCGGCCGGCCGGCCCGCGGCGGCGAGCGCGCGGACCAGCTGCGCGTGTGGCCGTTCCCGCAACGGCTGCGCGGCGACGGTCTCGCGCAGCTCGGCGAGGACGTCTTCGGCCCGGCCCAGGGCCAGCCGGGCCTCGACGTGGTCGTCCGCCGCGTCGGCCCGCAGCTCCTCGAGCCGGGCGGCCTGGGCGGCGGCGAACGGGGCGTCGGCCAGGTCGGTGAACGCGGCTCCGCGCCACAACGCCATCGCTTCGCCCAATGTGGACGCCGCGCGTGCGTGCTCGCCGTCCTTCAGCAGCGCCCGGCCTTCGCGCGCCAGGCGTTCGAAGGCGTGAACGTCCACTTCGTCCGGTTCGACGACCAGGCGGTACCCGGCGGCGGTGAACTCGACCGGGGCCAGCTCCTTCAAGGCCGTCCGCAGCCGGGAGACCTGCGACTGGAGGGCGTTCGCCGCGCCGTCCGGCGGGAATTCGCCGTACATGCCGTCGATCAGCCGCTCGGCGGGGACGAACCGCCCGGCCTCCAAGGCGAGCAGCGCCAGCAGCGTCCGCGACCGCGGGCCGCCGACCGGCAGCTGCGTGCCGTCCGGGCGCCACGCGGCGACCGCCCCCAGGACCCCGAATCGCATGGACCCAGCCTAGAACGTCCGCCGACCAGGGAAAGTTTTCACTCGAAAGTGGTCTTCGGCGTGGGGCTGTGAATCACCTGAGCGAGCGTATATACACTTCGCCGGGTCCCCACGCAATGGGAGAGGTATGTCGACCGACAGCATTGCCCTAGGTCAGCCGACCGTGGGCGAAGAAGAGCTCGCCGCCGTAGCCGAGGTCTTCCGATCCGGCTGGCTGGCCGGAGCCGGACCGGCGTGCCGCCGCTTCGAGGAGCGGTTCGCGCAGGTCACCGGCACCGCGCACGCGTTGACGACCGCGAACTGCGGCTCCGCGCTCTTCCTCGGCCTCAAGGTACTGGGCGTCCGGCCCGGCGACGAGGTCATCGTCGGCGACTACACGTTCCCCGCCACCGGCCACGCCGTCGTGCAGGCCGGCGCGACTCCGGTGTTCGCCGACATCCGCCCGGACGTCTTCAGCGCGGACCCGGCCCACGTCGAGTCCCTGATCACCCCGAAGACCGTCGGCATCCTCGTCGTCGACGTCGCCGGCCAACCGGGCGACTTCGACGAGTACCGCGCGATCGCCGACAAGCACGGTCTCTGGCTCTTCGAGGACGCCGCCTGCGCCGCGGGCGCGACGTACAAGACGCGCCCGGCCGGCAGCCTCGCCGACCTCGCCGCGTTCTCCTTCCACGGTCGCAAGGGCATCACCGCGGGCGAGGGCGGCGCGCTCGTCTCCGACCGCGAAGACCTCATCGCGCACGCCCGCAAGCTGCACACCTACGGCATCGAGCCGGCGATCAGCCGCGAAGGCTCGAACACGCTGCCGATCCCGGAGTTCCACGAGCTCGGCTACAACTTCCGCATGTCGGACGTCCAGGCCGCGATCATGAACGTCCAGCTCGACCGGCTGCCGGACCTCCTCGCCGCCCGCCGTTCGGTCGCGAAGCGCTACCACGAGGCCTTCGACGACGTCGCCGCGCTGACCGTCCCGGTGGAACTGTCCGATCGCGAGCACCCGTGGCAGGCCTACCTGCTCACGGTCGCGCCCGAGGTCAGCCGCGACACCCTCGCCCTGCGGATCCGTGAGCAGGGCGTCCAGTGCAACTTCGGCACCTACGCCTCCCACCTCCAGCCGATCTACGGGCCCCAGACCCCGCTGCCCGTCTCCGCCGACGCGTTCGCGCGCCAGCTCGCGATCCCCATGCACGCGAACCTCACCGACGCCGAAGTGACGCGCGTCGGCGAGGTCGTGCGCGAAGCCGTGCAGTCCCTGTCCTGAAGCCGCCCTACCGAGGAGAATTTGGTGTCCGACAAGAAGGTGCTCTTCACCGGGGCGGGTGGGTTCATCGCCGCGCACGTCATCCCGCTGCTCATCGAGGGCGGCTACACGGTGCGGATCTTCGACAACATGACCCGCGGCGACCGCGCCCGCGTCAACGAGTTCGTCGCCACCGGCAAGGTCGAGCTGGTCGAGAAGGACGTCCGCTACGGCGGTGCGGTGCGTGAGGCCATGCGCGGCTGCACGCACGTCATCCACTTCGCCACGGTCTCGATCAACAAGTCGATCGCCGACCCGCACGAGTCGTTCGACATCAACATGACCGGCAACCACAACGTGTTCGCCGCGGCCGCCGACGAGGGCGTCGAGCGCTTGGTGTTCGCGTCGACGGCGTCGGTCTACGGCGAGCCGAAGCGCCTGCCGATGCACGAGGACGACGAGCTCAAGCCGCTCACGCCGTACTGCATCTCGAAGCGCGCGGGCGAGGACATGCTCGGGTTCTACGAGCGCCAGAAGGGCCTGTCCTGGAACGCGCTGCGGTTCTTCAACGTGTACGGCCCCGGCCAGAAGATCGAGGCCTACTACACGTCGGTGATCAACCACTTCATCCAGCGCCTGCGCGCCGGCCAGCCGCCGATCATCGACGGCCGCGGCGACCAGTCGATGGACTTCGTGCACGTCAGCGACCTCGCGCGGGCCGTCGTCGCCGCGCTGGAGTCCGAGCAGGCGAACCTGCCGATCAACATCGGCACCGGCATCGACACGTCGATCGCCGCGCTGGCCAAGATCCTGATCGAGGCCGTCGGCGTCGACGTCGAGCCGCTGTTCAACGAGCGTGACGTGCTGGTCTCGCGCCGCGCCGCCGACATCACCCGCGCCCGCGAGGTGCTCGGCTGGGAGCCGCGGATCACTGTCGAAGAAGGCATGCGACAGCTGGTCGAGGACTCAGAGTGAGTACCACCGCGGGCCCTGCCCGAGGACGTGCGATGCGCATCGCGGTGGTCAACAACTTCTTCCCGCCCCGGGTGGGCGGGAGCGCGCACATGTCGGCGTCGCTCGCGGCGCAGTTCGTCGAGTCCGGGCACGAGGTCCTGGCGATCACGGCCGCCTACGCCGACGCCCCGGCCGAGGAGGAGCGCGACGGCTACCGCGTCGTGCGCCTCCCGGCGGTGAAGATGCCGCAGGTCGGCCTGTCGATCGACTTCGACATGAGCTTCGCGTCGCTGCGGCCGGGCAACTGGCGGCGGCTGTGGAAGCTGCTGAACGAGTTCAAGCCGGACGCGATCCACCTGCACGGCCAGTTCTTCGACCTGTCGTGGCTGGCCGGGATCTACGCGCGGCGGCGGAACATCCCGGTGCTCCTGACCATCCACACCCTGCTGATCAGCGACAACAAGCTGTACGGCGGCGTGTTCCGGATGCTCGACTCGGTGCTGGTGAAGCCGATCCTGCGCTACATCCGGCCGAAGTACGTCATCCTGGACAAGCTGGGCGTCGACTACTGCGTCGAGCGCTACGGCACCAGCGACGCGAACTCGGAGTACTTCCCGATCGCGGTCGACACGGGACACTTCGCGAAGCCGGTGACGAAGGACGTCCGCGCGGAGCACGAGATCGGGGACGCCCCGCTGATCGTCTCGCTCGGGCACGTCATCCCGCTGCGCAACCGGCTGCCGCTGATCGAGGCACTGCCGTCCATTTTGGACAAGCACCCGGGCGTGCGGGTGGTCGTCGTCGGCCGCGTCTACCACGACGCGTTCCTCAAGCGGGCCGCGGAACTGGGCGTTTCGGACGCACTGGTCGTCACGGGCGCGGTGCCGAAGGCCGACGTCCCGGCGTACTTCGCGGCGGCGGACATCGTGACGCACGACCTCAACGGCGGCTGCGGAACGGCGTCGCTGGAGGCGATGCTGTCCGGCACGGCGACGATCGCGTCGGTCACCGAGGACAACTACCCCGGCATCGAGCTGCGCAACGGCGAGAACGTGCTGCTGGTCCGCCCGGACGACGCGGAAGCCGTGGCGCGCACGGTGATCGAGCTGCTCGACGACCCGGAGCGCCGCGCGCTGATCGCCCAGCGCGAGAGCGAGATGGTGCGGTCGAACTTCGGCCTCGACGTCGTCGCCGAGGAACACCTTCGTACGTTCGAGAAACTGGTGTCGGAAGCGGATGTTCTTCGATGACGAGCGCAGCCACCGGCTGCGCCCGCAGATCCTGACCGAGCTCGTCTCGCAGTACATGAACGACGCCGAGCGGGCGCAGTTCTACGGCCTGCCCTCGACGTGCCGGGTACGCGAGCGCGTGAAGATCATCAGCCCCGAGAACCTCAAGATGGGCGACCACTGCTGGGTCGGCGAGGGCGCGGCCCTCGACGCGAGCGGCGGCCTGGAGATCGGCGAGCACACCAGCATCGGCCTGAACACGCTGATCTTCACGCACTCGAGCTGGCTCGCGAACATGACGCTGCAGAACCATTCGGGCAGCGACCTGATCGAGCGCAAGCCGGTCAAGATCGGCAAGGGCTGCTTCATCGGCGGCCTGGTGGTGATCATGGCGGGCGTGACGATCGGCGACTTCGCGACGGTGCAGCCGAACTCGGTGGTGGCGAAGGACGTCCCGCCGCGGACACTGGTGGCGGGCAACCCGGCGCGGGTGTTCCAGCGGTACGACGAGGAGTACATCCAGTCCGAAGTGGACCGGGTCCGGGCGGAGAACGCGCGGCGCCGCGAGCTCGCGGAGTCACACGGGCAGAACACTTCGGGCTGGGGAGCCCCATCGGGCGACTACTCGGAGCAGTAGCTTTGTGGCAGCCTGACGTGCGAAGATGACGTCCAGTTACTGCGGCGAGGAGAAGGCGATGAGTGTCATGGAGTGGCCTCACCACCTCTTGTCCCTTGAAGACTGGATCGACCTGCCGGAAACCCCGGAGTACCAGGTCGAAGCGGTCGAAGGGGTTCTCGTCGTGGCGCCGCGTCCGATGCCATTCCACCAGTGGGCTGTTACGAGACTGGGCTACTTGATCAACGAGCAGCTCCCGGAGGAGTACTGCGCGCTGAGCGAGGTCGAGATGGTCGTCGCGGAGGCGCCGCTGACCGTCCGCGTGCCCGATGTGATCGTGGGCCCGACCGCCGTGGTGGAGACCAACCCGGCGCGGCTGAACGCCGCCGATGCGCGGCTGGTCGTCGAGGTGTTGTCCGAGGGCACCAGGCGGACCGACCAGGTCACGAAATTCTCCGAGTACGCCGAGGCCGGGATCGAGTACTACTGGATCGTCGATCTCGCTCGTCCGGCCAGCGTGATCGCTTACCGTTTGGTCGACGAGGACTACGAGAGTCTCGGCGAGCAGTCCGGCGTCGCCGAACTCGACTTCGACGGCGACGTGCTGACCATCGACCTGGATGCGCTCACCACCCGGCGCGCCCAGCGTCCTTAGCGCCGGTCCGCCGGCTCACGAAGTGGATGACGGCGACGCCGACGTGGTCGCCGGCGCCGCCGTCGTGGAGCCGCCCCAACACGCTGTGACGCAGGTCAGCAGGCAAGCGGCGGCGAAGCTGGCCCCCGAGAAGCGCACGCAACACAATTTAGTGCCCCGTAACCGAGCGCAGGATTGCGGTTACGCAACGTTTCAGCCGTGGCCGACGTCCGTGTTGCCCCCGGGCAGCTTGTTGCCGGCCGCGTCGTAGGCCTTCAGGCGCGCCGGGTCGGGGGCCCCAGGTCGAACCAGAACACGACCACGTTCGGGTCCGCGCTCCACCGCGCCTGGTGCGCGACGCCCGCCGAGCTCGTGATCTTCGCCGCCGGGCCGACGTAGTAGCCGAACGTCGGCACGTCGTGGCCGTTGGCGTTCAGCCCGCCGCTCACCGCGTGGAAGCCCGGCGCCTTGTCGGACCCCGACGTCTCGTTCGTGATGACGAGGTCCTCGCCGGCGCGCGTCCCGGCCATGATGCCGAACGTCGTCTGCGGGAGCCGCGGCTCCCGCAGCTTGACGCCGTAGAAGACCAGGTCGCCGAGGCCCGACGGGATCACCTCGCCCAGCACCTCGTGCTCGGGCTCGGCGTCGCGGGTCGGCGGCGGGGAAACCGGCGCGGCGGCGAGGGCGACCGGGGCCGTGGGTGCGGCCGGTGCCGCGTTCGCGCTGGTCAGCACGCCGGACACGGCCAGCGCGCCGCACGCGGCGACGACGGTTCCGGCGATGACGAGGCGTTTCCTCATGCGAATTCCTCCCTCGGAGACAAGATCGTCGGGAAGAACGACGGGCGTACGCTCGAAAAGGTTGAGAGCAACCTTTCCGCGGCCCGGCCGTCGCTGGGAGGGACGGAACGGGGTGAGGCATGGCGCGCGGCGACGAGGAGTTCGCGGACTTCGTGCGCGCCTCCTCGGCCCGGCTCACCCACGCCGCCTACCTGCTCACCGGTGACCGCCACCAGGCGGAGGACGCCGCGCAGACCGCCTTCACCCGCACCTACGCGGCCTGGTCGCGGGTCCGGCACAAGGACGCCTACGGCTACGCCCGCACCGTCCTGATGAACCACGTCATCGACGGCTGGCGGCGCCCGATCCGCGAGTACGCCACCGAGGCGATGCCCGACCAGCAGGACCGCTTCGACGTCGACAAGGCCGTCACCCAGCGCGCGTGGCTCACCGCCGTGCTGCGGACGCTGACCGACCGCGAACGCGCCGTCGTCGTGCTCCGCCACTTCTTCGACCTGCCCGAAGCCGACGTGGCCCGTGAGCTCGGCGTTTCGCTGGGTACCGTGAAGAGCACGAACTCGCGCGCGCTGGCCAAGCTGCGCGTCGAGGCCGGCACCGGTGAGGACACGCTGATCGGAGGGAACGGGCGATGAACGACCTCGACGACTTCCGCGCCGCCCTCCGGCAGCCGCCCGACGAGCCCTTCGCCGAGCCGGACCTGGCCGAGATCATGGCCGGGGGCACGCGCATCCGGCGTCGCCGCCGCGTGTTGACGACCACTGCGGGCATTGCCGCCGCGGCCGCCGTCGTGCTGGTGGTCGTGTTCGCCGTCCAGGTGCGCCAGCCCCCGCCCGCGCCGGTCGCGCAGCCGCCGGCCCCCTCGGCGTCGTCCGCTCCCGCGTCGACCAGCTCCCCGCCGGAACGGCCGCCGATCGGCGACGTCGTCGGGACGGGGATCCGGACGCAGGCCGGCGAGATCGTCTTCTTCGCGCGGGCCATCGACGAGCCGCAGATCCTGCCGGACATCCACTTCGGCCTGGTCGCCGGATTCCGCTCCGGCACCTCGCTGCAGGCCGCGCTGGCCACGAACGAGGTCCGCGGCTCGGACCGGTCGTTCGGCTTCCACGCCACCGACGGCGGCGAGCTCATCAGCGACCAGCTCATCCCGGTCTTCGGCTACTTCGCCGGCCCGGCGGCGCGGATCACCACGACGGTGCACGGCAAGACCGTCGAGGCCACCCTGACCAAGTGGACCGAGGACCCGAACGTGGTCTTCTTCTGGTTCGACCCCGTCGCCGTGCCGGACTCGGCGTCGCTGACCCCGCTGATCGCCTACGACCCGAACGGCAAGCGGCTCACCAAGTAGCCGGGCGGCCGGTCGGCGGTACACGACGGCCCCGCGCGGGCGTAAGACGGCAACCGTGACCTCGCGACGAGCGTTCCTGACCGCTTCAGCCGTGCTGGGGGCCGTCTCCGCGGCCGGGGTCCCGGCAAGCGCCGCCCAACCCGGTGCGCCTGGTGCTCCGGTCCGCCCGCAGCGTCCCGGCCCGGACCTGCGGGCGCTGCTCCGGCAGGTCGACGAGCGGCGGATCGAGGCGACCGTGCGTCGGCTGGCCGCGTTCGGCACTCGGCACACGCTGTCGGTACAGGACGATCCGGCGCGCGGCATCGGCGCCGCACGCGACTGGCTGTACGCGCAGTTCCAGCAGGTCGCGGCCGCTTCCGAAGGCCGGTTGACCGTCGAGCTGCAGTCGTACGTCCAGCCGCCGGCCGACCGGATCCCGGTGGCAACGAAGATCACGAACGTCGTCGCGACGCTGCACGGGTCCACCGAGCCCGGCCGCGTGTACGTCGTTTCGGGGCACTACGACTCGCGCCGCACCGACGTCATGGACTTCACCGGCGACGCGCCGGGAGCGGACGACGACGCTTCGGGCGTCGCGGTCGCGTTGGAGCTGGCGCGGGTCCTCTCGACCCGGCAGCCGGTCGCGACGATCGTGTTCGCCGCCGTCGCGGGCGAGGAGCAGGGCCTCTACGGAGCGCGGCACATGGCGCAGCAGTTCAAGGCGGCCGGCGCGGACGTCCAGGCGATGTTCACCGACGACATCGTCGGCTCCAGCCGCGCGGACGACGGCACGCGGGACCCGACGACGGTCCGCCTGTTCGCCGAGGGCGTCCCGACCGCGGAGACACCGGCCGAAGCGAACCTGCGGCGCAGCATCGGCGGCGAGAACGACTCACCGCCGCGGCAGCTGGCCCGGTTCGTGAAGTCCGTGGCGGAGAACGACTCCACGGGCATGAACGTCCGGGTGATCTACCGCCGCGACCGGTACCTGCGCGGCGGCGACCACATCGGTTTCCTGGAGCAGGGCTACCCGGCGGCGCGGTTCACCGAGCCGGCCGAGGACTTCGCGCACCAGCACCGGGACGTCCGCGTGGAGAACGGCGTCCAGTACGGCGACCTGCCGGAGTTCTGCGACTTCCCGTTCATCGCCAGGGTCGCGCGGGTGAACGGCGCCGCGCTGTGGTCGCTCGCGACGGCGCCTGGAACGCCCAAGGGTGTGAAGATCCGCACGGCAGCGCTGACGAACGACTCGGAACTGCTGTGGGACGCGACCCCGGGCGCGACGAGCTACGAGGTCCTCTGGCGCGAGACGACAGCACCCGACTGGACCCACGCGATCGACGTCGGCCCGGCGTTGACGGCGAAGATCGACCTGTCGAAGGACAACGTCTTCTTCGCCGTCCGTGCGGTGGGCCCCGGCGGGCGCCGGAGCCCGGCCGCGTTCCCGGTTCCCGTCAGCTAGGCCGCGGCCTGCGTGAGGACCTGCTCGACGACGTGGTGCGACGGCAGGATCAGCTCGCGCTCGGTGTCGGCGTCGACCTTGCCCTCCAGTAGGTCGCAGAACCGGTCCAGCTGGGAGGCCAGCGGCTCGCGCGCCGTGATCAGCTCCGGGATCTCTATCACCGTCTGCTGCCGGTAGCCGAGGCCGTCCGGGGTGACGGAGTCGTGCGAGACGTGCCGGTAGATCGTGACGTCGCGGCGCAGCAGGTCGATCTCGATCGAGCGGTCGATTTCGGACACCACCAGCGATCGGACCTTCCGCTGCCCCAGCCGGGACGCCGAAACCGTCGCCAGGCCGGTGTCGAACGAAAGCACCGTCTCGATGGTGTCCTCGGCCCCCTCGACCGACGACGGGTGGAAGTACCCCGCGCCGGAGGTCACGCGCGACGGCGTCGCGCCGCCGAAGAACTGGATCGCCAGGTCGACGTCGTGCACCAGCAGGTCCCACGCGACGCCGGTCTTGATCCGGGGCGCGTACGGGCCGTGCCGGCGGGCCATCAGGTGGATCGGCTCCTGCACCAGCGCCCGCGCGGTCATGACCGCCGGGTTGTAGCGCTCGAGCAGCCCGCACATCAGCGCGACGCCCTGCTTCTTCGACAGCGCGACGATCTCTTGCGACTTCTCGTAGCTGTTGCACACCGGCTTTTCGACCAGCATCGGCTTGCCCTGGCCGAGGATCTCCTGCGCGAGGTCGTAGTGCACCTCGGTGGCCGAAGCCAGCACGACAGCGTCCACATCGGACAGTGAGCCGAGCTCGGGCGTCCACTTCGTCTCGTACCGCTCGGCGACGGCCTTGCCCGCTTCCTCACGCGGATCGATCACGCGGACCAGGTCCACGCGGTCGTTGCCGGCGAGGACACGAGCGTGGAGGGAACCCATGTTCCCGGTCCCGACAAGAGCGATCCGATGCGTCATGCGCCCAGTACCTCGCGAACGGTTTCGATGATGGTGTCCAGGTCGGACTCGGTCAGGTGCGGGTGCACCGGCAGCGAAAGCGCCTGGTTGGCGACCGCTTGCGCCACCGGGAAGTCCTCGACGCGCGCGCCCGGGATCAGGTCGTGATCCGCGTAGCACTCGTAGTCGAAGACGATCTTGGGGTAGTAGATGCCATTGCCGATGCCGCGCTCGGTGAGCGCCGCGGCCAGCTCGTCACGCGAGAGGAACGCGTGCGGCCCGACCAGCACGGTGTACTGGTGCCACACGTGTTCGCGGCCCGGCAGCACCTGCGGGATGTCGAGGCCCGGCGTGCCCGCGAGACCCTCCGACAGCCGCTTCGCGTTCGCCTGGCGGGCCGCGGTCAGCTGGTCGAGCTTGGCCAGCTGCGGGATGCCGACCGCCGCGTGCAGGTCGGTCATCCGGTAGTTGTGCCCGGCGACCTCGTACTGGTAGCGGGCGCGCATGCCCTGGTTGCGGAGCACGCGCAGCTTGTCGGCCAGCGCGTCGTCGTCCGTCGTGATGACGCCGCCCTCGGCGGTGGTGATGTTCTTCGTCGCGTACAGCGAGAAGCAGCCGATGCCGAACGAGCCGGCCTGCTTGCCCTCGAACGACGCGCCGACGGCCTGCGCGGAGTCCTCGATCACCTTCAGCCCGTGCTCGGCCGCGAGCGGGGCGAGCTTGCCCATGTCCGCGGTCTGGCCGTAGAGGTGCACCGGCATGAGCACCTTGGTGCGGTCGGTCACGACCTTGGCCACGGCGTCGGGGTCGATCGCGAAGTCGTCGCGCCGGATGTCGGCGAACCGGACGGTCGCGCCGGCTTCGAGGATGGCGTTCAGCGTCGCGACGAAGGTGAACGGCGAGGTGATCACCTCGTCACCGGGCTTCAGGTCGAGGACCTGGAGCGACGCGACGAGCGCGGTCGTCCCGTTGTTGACCGCGATCGCGTGCTTCGTCCCGGAGACGGCCGCGAAGGCGTCTTCGAAGCGCTTGACCATCGGTCCCTGTGCGATGGCGCCGGAGCGCAGCACCTCGACGACGAGGTCCTCCGCGTCGCGGACGTCGACCACAGTGATGGGGATCATGGGCAGTCTCTCTCGGCAGGCGATTTCGGCGCGTCCGGTACAGTGAGCCGCCGGTTCTGCGCCCGGCCGCCCTGCATGAACGCGGGCCTCACGTTACCGGGCGCGGTAGCACGCCCAGTACCCAGCCGCCGACGAACGGATACCCGCCCGTGGCCAACCGCATCCACCCGACCGCCGTCCTCGGCGAAGGCGTCGAACTCGGGGACGACAACGTGATCGGGCCGTTCGCGGTGATCGTCGGCCCGGCCCGGATCGGCGACGGCAACTGGATCGGCCCCCACGTGACGATCGGCACGCCCGGCGAGGACCGCGGCCGCCCCCACCCGGCGGCCTGGGATGAAGCTCCGTCCGGTGACCCGGATCACGACGGCCACGGGGTCGTCATCGGCAGCCGCAACCGCATCCGCGAGTACGTGAGTGTCCACCAAGGGACCTGGCGGACAACGACGATCGGCAGCGACGGCTACTTCCTCCGCAACTCCCACATCGCGCACGACTGCCTGGTCGGCGACGGCGTGACCATCGCCTCCAACGCCGTCACAGGTGGGCACTGCCACATCTGGGACGGCGCCAACCTCGGCATGGGCGCGATCCTGCACCAGAAGGTCGTGGTCGGCCCCGGCGCGATGATCGGGATGGGCTCGGCGGTGCGGCGCGAGATCGGCGCGTTCACCATCGCCGTCGGCAACCCGGCCCGCGTCACCGGCGTCAACGTCGTGGGCCTGTCCCGCCGCGGCGTGGACGAGGCGACGATCGAGGCGCTCGGGCCGTGGCTGAAGGGCAAGGAAGGTCTCCCGGACGCCACCCTGCCCGGCGACCTCTCTACCTTGGTAAAGGCGTGGGACGCCCGCCCGCGCGAAGAGCACTAGGAGCTGTCTGATGTCGGAAGTCGCCCCCAAGCTGCGCGAGGTCTTCGTCGAGGCGCTGGACCTCGACGGCGACGTGGACGTCGAGAACCTGAAGTACCGCGACCTCGAGGCGTGGGACTCGGTCGGCCACATGGCGCTGGTCGCGGCCATCGAGGACGAGTTCGACGTCGAGTTCGACACCGACCAGGTGATCGACATGTCGAGCTTCAAGGTCGCCGTGGACATGGTGACCGAGCTGCAGGCGAAGAATGACTGATCTGTCCGGTCGCGTCGCGCTCGTCACCGGCGGGACGCGGGGGATCGGCCTGGCCACCGTGCGCGCGCTCGCCGAAGCGGGCGCGACGGTGGTGCTCACCGGCCGCGACGAGGCCCGCGCCAAGGAAGCGGCTTCGGCCGCGGGCGCCGCGGCCGGGCTCGCGCTGGACGTCACTGACGCGAAGGCCGTGTCTTCGCTGGTCAGGGGTGTCGCGAAGGAGCACGGCAAGCTCGACATCGTCGTGGCCAACGCCGGGATCATGGAGGACGCGCTCCTCGGGATGATCCGCGAAGAGCTCGTCGACACGACGCTGAGCACGAACGTCGCCGGCACGCTGCACACCGTCCAGGCCGCGGCCCGGGCGATGATGCGGAAGAAGACCGGCTCGATCGTCGTGCTCGCCTCCATCGTCGGCGAGTACGGAAGCGCCGGCCAGACGGTGTACGCGGCGTCGAAGGCGGCCGTGGCGAACATCGCGCGGTCGGCGGCGAAGGAGCTCGGCCGCTCGGGCATCCGGGTCAACGCGGTCGCGCCGGGCGTGATCGAGACGGACCTGACCGCGGGCTTGAGCGAGGACGCGAAGGCGGAGAACACCGGCAAGACGCCGCTCGGGCGCCTCGGCCGGGCGGAAGACGTGGCGAACGCGATCCGGTTCCTGGTGAGTGATGAAGCGTCCTTCATCACCGGACAGGTGCTGGGCGTCGACGGAGGCTTGGTGTTGTGACGCTGTTGGGTGCGGGAGCCCGGCTGGTGGATGTGGCCGGGGGCCGCACGCTGGCGGGCGCGGAACTGTCGGCCGAGGTCGGCCGCTCGATGGAAGCCCTGGCCGGGCTGCCGGTCGGCGTCGTGTTCGCGCGGATGTCGGTCGACCTGCCGAGCGTGCTGACCTACCTGGGCGCGTTCGAATCCGGCCGGGCGATCGCGCTGATCGACCCGGCGCTGGACGCGGACGTGCTCGCCGGGCTCGTCGAACGCTTCCGGCCGGCGGCGGTGCTGTCGGCTTCGGGGGACGCGCCCGCGGGGTACGTCACCCGCGGCGCCGACTGGGTCCGGACGTCGGCCGAGGGCGTGCAGCCGCATCCCGACCTGGCCGTGCTGCTCCCGACCAGCGGGTCCACCGGCAACCCCAAGCTCGTCCGGCTCTCGCGGCAGGCGATCCTCTCGAACGCCGACGCCATCGCGCAGGTCCTGCACATCGACTCCGACGAGGTCGCGCCGACCTGCCTGCCGCTGCACTACAGCTACGGCCTTTCGGTGCTGAACTCGCACCTGGTGCGCGACGCGACGATCGTGATCGAGCCGTCCGGCGTGCTCGGCCGTGGCTTCTGGGACGCGGTGAACACGTACGGCGTCACGTCCCTTTCGGGCGTCCCGTACCACTACGAAATGCTGCGGCGGCTCAAGTTCGACCCCGCGAAGTACCCGACGCTGCGCACGCTGACGCAGGCCGGCGGGAAGCTGCGCGACGACCTGATCGCCGAGTTCAACGACAAGATGCTGGCCGTCGGCGGCCGGATGTACGTCATGTACGGCCAGACCGAGGCCGCGCCGCGGATGACGACCGTGCCCGCCGAAAGGCTGGCCGAAAAGCTCGGTTCCGCCGGGCCGGCGCTGCCGGGCGGCAAGTTCGCCGTCCGCCGCGACGACGGGTCGGAGACCACGCACCCCAAAATTGTCGGTGAGGTCGTCTACCGTGGGCCCAATGTGATGCTGGGTTACGCGGACGACGAGTCCGGCCTGGCCAAGGGCGACGAATACGCCGGCGTGCTCGCCACCGGTGACCTCGGGTACCTCGACCAAGAGGGGTACCTGTTCATCACCGGGCGGCTCAAGCGCATCGGCAAGGTGTTCGGCAACCGCGTCAGCCTCGACGACCTCGAGCAGGCGGCCCGCGCGGCGGCGGTCGGGATCGACGTCGTGGCGGCGGTGCCGGCCGGCGACAAGGTCGTGCTG
Organism: Amycolatopsis ponsaeliensis; assembly: GCF_030182635.1. NCBI lineage: Bacteria > Bacillati > Actinomycetota > Actinomycetes > Pseudonocardiales > Pseudonocardiaceae > Amycolatopsis > Amycolatopsis ponsaeliensis. The sequence goes on from NZ_JAPZLD010000016.1 coordinate 24,489, forward strand.
TTCGCGGAGGGCGTCGACAAGGCGATCTGCAAGGACGCGTCGAGGGCGCTGTCCGAGCGGCTGCACCTGCACGCCAGCGGGTTCGACGTCCGCCCGATCGACACCGTGCCGCTGCTGGCCAGCGGCAAGATCGACTACCGGTCACTGGAGGCGAAGGTATGAGTGTGTTCACTCGGTCGCAGGCCGACCGGGAGGCCTTGCTGCTGCCCGAGCTCGCCGCGTTGACGGCCCACCACCGGGCGAACTCCGAAGGCTACGAGCGGATCCTGTCGTCGCTGGGAATCGCGCCGGACTCGACCTTCGGCACGATCGCTGACCTGCCCTGGCTGCCCGTGCGGATGTTCAAGACGCACGACCTCAAGTCGATCCCGGACGGCGAGGTCTTCAAGACCCTCACGTCGTCCGGCACCACCGGCGCCGGCGCGTCGCGGATCTACCTGGACAAGGAAGCCGCGGGCGCGCAGACCAAGCAGCTGGGCGCGACGCTGCAGGAGGTCCTCGGCGGCGAGCGGCTGCCGATGCTGATGGTCGACACGATCGGCATCATCAAGAACCGCCGGTCGTTCTCCGCGCGCGGCGCGGGCGTGCTGGGCATGGCGAACTTCGGCCGCAAGCACACGTACGTGCTCGACGAGAACGACCAGCCGGACGTCGAGGCGGTCAAGAAGTTCCTGGCCGAGTACGGCGACAAGCCCTTCCTCATCTTCGGCTTCACGTTCATGGTGTGGCAGTACCTGTACGAAGTGGCGCGGGACAACGGTCTCGACCTCTCGAACGGCATCCTCATCCACAGTGGTGGCTGGAAGAAGCTGATCGACCGCGCGGTGGACAACACCGAGTTCCGGCGGCGCTTCAAGGAAGACACCGGGCTCACCCGGATCCACAACTACTACGGGATGATCGAGCAGATCGGCACGGTGTTCCTCGAAGGCCCGTCCGGGAACTCGCTGTACTGCCCGGACTTCGCCGACGTCGTGATCCGGAACCCGGAGACGTGGGAAGAGCAGCCGGTCGGGGAGCCGGGTGTGATCGAGGTCGTCTCGACGCTGCCGCGGTCGTACCCGGGCCACGTCCTGCTCACCGAAGACCTCGGCGTCTACAACGGGATCGACGACGGCGACTGGCCGGGCAAGCACTTCTCCGTGCTCGGCCGGCTGCCCAAGGCCGAGGCCCGCGGCTGCTCGGACACGTTCTCGGGAGCGGCGGCATGACCACTCTGACCCAGCGTTTCCCTTCGTCGGACGCGGTTTCCGTCAGCGACCTGGTCTCCGAGCTGCGTGCCGAGCCGTCGGGCGGCCGGTTGCGCGTCGGTGACCCGCGGATCGTCGAATTCATCACCAAGTTCGCGCGCAAGCTGCTGGCCCCGGCCACCGCGCGCCGGTTCCCGGAACTGGCGTCGCTCGGGTTCTTCCTGCGCAAGGGTGAGATCGCCAAGGCGTTGTCCACTCTGGACACGTCTTCGGGGTCGTTGCGGTTCCCGCGCGGGCTGGTGTTCCACGTGCCGCCGGCGAACGTCGACACGATCTTCGTCTACTCGTGGGCGCTGTCGGCGCTGGCGGGCAACCACAACGTCGTGCGGGTGTCGTCGCGCTCGGCCGGTGCCGCCGAGGCGGTGCTGGAGGCACTGAACGCGGCTCTGTCCGAAGTGGACTCCTCGGTCGCGGAGGCCGTCACGGCGACCCAGCGCATGGTGACGTACGACCGCAGCGACGAGGTGAGCGGCGCCCTGTCGCTGGCCGCCGACCTGCGCGTCATCTGGGGCGGCGACGGCTCGGTCGCGGCCCTGCGGAAGTACCCGCTCGCGCCGCACGCGCGTGACCTGACGTTCCCGGACCGCTCGTCGTTCGCCGTCGCTTCGGTGGCGGGCTGGCAGCGGGCGTCCGAGGCGGAGCGCCGCACGGCCGCCGAGGGCTTCTACAACGACTCGTACTGGTTCGACCAGGCCGCCTGCTCGTCGCCGCGTGCGGTGTTCTGGGTCGGCGGCGCCGCCGGTGCCCAGGCCGCGGGCCAGGAGTTCCGCGCGCTGCTGGCCGCGGTGCTGGAGACGAAACAGCACGTCACCGAGCCGGCGATGGCGGTCCAGAAGCGCGTCTCGGCGTACGGCGCGGCGGTCGACGGGCTGGTCAAGGAGATCGCGTTCGACGGCAACGGGCTGGCCACTCTGGAGCTCGCGGACCCGGCGGTGCTGCCGCGCGAGTGGCTCGGCGCCGGCACGTTCGCGAACGCTCAGGTGTCCACTTTGTCCGATCTGGTGCCGATCGTCCTGCGCAAGGACCAGACGGTCAGCCAGTTCGGCTTCACGGCCGAGGAGCTGACGGCGTTCGCCCACGAGCTCGCGGGCCGCGGCGTCGACCGGATCGTGCCGTTCGGCTCGGCCCTGACGTTCTCCGCGGTGTGGGACGGTTACGATCTGCTGGCCGAATTCAGCCGCCTGGTCACGGTGCAATGAGGCTTGTTCAGCACCAGAACAAGCCTCAGACCTGAGGAGACCGTCGATGACGACAGTTGAGACGCCGGAGGAGCTCCCGGCTGCCGGAAAGCAGCGGAAGTCCACCAAGGCGAAGATCCTCGACGTCGTCAGATGGGTCGCGATCCTGCTGGTCATCGGCTTCGCGGCGAAGCAGCTGGCGTCCAACTGGGGCGAGTTCTGGCACACCCTGCGCGACGTGGCGTGGCAGTCGTCGCTGCTCAGCCTGGTGGCCCTGGTCGCGGCGATCATGGTGTCGACCTGGGGCTGGCAGGTGATGGTCGACGACCTGGGCAAGCCGATCGGCTACGCCCGCGGGGCCCAGATCTGCCTGGTCGGCTCGCTGGGCAAGTACGTGCCGGGGTCGGTCTGGGCGTACCTGCTGCAGATGGAGCTGGGCCGCAAGGCGGGCCTGGCCCGCGCCCGGATTTTCACGGGCTCGCTGATCCAGCTGGGCGTGGGCATGGTGTCGGCGCTGGTGGTGTCCCTCCTGGCGGCGCCGGCGGTGTTCAGCAACAGCCCCCGCGCGCTGTGGTTGTTCGTGCTGATCCCGGTCGGCCTGGCGATGCTGCACCCGAAGATCCTGACCTGGGGCACGTCCCTGGTGCTGAAGCTGCTGCGCCGCCCACCCCTGGCCCACCCCCTGAGCTGGCGCGTGGTGGGCAAGGTCTTCGGCGCCTCGACGGCGGCGTGGTGCCTGCAGGGCATCCACCTCTGGCTCCTGGCGAACTCGGTGGGCACGCCCGGTTTCAGCGGGTTCGTCCTGTGCGTGGGCGCGATGGCGGTGGCCATGACGGTGGGGACGTTCGCGTTCATCCTCCCGAGCGGAGTGGGCGTCCGCGAGGTGGCCCAGGTGGCGGTGCTGACGGCGAGCGGCTTGACGGTCGGCCAGGCCACGGCGTTCGCGGTGGCGTCCCGGGTGATGTTCACGGTGGCGGACCTGCTGACGGCGGGCCTGGCAGCGGTGGCGGCCCGGTCGACCCGCCCGGCGGTCACCGCAGCCTGACCAGGTTGTCCACCCGCTGTCCCCAAGTTGTCCACAGGCGTTACGCACATGTGGACAACTCCGTGCTCACGGCAGCAACCGGTAAATCACCGCGTCCGAATTGCGCCAGGCTTCCTTCAAGAACGGCTCTTCGGCCAACCCGATCAGCCCTGGCTGATAAGGCGGTTCCGGAGCCGCCAACGGGTCACCCAGGATCACCCAATGGACATTCAGCCGCTGAACCGCCGCCCGCACCGCGGGATCAGTCCGGTAATCCCGGAACCGCTGAGCCAGCAATATGGCGTCCGAAGGTGGTGAAGTCTGGTCGTAGTGCGCCGCCACCGTGCGAACTCCCGACAGCGCATACGTCCACGCCGTTCCGTCGAAGCGGTCGTTCATCGCCCACTCGCCCGGGGCCGCCAGCTTGCCCAGCTCCACCATCGCCGCTTCCTCACCCGGCGTCACGTGCAGCTTCGACGGGTCTGCCGCCTGGTAGCCCGTGTGCACCCGGGCACCGTTCGACCTGAAGTACAACCCGTTGGAAAGCGCCACGAAACCCAGCAGCACCACCACCGCGACGGCCACCGCCGGTACGCGCGCCGGCAGGTGTTCGCGTAGCCAGGCCTGGGTCGATGCCAAGCCGTGTGCCGCCAGGACGCACAGCGGGATCGCCGCCATCGAAAAGAACCGGTACGGGTCGTCCCACCACGGCCGGGACAACGCCATCACCAGCGGGGCGTTCGACGACGCCACCGCCATGTACGCCAGGCCCGTCACCCCCGCCGTCAGCCCGATCCAGCGCAACGCGCCCGCCCGCGCGAAGAACACGATCCCGAGGAACAGCGCCACCGACAGCCACACCTGCGGATGCGCTTCGAAGTGCTGGAACCCCAGCAACGCGCCCAGCGCCGTCGACGCGCGCCACTCGCTCGGCCAGCCGTAGTACGGGAGGTCGCTCTGGGCCAGGCCCAGCGCCCCGAACAACTGCAGCCATGCCAGGAGGAACGACATCACCGCGATCGGCAGCAGCGCCAGCAGGTCGCGGCCGATCCGGCGCCAGCCCGACAGCCAGCGCTGCACCAGCAGCGGCCCGGCGAACAGGATCCCGCCGAACAACGTCGACGAATGGATGCACAGCAACCCCACCGCCGCCAGCAGCAGCACGAAACCCGTGTCCGGCGCGACGCGCTCCAGGTACCGCCGCACCGCCACCGCCGCCAGCGGGGTCAGCGTCACGCCCAGCGCGAACGGCAGCAGCGGCCCGCGGTCCATCGACTCGTAGACGCCCATCACCGGCGCCACCGCCGTCAGCGCCACCGCGCCCGCCAGCACCGCGCGGCCGCGGAACTCGCGGACCAGCGTCACCAGCGACAGCGCCAGCAAACCCGGCAGCAGCAGCGTGTTCGCGTCCAGCGTCGCCGGGATCGACGCACCGCTGAGCCGGTTCGTCACCGCCGCCAGCAGGTGGTAGGCGTTGGGGTAGAACACCGGCGCCGCGTCGCCGTACCAGTTCACGTGGCCCGTGCCGAACAGGCTGCCGTCGCCGGTGTCGGCGATGTAGCGGACGGCGTTCCCGTGGTACACCGCGTCGAACCCCTGGGGCAGCGCGCCGATGTGACCCAGGCCGCGCAGCGTCGCGTAAAAGCCCACCGCCGCCCCGAACAGCAGGCACGCGCCCACCGCGAGGTGCCCGCGACGGTCCCACAGCCCGGGTTCCGGCTCATGCGCCCAACGCCGGACCGTCAGTTTCCGGACACCGTAAGCGATCGCGACGAAGACGACGGTCGAAACCGCGTACGTCACCGGCGTGAACGACCACCCGAGGGCCGCCGTCCACGGTCCGGTCAGGCCGCCGATGGCGTAGCTCAGCAACGGGGCCAAGCCGGCCAGGGCCCAGCCGCGCAATCCCGCGACCAGTCCGGTCAGGAGGCCCGGGACGGCGATGACGACAATGGCAACGCAGACGGAGAGCACGCTGGAGACTAAGCCGACAACGATCCGCAGAACGCTCCGGGGTGAGCAGTCCGATCGGGACGATTCGCGAATGTCCCTTCGCGATACCCGAACGGGTTATATTGACGAGTGCGTTTCCCTGCTTGACTGACGCCGGGCGGAGCGAGCTTCACAAGGGGGCCGGGTGGTCTACGCGGTCGTGGTGGCGTGGCTGGTCCTCGCCGCGATCGTGGTCCTCACCTGGGGCCGGCTCGACACCGACCGCGGCTGGCGCGGGTTCGTCCTCACGCTCACCCTCGGCCTTTCGCTGCTGCACCAGCTGTTGTTCGCGACGGTCACCGAGGACGCGCTCGTTTCGTTCCGCTATGCGCAGAACATCGCCGACGGAAACGGCCCGGTCTTCAACCCCGGAGAACGCGTCGAGGGGTATACGAACTTCTTCTGGCTGGTGCTGATCGCCCTGCCGCGGGCCGCGTTCGGCGCCGACGTGCAGACCACCGCCGTCGTCTTCGGGGTCCTCGCCGCGCTCGGGTGCGTGCTCGTGGCCTACCTCCTGGTGAACCGGATCGTCGCGGGAGCCGACGCCGAGTGGCGGCCGGCGATCGGCGTCGCCGCCGCGGTGCTGACCGCGAGCGCCGGCGGCCTCGCCGTCTACGGGCCGTCCGGCTCCGAGGTCCCGCTGTTCGTGCTGCTCCTGCTCGCCGTCTGCTACTCGCTCGCGGCGCGCCGCCCGGTGGTCGCCGGGGTGCTCGTCGCGTTCGCCGTGATGACCAGCCCGGAAGGCCTGGTGGTCGCCGTGCTGGGCGGGCTCTGGCTGGCCGGCGCCGCGCTGCGGAAGAAGCACAGCTGGTGGGCGCCGGTGGGCTACGTCCTGGGCGCGCTGGTGTTCCTGATCCCGCGGCTGGCCTGGCGTGCGACGTTCTACCAGCACTTCCTCCCCGCGCCGCTGGCCGCGAAGCTCGGCGGGCCGTTCGGCTCGCAGGTCGCCAGTGGCTGGCCGTACCTGTCCGGGTTCGCCTTGGCGCACCAGGGTTTCCTCCTGCTCGGGCTGGTTGCCGCGGTCGCGCTGCTGCTGCGCCGCACCCAACCCGCGTTTCGGGGGTTCCGGGTGGCGGAGCCCCCGGTTGGCACAGACGTCGAAGCCCGCGCCCTGATCTGGCTGCTGTTCGCGACGGCTGCCACGGTCGCCGCCGCCGCGGTGCTGATCGGCGGCGACCCCGGTCCGTCGTGGCGGCTGCTGGCCCCGGTACCGCCGCTGATCGCGGTGGCGGCCGTCAGCGCGTACGGCGTGCTCACCGTGGACGCCGACGCGAAGCCGTCGCCGCGGCCGAGGGCGTGGCCCGCCGCGACGCGGCTCGTCCCGGTGACCGCCTGCGGGCTCGCCGGCATCGCGGTGCTCGTCTCGGTGTTCAGCCCCGAGATGCTCGACCGCGTGCGCGACTGGCGCGCGCACGGCGCCGAGCTGACCGAGGTCGGCGGCTGGCTGGGCCGGTACCTGCCGCCCGGGTCGGTCGTCAGCGCCGCCGCGCCCGGCGCGCTCGCGGCCCACGGCGGGCAGCTGCTCATCATCGACGTCCTCGGCCGCACCGACGACCACATCGCCCGCGAGGGCCGGCACGACGACGGCGTCGCGACCGACTACGACTACGTCGTCAACGGCCGCCGCCCGACCGTCGCCGTGCCCGCCGACAGCGGCTACGCCGACCGCCAGCACTGCGCGATCGACCCGGTCTACGCCGGCAAGTACGAGGTCGCCACCTTCCGCCGCGTCGGCACGCCCTACTGGGTCTCGGTGTACCCGCGCACGGAGCAGGCGAAGTCGGTGGTCACGGACCTCGACAAGGGCCCGGACTTCCGCTACGTACCCTGTCCTACGTGAAGCTCGAGGTCCCGAAACGCCGGCTCGGCGCCGAAGCGAAGCTCGGGATCGGGGTCTTCGGGACGTCGTTCGCGCTGTTCGTGCTGCGGTTCCTGGTGCCGCGCCCGGTCGCGATGTCCAACAACGGTGACGGCGGTCGCGTGCTGTGCGGCGCCGGGATCACCTGGAAGGGCCTGCCGGAGGCGTTCGTCCACCTCGCCTACACGCCCGCGGCCGGGGCGACGCCGTGCCGGCCGACTTACCTGCTTACGCAGAGCTGGCTCGCGGACCTGGCCGTCGGGATCGGCCGGCTGATCGGCCTGCCCGGGACGCTCAGCCTGGTCGTGCTGGGCCTGCTGAGCAGCGTCGTCGCCGCGGGGGCGATCGCCGCGATCGTGCTCGGCCTGCCGTACTCCCGGCGCGTCCGGCTGGCCGTGGCCGCCGGACTGGTGCTGGTTGTCGCCGACTCGGCGTTCTTCGGGTACTTCGCCGCGGTGCTCGGCGAAGGCGCGGCCTTCCTCGGTCTCCTGCTGATCGTCGGCGGCCTGCTGCTGACCGCGCGCGAAGGCCGCTGGAGCTACGCCGGTATGGCGGTGACGTTCGCCGGGGGCGTGCTGGCGGTCAACGCCAAGGTCCAGACGCTGACGATCCTGCCGATCCTCGCGCTCGCCGTGTTCCTGGTCCGGCCGGGCACGCTGCGCGGGCCGAAGCGGTGGGCGGCGGCGGTGCTGGTCGTCGGCGCGCTCGGCGCCGTGACGCTGGCCGCGCAGCAGAGCGTCGAACCCGCCCGGGCGCCGGACGGCACCTACAGCGAGTTCCCCGGCGACGACTCGCGCGAGATCAACGTGTTCAACTCGGTCTTCCTGAACATCGTCGACGGCCAGCACGACACCCAGGCCGACCTGGCCGCGCTCGGGCTGCCGCCGTCGTTCGCGCAGTACGCGGGCAACGGCTGGTGGCACCCGCATCCGGCGACCATGGACCCGCTCTACCCGCGGTACCGCGGCCAGTTGACCCGCGAGAACGTCGTCGCGTACTTCGCGAGCCACCCCGGGCGGACCCTCGAGGTGCTGAACCGGGCCGCGACCGACCAGCTCACCGCCCGCCCGGACTACCTCGGCAGCTTCGACCAGGAGGCGGGCTTCGCGCCGCACGCGCAGGAGTACCGGGTGCCGGTGGTGTCGTGGCTGACCGGCCTGCTCAGCCCGCTCGGCCTGTTCGCGCTGGTGCCGATCTGGCTGTTCGTGCTGGTCAGAGCCTGGACGCAGCGCCGTGGCGCGCTCGGTGTGGTGCTGGCGTTCCTGTTCGCCGTCTCGCTGACGCAGTTCGGCGCCGCGGCCCTCGGCGACGGCATCGAGGGCATCAAGCACCAGTCCGTCGCGCTGTTCACGATCCTGCTGGCCCTCGTGCTGGCGGCGGTGCCTCAGTCGCGCTCGAGTGAGCCCCGGTGGGGCAGGAACTCCTCGGTCGGCGGGCCGTCGACGTCGTGTTGTCCGACCCGCTTCGACGGCGGTTTCGGCCAGAACGGCGGCACCTCGAGCAGCACGAAGACGAGCAGCCCGGCCAAGCCGACCAGGAAGATCGTCGACGACGACGCCAGCTTGTAGTTCACCGCGAAGTACAGGAAGAACACCACGCCGACCCAGAGGCGCCGGGCGTCGCCGCGGTGCCGGTCGAGCACGACCGCGACCAGCCCGATGACCAGCGGCGCGAGCATCACGAAGACGCGCTGGGTGTCCGTGGCGACCAGCCGCCCGGCCAGGCAGCACAGCCCCAGCCAGACGCTGGACACGAGCAGCAGGCTCCGGGTGCCGTTCCGCCGGTACTCGAGGTAGAGGCCGTAGGCGAAGATCAGCCAGAAGAAACCGAACGTGCTGTAGAGGGCCGCTTGGTCCATGCCCTTGTTCGACGACAGGGCGAAGCGGATGTTGCCCAGCAGGCCGCTGTTGGCCTGCCCGGCGCCGAACCCGTAGTCGCCGCCGATCAGTGCCTGGGCCCACAGCCGGAACGCGAAGTACAGCCCGGCCGCGACCACGACGGCGACGAGCCCGCCGATCACCTGCTTGTCACGCAGCGACCGCGACCGCGTCCACGCCGCCAGCGGGTACAGCGGCGCGAGCAGGAGCGTCGTCTCCTTGTTGATCGTGCCGATGACGATCACCACCGCGAACCAGATCAGCCGCCGGTCGAACAGCAGCCACAGCGCGACCAGGTAGAGCAGGTTGTTCAGCGGGTCGACCAGGTAGGGGTTGCCGAACGCGTACGGCGCGTACCAGAACGTGCAGGCCAGCGCGGTCGCGGCGAGCGCCGAGGTGTACAGCCGCAGGTCCAGGCGGACCCAGAGGAACTCGAAGAAGACGATCGCCGCGGCGAGGACCAGCGCGAAGGTGAACGCCAGCCACACGGAGTCGAGGGAGATGCCGGTCAGCCGGTTGGCGGTGTGGACGAGCCACGGGCTGAGCATCCGCAGGGCGAAGGGGTTGTCGACGCGCGCGCCGGTCTGCACCGACATCTGGTAGTACTCGGCGGCGTCGCCCCACGCCTTCTCGTGCGCGTTCGGCTGCAGGGGTGCGTAGGAGATCAGGTTGAGGAGCGTCACCGTGGCCAGGCCCAGGTACACCGCGACCCGGTGGCCGGCTCGTCTGACGGGCGAGGCGGGCTCCTCGATCACTGGCAACACACCCGGCAGCCTAGTGGGCGTGAGCTTCGCCCGGTTTGTGTCCTTCACCGCTTGAACGACGGCCAACAACCTACGGTCCCGTAACCTGGCGGGATGGCTGACCTCGTGTACCCGCCCGTGATCGCGGCGGCCCGGACGATGTTCCGGGTACTGGACAACCGCATCACGATCGAGGGCGCGGAGCACATCCCGCGCCGTGGTGGTGCGGTCATCGCGTGCAACCACGTGAGCTACCTCGACTTCATCTTCTGCGGCCTCGGCGCGCGCCCGGCCAAGCGGCTGACGCGGTTCATGGCGAAGAAGGAGATCTTCGACAACAAGATCGCCGGGCCGCTGATGCGCGGGATGCACCACATCTCCGTCGACCGCTCCGCAGGCCTGGCCTCCTACCGCGAAGCGCTCGAAAAGCTGCAGGCCGGCGAGGTCGTGGGCGTCTTCCCCGAAGCCACCATCAGCCGGTCGTTCACCGTCAAGGAGATCAAGTCGGGTGCCGTCCGGATGGCCGCGGCGGCGGACGTCCCGGTCGTGCCGATGGCGCTGTGGGGCACGCAACGGCTCTGGACGAAGGGCCGGCCGAAGGACCTGACCCGCCGCCACGTGCCGGTCTCGATCCTCATCGGCGAGCCGCTGCACCCGGCCAAGGGCGACGACTGGGACGTCGTGACGAAGGAGCTGCGCACGCGGATGAGCGCGCTCGTCGACCGCGCCCAGGCCGAGTACCCGGACCAGCCCGCGTCCGACGAAGAACGCTGGTGGCTGCCCGCCCACCTGGGCGGCACGGCGCCGACGCCGGAGGAAGCGGCCGAGCTCGACCGCGGCTGACATCCGGGGCTTCGCCCCGGGCCGGGGGCTCCGCCACCCGGACCCCCGCAAGACGGCTAGAACCAGCGCTCGAGCACCTGCGCGACGCCGTCGTCGCCGGCCGGGCCGGTGACCTCGTCGGCCACCGCGAGCACCGCCCGGTGCCCGTTCTCCATCGCGACGCCGTGGCCGGCCCAGCGCAGCATCTGGACGTCGTTGGGCATGTCGCCGAACGCGATCACCTGCTCGCGCTCGACGCCCAGCCGCTCGGCGACGTCGGCGAGGCCGGTCGCCTTCGTGATCCCGTGCGCGGACAGCTCCACCAGGCCGCCCGACGACGAGTACGTGACGTCGACGTCGCGGTCGAAGAGGGCGTTGATCGCCTCGGACATCTCGTCGGACGACATCCCGCGGTGGCTGACCAGGAGCTTGATCGCCGGGTGCCCGAGCACCTCGGCGCGCGGCGCCGTGCGGCCTTCGCCGTCGCCCCACGGGTTGTGGTAGTCCGGCTCGATCACGAAGCTGCGCATTTCGTGGTCGGCGTCGGCACTGACGCGTTCGGCGGCCAGCCGGCAACCGGGCAGGGCCTTGTCGAGCGCGTGCGCGATGTCGTGGAGCAGCTCCGGCTTCAGCAGGCCGTGCACCGCGACGACCTCCTCGCGGCCGCAGTCGTACAGGACGGCGCCGTTCGCGCAGACCGCGTACCCGGTCAGTTCGAGGGGCTTGGCCACGGGCGCGATCCAGCGCGGCGGACGGCCGCTCGCCAGCACGAACGGCACGCCCGCGTCGATCGCCCGGCGGACGGTCGCGATGGTGCGGGCGCTGAGGGATTCGGAGGGGCCGAGCAGGGTGCCGTCGACGTCGGACGCGATCAACTGAGGTCTCTCCACCCGCCCATTGTCCCTGACCCGTCCGGGTGGCCTCGTCCCCGTCCGAGCGATTGTCGGTGGGTACCAGTACGGTCCGGCAGTGTGCGACTAGGCATCGTGATTCTTCCGGAAGATCGTTGGTGGGCAGCCGAGCCGAAGTGGCGCGCCGCCGAGGAATACGGCTTCGACCACGCCTGGACGTATGACCACCTGGGCTGGCGCAACCTGGTCGACGGCCCGTGGTTCTCCGCGGTCCCGACCCTGACGGCGGCCGCGATGGTGACGTCCCGCATCCGGCTGGGCACGTTCGTGGCGTCCCCGGTCGCGCGGCACCCGGTGCCGTTCATGCGCGAGCTGACCACCCTCGACGACATCTCGGACGGCCGCTTCGTCCTCGGCGTCGGCGCGGGCGTCGACCACCAGCGCTACGACGGCAAGGTGCTGGACGCGCCGGAGCTGACGACGAAGCAGCGCGTCGACCGGTTCACCGAGTTCGTCGAGGCGCTCGACGGGCTGCTCATGACGGACAAGTTCGACTTCGACGGCGAGTACTACCGGGCCCGCGAGGCCCGCAACCTGCCGGGCACGGTCCAGCGGCCGCGGCTGCCGTTCGTGGTCGCGGCGAACGGCCCCCGCACGATGACCCTGGCGGCGCGCTTCGGCGCGGGCTGGGTCACGACGGGCAAGGGTGGCACGACCGAGGACGAGTGGTGGGGCGGCATCAAGCAGCTCACCGAGGTCTTCGACGAGCGGCTGGACGCGGTGGGCCGCGAGCGGGCGGGCATCCAGCGGTACCTGAGCCTGGACGCGTCGCCGGTCTTCTCGCTGAGCAGCGTCGAGGCGTTCCGGGACGCGGCCGGCCGCGCGGGGGAGCTGGGCTTCACCGACGTCATCTCGCACTGGCCGCGGTCGTCTTCGCCGTACGAAGGCCGCGAAGCCGTGCTGGAACAGGTGGCGAGCGACGTGCTGCCGGAGCTCCACGCTAGTCCGAACGGGTGACATCTGAGTAGCAGGGAAACCGATTGCCGTCCCACGGGCGTCCTTCACTGCAGACGTCAGAGATCACCCCGGGGGTGGTTGGGGGACGGAGGGCCCTCGTGGCCGCGGCACGGGGCGCCGCGGCCACGAGGGCTTTGTCTTGTCCGGGCTACTTCACGATCCGGTAGATCACGGCGCCCGGGTTCCGGTAGACCTGCTTCACGAAGTCGTGCCCGTCCAGGTGCTGCAAGCCCGGCGCGATCGGCGTGTCACGGCGGATCGTCCCGCTGCCTACCAGCACGTAGTGGATGTTCAGCCGCTGCGTCGCCGCCCGGACCTCCGGGTCGCTGTCGTAGTCGCCGAAGTGCAGGGCCAGGTAGAGCGCGTCCGGGGGAGCGATGCCCGCGTCGTAGTGGCCGGCCACCGGGTGCACGCCGGTGAGCGCGTACATCCACGCCGTGCCGTCCATCCGGTCGTTGAGCACCTTCTGGTCGGCGGGGATCCCCAGCGTGCCGAGGTGGTCCATCGCGTCGATCTCGTCCTGGCTGACCGGCGGGACCGTCTCGCCGGGCAGGCCGTTGTAGTACAGCAGCGACACGGTCTTGGCGTTGGCCGCGCGGTAGAACCCGCCGGTCAGCACGCCCATCGCCACGACCAGCAGCACCGCCGTCGCCAGCCCGACCCGGCCGGTCAGCCACGGCCGCGCCCGCACCCAGGCGCGTCCGCTCGCGACCTTCGCCAGCCACTGCTGGGTCTCGCTCATCCCGTGCGCGGCGAGCAGGCACATCGGGATCGCCGCCAGCGCCATCAGCCGGAACCGGTCGTTCCACCAGGGCCGCGACAGGGTGATCACCCAGTCTTCGCCGCCGAAGCACGCGACCACCACGAACAGCGCGGACAGCCCGACCGCCGAGAGCACCACCCAGCGCATCCGCCGCAGCCGCAGCAGCGTGAACACGCCCAGGGCGAGGAACACCGTCAGCCAGATCTGCGGCACCGGCAGCACCTGCTTGAACGTCGCCAGCATCGCCAGCGCCTTCCACACCGGCATGTGCGAGCCCCACGCGTGGTACGGGTACGACCCGGACGTGAAGGTGATCGCGCCGAGGATCATCGGCGCGGCCAGCACGCCCGCCGCCACCATCACCGGCAGCATCCGCAGGAGGTCGCCGCCGACCACCCGCCAAGCCGCCCGGTGCTCGGGCACGCCGTCGAGGCGCTTGCCCCGCAGCGCCCGGTACCAGCGCTGCACCACCAGCGGGAACGCGAACAGGATCGCCCCGAACAACGCGCTCGAGTGCGCCGCGAGCAGGCCGGTGGCGCTCAGCGCCAGCACCGCGCCGGTGTCGACGCCCGGCCGCACGACGAACCGCTGCAGCGTGACCACCGCCAGCGGCGTCAGCACGATGCCGAGCGCGAACGGCAGCAGCCCGCTCGACACCGACTCGTACGCCCCGGTCGTCGCGCCGCCCGCCACCAGCGCCGCGCTGCCGGCGAACACCGCGCGGCCACCGAGCTGGCGCACCAGCGCGACCATGGCCAGCGCGAACAGCCCGGCGATCGGCATCGTCACGGCGTTGAGCGTGACCGGGACCGACGTGCCCGACAGCTGGTAGACGAGGGCGCCGACCAGGTGGTACGCGTTCGGGTAGAACGAGCCGTCCGGGTACCAGTTGATGGTGCCCATGCCGGTCAGCGAGCCGTCGCCGGTCTCGGCGATGTAGCGGATGCCGTTCGCGTGGAAGACGGTGTCCCAGCGCTGGAACACCGCGGTCGTCCCGCCGCGGCCGGTGACCACCACGGCGATCGACACGGCCGTGGCGACCGCCACGCAGGCACCCACGGCCAGGTGCGCCCGGCGCGTCCACGGCTGTGGCGGCTCCTCGGCACCCGGTGTGATCCAGCCCCGGGCGATCGAGAACCGGCGAAGGCCGTGGATCACGGCGGCGAGCAGCAGGGTGCAGGCGGCGACGCTCAGCGGGCCGTAGGGCACGTGCGCGATCGCCAGCCACGGGCCGGCCAGGCCGGTGATGGCGTAGCTGAGCAGCGGCGCGAGCCCCGCCAGCGTCCAGCCGCGGACCCCGGCGGCCCATCCGACGACGCCGCCAGGCACCGCCAGCACGGCCAGATAGGTGGCCACGGCGGTGAAGTAGCTCCAGAAGTCCTCGGGTGCAGGCACTGCTTTCCAGGTGTGTCGTAGGCCGAAATGTGATAGTCGGGTGCGGGCCGGGTCAGCGACCTGCGTACCCTCGACGCCCGTGAGCGCGCACACGAACCCCGCACAGATTACTGAAGACGATTTCGCAGGTTACGACCTCGTCGTCGTCGGGTCCGGTTTCTTCGGCCTGACCGTCGCCGAACGGGCAGCGGCCGAGCTGGGCAAGAAGGTCCTCATCCTCGAGCGGCGCAGCCACCTCGGCGGCAACGCGTACTCCGAGGCCGAGCCCGAGACCGGGATCGAGGTGCACAAGTACGGCGCGCACCTCTTCCACACCTCGAACAAGCGCGTCTGGGAGTACGTGAACCGCTTCACCGAGTTCACGAACTACCAGCACCGCGTGTTCGCGCGGGTCAAGGACCAGGTCTACTCGTTCCCGATGAACCTGGCCCTGATCAACCAGTTCTTCGGCAAGTCCCACACGCCGGACGAGGCCCGCGAGCTGATCGCCAAGCAGTCGTCGGAGTTCGAGACCAGCGCCGCGCAGAACCTCGAGGAGAAGGCGATCTCGCTGGTCGGGCGCCCGCTCTACGAGGCGTTCATCCGCGGGTACACCGCGAAGCAGTGGGAGAACGACCCCAAGAACCTGGGCGAGAACATCATCACGCGCCTGCCGGTCCGGTACAACTTCGACAACCGGTACTTCAACGACACCTACGAGGGCCTGCCCGTCAACGGGTACACCGCGTGGCTCGAGAAGATGGCCGAGCACGAGAACATCGAGATCCGGCTGAACGTCGACTACTTCGACGTCCGCGAGCACATCCCGGCGGGCACCCCGACCGTCTACACCGGGCCGCTGGACCGCTACTTCGGCTACTCGGCGGGCCGGTTCACCTGGCGCACCGTCGACTTCGAGTCCGAGGTCGCGGAGACCGGCGACTTCCAGGGCACCTCGGTCGTCAACTACAACGACCAGGAAGTTCCGTACACCCGGATCATCGAGTTCCGCCACTTCCACCCGGAGCGGGACTACCCCAAGGACAAGACGGTCATCTTCCGCGAGTTCTCCCGCTTCGCGACCGACGAAGACGAGCCGTACTACCCGATCAACACGCCGGAGAACCGGGAGAAGCTCGAGGCCTACCGCGAGCTGGCCAAGACCGAGGCGCGCGAGAAGAACGTGCTGTTCGGCGGCCGTCTCGGCACCTACAAGTACCTCGACATGCACATGGCCATCGGGTCGGCGCTGTCGGCGTTCGACAACAAGATCGCCCCGCACCTGACCGACGGCGCGCCGCTCGACGGGTCCCTCGATGCTTGAGAAGGGCACCCCGACGGGTGAGGTCGCTGTCCTCTCGAAGGCGCAGGGCTTTCTGAAGAGTGACGTTTCGGTGAAAGCCGCGCGCGGCATGTCGCACTTCGGCGAGCACGCGATCGGCTGGTTCGGCCTGGGCCTGATCGGCGCCGTGGTCGACAAGAAGCGGCGCAAGGACTGGCTGATCGCGTCGGCGGGCGTCGTCGGCGCGCACGCCGCCTCCATCGCGGTGAAACGCGTGGTCAGGCGGCCGCGACCGGACCACCCGAGCGTCGAGGTACTGGTCGGTACGCCGAGCAAGCTGAGCTTCCCGTCGTCGCACGCGACGTCCACGACAGCGGCGGCGGTGCTCTACTCGGGATTGACCGGGCGTAACCTGGTGCCCGCCCTGGTACCGCCGATGCTCGCCTCGCGGCTCGTGCTCGGCGTTCACTATCCGACAGACGTTCTGGCCGGTGCGGCCCTCGGGGGGCTCGTCGGTGGTCTGATACGACGGAAGCTGAAGAAGAATCCATGAGCGAAACGACCGAGCAGCGCAACAGCGACGAAGCGGCCGTGACTCCTGAGGCACCGGAGACTCCGGTGACGGCGGAGGCGAGCACGGGGACCGCCGCACGCGGCCCCCTCGGCCTGGTCGGCGGCGTCATCAAGACGGCGCGGCCCCGGCAGTGGGTGAAGAACGTCCTGGTCTTCGCGGCCCCGTTCTTCGCGTTCTCGAAGTCGACCGACCGCACGGGCCTCCTGCTCGACGCGATCGTCGCCTTCGTGGCGTTTTCGCTGGTGGCGAGCTCGGTCTACCTCATCAACGACGCCATCGACGTCGAGGCCGACCGGGCCCACCCGACCAAGCGGAACCGGCCGATCGCGGCCGGCATCGTGCCGGTCCCCGTCGCGTACGGGGCCGCGGTCGTGTTCTTCCTGGCCGGCCTCGGCGTGTCGTTCGCGGCGAGCTGGCAGCTCGCCGTGGTGCTGGGGGTCTACGAGGCCGTCCAGCTCGGCTACTGCTTCGGCCTGAAGCACCAGCCGGTGGTCGACCTGGCCATCGTCGGCTCGGGCTTCCTGATGCGCTCGATCGCCGGCGGTGTCGCGGGCGGGATCGCGCTTTCGCAGTGGTTCCTGCTGGTCACGGCGTTCGGTTCGCTGTTCATGGTCGCCGGCAAGCGCTACGCGGAGATCATGCTGTTCGAGCGCACCGGCGCGAAGATCCGCTCGTCGCTGAAGAAGTACTCGGCCAGCTACCTGCGGTTCGTCTGGGCGACGTCGGCGGCGATCCTGATCATGTCGTACTGCCTGTGGGCGTTCGAGATCCGCCAGACCGAGCACAACTCGGTGTGGGCGCTCATCTCGATGGTCCCGTTCGTGGTGGCGGTGCTGCGCTACGCGGTCGACGTCGACGGCGGCATCGCGGGCGAGCCCGAGGAGATCGCGCTCAAGGACCGCATCCTGCAGGTCCTCGGCGCGACCTGGGTGGTCACGCTGTTCCTTTCGTTCTACCTGTGACTCATGGCGGATCGACAGGTTCGTTTCAGGTGACGCACAGCTGACGGGCGCACCCTGAGGTGGTGGGGGCGGGCAGTGCGCCCGTCCCCGTGACCACAGGAGCCACGATGAACGACCAGCCGCGCGAGGAGAAGGTCCCGGAAGGGGCCGACCACCCGACCGTCGAGCAGCCCACGGCGCAGGCCGCGGCCGACCAGCCCACCACCCACGCACCGGCGACGCCCGCGGCCGACCAGCCGACCACGCAGCAGCCGGCAGCTCAGAGCCCCGCTGCGCAGGCCGAGCCCGCCGCCGCGCCGGCGGCCGACCCGACCGCCGTGCACGGCCAGCAGCCGCCGCCCGCCGCACCTGGGACCACTGCCCTGCCGAACGCCGCGCAGGCGACCGACCAGGGTCAGCAGCCGCCCGCCGCGCCCGGGACCACTGCCTTGCCGAACGCCGCGCAGGCATCCGGCCAAGCCGCTCCGCCCACCCCGCAGCTCTCCCAGCCCGGTCCCGGCCAGGCCTACGGCGCCTGGGGCCCGCCCCAGGCCGCCCCACGGCAGCCCGGCGGCTTCCGGCGGTTCGTCGGCCACCGCGCGACGCAGCTCGTCGCCGTCGGCGTCCTGGGCCTGCTGATCGGCGGCGGCATCGTCGGCGGGATCGCGGCCGCGACCAGCCACGGCCCCCGCGGCGACCGTCCGGGGATCCATCGCCAGTACAACGGCCCCAACCAGGGGCCCGACGGCCGCGGTTTCCCCGGCCGCGGCGGCGGCAATTCCGGCAACTCCGGCAACTCGAACAACTCCGGCCCCGGGAACGGCATCTGACCACTGTGGTCTGAGCCACCCGTACCTCGCTCAGATCACGGAATCATCACGGGCGAGGTACGGTGTCCGGGATGCGAAGCGCCTCCGCAGAACTCCCCAAGGCCGCCACCGCGCTGTCGGCGGCCGTGCCCCTTGCCCGCTCGTGGGCCTTGCCGGCGGGGGCCGCGACGGCTTCCGCGCTGGTGTTCGCCCTGGTCAGCAGCCATCTCATCGATGACACCTACATCACGCTCTCGTACGCGAAGAACCTGGCGTTCCACGCCCACTGGGGCCTGATCGAACAGGGGACGGCGAACACCGCGACGTCCCCGCTGAACGTCCTGGTCCTGGCCGCGGTCACGTTCTTCGTCCGCGACGCCGTGCTGGCCGCCGGGATCGTGTTCGTCGCCGCGCAGGTGCTGCTCGTCCTCGGCCTGCGCCGGCTGGGCGAATGCACCGGGCTGCCGGCGGCGTTCGCGCCGGTGACGTTCGCGTTGCTGCTGGTCAACCCGCTGCTGCTGTCCTCGGTCGGGCTGGAGGTCGCGCTCGGCGCCACCGGCGTCGTCTGGACGCTGGTCTACGCGGGGGAGCGCAAGGCGGGCCGCCTCGGCGTCGTGATCGGGCTGCTCGCGCTCGTCCGGATCGACCTGCTGCTCATCGCGGCGGTGCTGTTCGCCGCCCGTCGCGAGTTCTGGACCGGCATCTGGCGCACGGCGTTCGCCGCCCTCGCGGTGACGCTGCCGTGGTTCGGGTTCAGCTGGGTCGTGCTCGGCTCGGCCGTGCCGGACACGCTCGTCATCAAGATCAGCCAGCAGTCGTGGGGCCCGTTCAGCTTCACGAACGGCCCGCTCCTGTACTGGCGCAACTTCCCGGCCGAGGCCGCGCTGTCGTTCCTGCCGCTGCCCCTCGCCGGCCTGGTGGGCGTGCTCTGGATCGTCCAGTACCGCCGCGGGTCCGAGGTGGCCCGCCGCCTGACGCCGTTCGCGGCGCTCGCCGTCGCCGGCGCGCTGCACTACGTGGCGTACAGCCGGCTCGGCGTGCCGCCGTACCACTGGTACTACGCGCCGAGCATCATCGGCGCGACGATCTTCCTGGCGGCCTGCGCGTGCGCGGTGCCGGAACGCTTCCGCCGCGGCACGTGGACGCTCGTCGGCGGCGTCCTCGCGGCGAGCGTCGTGGTGTACGCGCTGCCGGGCCTCCCGCGCCAGTTCGCGCCGATCACGAGCAACCACGCGTCGACGACGGAGTACCGCGAGATCGGCCAGGAACTGGCCTCGATCGCGCACGGCCGCAAGGTGGAGACGGCGGGCGAGGTCGGCGCGCTGGCGTACGCGTGCGACTGCGAACTGGTGGACGAGTTCTCCGACCGCGGCGCGGTCGACCCGGCGATCGCGGAGACGAAGCGCCGCAGCGGCGACCTCGGCCGCGCGCTGCTGGAGGCCAACTTCCACAACTTCGACCACAGCGTCGCCCCGATCAGCCCGGACCTGGTCCTGGCGACGACGCGGCGCACGCCACCCCCGACGGCGCTGGCGAGCTGGCGGATCGACTCACCGTGGATGGGCACCCAGAACCTGTACCTGATGCCCGCTCACGCGGCCGGCAGCTGAGCGCGGCCGCGGAACATCCGGTTCATCGTCCCTTCCCGGGCCAGCAGCACCTGCGTGATCACCTGGAGCACGACGAAGCTCCCGATCGACAACGCGGTGTCGAGCCCGGGCACGACGTCCACCGGCAGCGTGTACGCCATCGCGATGCTCCCCGCGCTGTGCAGGAGCCCGCCGACGCCCCACACGACCGTCAGGACCCACCAGACCCGCCGGAACGACGGCGTGTCCGCCCAGCGGGCCTCCAGCGTCGAAGCCCGGCCCGGCAGCAGGGCCAGGGTCGCCTGGTACGTCGTCGGCCGGCGGCCGACGCGCAGGCTCGCCAGCATCCACACCCCGATCAGCACGCTGAACCACGCACCGCGGACCAGCTGCAGCCGCGCGTCGCCGGTCAGCAGGGACGTCGCGAACCCGATCGCCACGATCGCCAGCACGAACACGCCCATGCCGTCGACCCGCCGGTGCCGCGCCGCCAGGTACAGCACCCGCAGCGCGGGCGGCAGGCCGCTCAACGTCAGCGCCCAGATCGGGGCCACGTCGAACGCCCGCAGCAGGTAGTAGCCGCCGACCGGGGCGGCGATGTCGCAGAGCAGTGTGCCGAGCATGCCCTGAGCATCGGGGATCCGCGCCGCCGGCAACATCGTCGAGCCGGCTGTTACGCATCCACCGTCCGGTTGATGCCCATCCGCTGCCGCGTGAGCTTCGCGCCGAGCACCACGGTCCCGACGGTCAGCGCGGTGTCGAGGATCGGCACGATGTCGACCGGCAGCGTGAACGCCATCACGACGACCGCGCAGGCCAGCAGGACGCACCCGGCACCCCAGCCCAGGGTCGCCGTGCGCCACCGCTGCCGGAACGCCGGGGAGAGGCCCCACAGCTGTTCGAGCTCACCGGCGCGGGCGGGCTGGAGGGTGCACACCGCCCGGAAGAGGAGCGGACGGCGGCCGATGAGCAGGCTGGCCAGCATCGCCACGCCGAGGGGCAGCGTGATCCAGGCGCTGCGGACGAGCAGCAGCCGGGGGTCACCGGAGAACACCGCCACCGCGCCGTTGATCAGCAGCACGGCCAGCACGAACGCGCTGACCGGGTCGATCCGCCGGTGCCGCACCAGGACGTAGCCGGTCCGCAGCACCGGTGGCACGGCGCTGACCAGCAGTGCCCACAACGCGTCGACGTCGAAGGAACGCAGGACGTAGTACAGGGCCATCGGGAGCGCGACGTCGCGGAGGAGCATCGTCAGCCCGGCCTGCTTGCTGTTCGTGGTCGTCATGGTGACAGTCTGTGGCGACTGCCCGGCGACCACATCGGCGTGCGGGCGGGGCCCGGATGGAACCCCGCCTCAACCTCCGGGTGGAGACGTCAGATCGGGAGCTTGCGGAAGATCGGCCGCGGGACGTGCCGCAGCGCCGACATCACCAGCCGGAACGGCGCCGGCGCCCAGATCAGGTCCTTGCCCGCGCGGGCCGCCGCCACGGCCTGCTCGGCCACCTGGTCCGCGTTCTGCGTCAGCGGGGCGTCCTTGAGGCCGTCGGTCATCTTCGTCCGGACCTGGCCCGAGCGGACGACCGTCACCTTCACGCCGTGCGGCGCGAGAGCCTCGCCGAGACCCAGGAAGAACCCGTCGAAACCGGCCTTCGTCGAGCCGTAGACGAAGTTGGACCGCCGGACGCGCTCGCCGGCCACCGACGACAGCGCGATCACCGTGCCGTGGCCCTGGACCTTGAGCTTCTCCGACAGCGCGACGCCGACGGACACGGCGGCGGTGTAGTTCACCGTCGCGGCCTCGACGGCCTTCGCGTGGTCCTGCCAGAGCTCTTCGGGGTCGCCGAGCAGGCCGAAGGCCACGACCGCGACGTCGACGTCGCCGCCCTCGAACGCCTTGTCCAGCACGCCGGGGTGCGACGCCAGGTCCGTCGCGTCGAAGTCCACAGTGGACACCTCGGCGCCCTTGTCCTTCAGGCGCTGCGCGGCCGCGTCGAGCCGCGGCGAGGGACGGGCCGCGAGCACGACCCGCAGCGGCTTCTCGGCCAGGTACTTCTCCGCGATCGCCAGCGCGATGTCGGACGTGCCGCCGAGCAGCAGCAGGGACTGGGGGTTGCCAACAGCGTCGATCACAGCTCGAGCCTCCGGCTCATGTCAGAGGCGAAAACGCCTTCGGGGTCAACGGCGGCGCGCACCTTGCGCCACTCTTCGAGGCGCGGGTACATCTTCGCGAACGTCTCGGGCGAGGTGCGCGAGTCCTTCGCGGTGTACAGCCGCCCGCCCGCGGCCAGGACGTCTTCGTCCAGCTCGGTGCAGAACCGGCTCAGGCCGTTCTTGATCGGGAAGTCCACGCTGAGCATCCAGCCCGGCGACGGCCACGACATCGGGGCCGGGTTCGCGTCGCCCATCCGCTTGAGGACGTTCAGGAACGAGTAGTTGCCCGACGTGGCGATCTTGCGGCAGATGGCCTTGAGCTGGTCTTCCGCGCCGAACGGCACGGAGAACTGGTACTGCAGGAAGCCCTTCGAACCGTAGGCGCGGTTCCACTCGCTGATCATGTCGAGCGGGTGGTAGAACTGCGTCAGGTTCTGGATCTTGCCGCGCGCGCCCTTCTTGGGCACCGTCTTCTGCCACAGCTCGTTGATCAAGCCGAAGGTGAGCTTGTTGCCCAGGCCGTTCGGGAAGACGTCCGGCAGCGTCAGCAGCTGCGGCGCGTCGAACTTCAGCGGTTCGGCACGCAGCTTCGGCGGCAGCTGGTCCAGCGTCGCCAGGGAGCCGCGCGAGAACGTGGCCCGGCCCAGCCTGCCGTCGGAGGAGATCAGGTCCGGCACCGACATCGAGTAGTCGTAGCCGAGGTCCGAGCCGTCGGTGAACAGGCCGAGCGTCTCGTCGAGGTTCGCCGTGCGGTCGGCGTCGACGTAGAAGTACGCGGTCTCGGTCTTCTTCATCCGGATCGTGGCCCGGGTGATGATGCCGGTCAGGCCGATGCCGGCGACGGTCGCCCAGAACAGCTCGGCGTCCGGGCCCTCCGGTGTCAGCGTGCGGACGTTGCCGTCCGCGGTGATGAGGTCCATCGACACGACGTGGTTGCCGAAGCTGCCCGCGCTGTGGTGGTTCTTGCCGTGGATGTCGTTGGCGATCGCCCCACCGATGGTCACCTGGCGCGTGCCGGGCAGGACCGGGACCCACAGGCCGTGGGGCAGCGCCTCGCGCATCAGCTGGTCGAGGCTCACGCCGGCGTCGAGGTCGACGAGCGCGCTGTCCGGGTCGATCGAGTGGATCCGGTTCAGGGCCGTCATGTCGATGACCAGACCGCCCGCGTTCTGCGCCGGGTCGCCGTAGGACCGGCCGAGGCCGCGCGCGATGACACCGCGCTCACCGGCCTGGGTCACGGCCCGCGCGATGGTTTCGACGTCTGCGGTGCTCAGCACGTCGGCGGTGGTCGGTGCCGTCCGCGCCCAGCCCGTGAGCGTGCGACGCTGTGTGTCGGGTGCTTGGGTCACCCGACCAGGGTAGCCACGCCGAACGACGCCCGGAACGTGACCCTGAAGTGCTCGCTTCTACACTTTGCGCATCAAGGCACAAGCGCCCGCGCGGGTGACCATGACTCAGGCAACGAGGTAATGCAGTGGTGGCGACCGATCCGCAAGCCGACATCGCAGCTGCTCAGCCGTCCGATATCGGACTGCTGGGGCAGCTCATTCGCTTCGCCTTGATCGGCGGCTTCTGCGCCCTGATCGACCTGGGCACGTACACGCTGCTGACCCAGGCGGCCGGGATGGCCACTTCACCGTGGGTCGAC
Organism: Amycolatopsis ponsaeliensis; assembly: GCF_030182635.1. Classification (NCBI taxonomy): domain Bacteria; kingdom Bacillati; phylum Actinomycetota; class Actinomycetes; order Pseudonocardiales; family Pseudonocardiaceae; genus Amycolatopsis; species Amycolatopsis ponsaeliensis. The sequence goes on from NZ_JAPZLD010000016.1 coordinate 48,235, forward strand.
GTCGCCCGCGCTATCAGTTTCATCGTGGGCACGACCACGGCGTTCTTCCTGAACCGGAAGTTCACCTTCTCCGGCGGGCGCCGCGACGGCAAGGCGCAGATCGGCTCGTTCGTCCTGCTCTACACCGTGACGTTCTTCGTCGCGGTCGGGGTGAACCAGCTGATGCTGCAGGTGCTGCCGGAGTCCGCGTGGCAGCACACCCTGTGCTGGGCCGTGTCGCAGGCAACCGCCACCGTGATCAATTTCGTGATGCTCAAGTGGGTCGTCTTCCGCGAGCCGTCGACCGAGGAGAACTGAGGAACTCAATGCCCGGTAAAACAGCCACCCCGGCGCCGACCACCAAAGCCGGCGCGGCCGCCGAGACGCGGTTCACCGAGCACACTCCGCAGGGTCGCCTGACGGCGCAGCGCGGTCTCTACGCCGGCCCCGCGCCGATCGTGAGCAAGGACCTCTACGCCGAGCTCGAATGGGGCTCGGCCGTGCGGGAACGTGCGGTGATCACGCTCGAGCCCGCCTCCAAGGTGTCGGGTAACACATACTTCGGCCGGTTCCCGGCCTCCTACTGGCAGCGCTGGTCCACGGTGACCGAGGTGTCGGTCGAGGCCGTCGTCACCGGCACCGGCCTGCTGTCGATGGGCGCCTCCGACGTCGAAGGCGAACCCCGCGTGGTCGCCGCCGAGCAGGTCACCGACGTCAAGCAGACGAGGGTGACGCTGACCTCGCAGCTGGACAAGTTCTACGACGGCGGCGCCCTCTGGCTCGACCTGGAAACCGAAGGCGGCCAGACCCTGCGCGTCGAGCAGGTCCGCTGGACGGTCGAAGCGCCGGAGAAGATCCGCCCGACCGCGGTCACCATCTGCACGATGAACCGCGCCGACGACTGCCTCAAAAACCTGCAGGCGTTGGCCGCGGATGTGTCGTCGCTGGAGACCCTGGACGCGATCTACGTCGCCGACCAGGGCACCGACCTGGTCGAGTCCCGCGACGGGTTCGAACAGGTCGCCAAGGACCTCGCCGACAAGCTGCACTACATCAAGCAGCCCAACCTCGGCGGCGCCGGCGGGTTCACCCGCGGGCTGTACGAGGTGGCCGGGCACACCGCCACCGAACACGCCAACGTCCTGTTCATGGACGACGACGTCCTGCTCGAGCCGGACCTGGTGATCCGGATGACGGCGTTCTCCAACCGCGCCGCCAACCCGATCATCGTCGGCGGGCAGATGCTGAACCTGTTCCACCCCAACCAGCTGCACGTCGGCGCCGAATACGCCCGGTTGAACACCCTCGAACCCGGCCAGCCCGTCGAGCACTCGCTCACCACCGCCGACCTGCTCGGGGTGGACGAGGAGACGCTGAAGCCGAACCGCCAGGAACGCCGTCTCGATGCCGGGTACAACGGCTGGTGGTCGTGCCTGATCCCGTATGAGGTGGTGCAGGCCACGGGGTATCCGATGCCGTTCTTCTTCCAGTGGGACGACGCGGAGTACTCCTACCGGGCCCGCGCGCACGGCTTCCCCACGGTGACGCTGCCGGGCGCGGGGGTGTGGCACGCGGACTTCCACATGAAGGACTGGGACGAGTGGCACCGCTACTTCAACCTGCGCAACTCCATCATCACCGCCGCGCTGCACTCGCCGTTCAACCTCAACCTGCTCTCCCGGGTCCTGCTGGCGCAGCTGGTGCGGTATCTGCTGGGGATGCAGTACGGGCTGTCGGCGACGCTGATCAAGGCCGTCGAGGACTTCCTCGAAGGCCCCGAGGTCCTGCGTGACGGTGGTGTGGAGGCGATGAAGGAGATCCGCCGGATCCGCGACCAGTACCCGGAGACCAAGCGCCACAAGGCCACCGACGTCCCTGGCATCGCCTCGAACGACATCGGCATCATCAACAGCGCGCCGCGGCCCAGCATGCAGCGCCTGGTGCTGATCAAGCGCGTGCTCGACCGGGTCCTCGGCCGCAGCCGCTTCGGTCTCGGTGCGGTGCCGATCGACGAGGCGAACTGGTGGCACATCGCCCTGTTCGACACGGCGGTCGTGACGGACGCGAACCAGGAAGGCGTCCGCGTCCGCTCGTACGACAAGGTCAAGATGTTCGACCTGGCCAAGCGCGGCGCGAAGGTGGTCCAGCGGCTGCGCAAGGAAGGCGCGGCGGTGCAGGAGCAGTACAAGCGCGCCATGCCGGAGCTCACCTCGCGCGAGAACTGGCAGCGCCTGTACAAGCTCTGACGACAGGCTCACGAAAGGCCGTCTCACGCTCGTCGTGAGGCGGCCTTCGTGCGTCAGCCGTGCATGCCGAAGACGGTGCTCTTCCGGGTGAGGTCGTCGACGTACGCGGCGGCCACGTGGGCGAAGTTGATCGCGACCTCCGAGTGGTCCTTGGTGGTCACCGTCTCGACCGCGCCGGTCCGCACGAGCTGGGCGAGCTTGCCCGCCAGCTCGGCGGATCCTTCGGTCTTCAGTGCGAACAGCAGCGGTTCCCCGCCGGTGGCGAGGTGCAGCACGAGTGCGGGTTTCGGGTCGGCCATGCGTCCATCGGACCAGCGGCGATCTCGCCGCGGCAAGCGGGTTCGCTGAGGGCGGAGTTGTCTTCCGGGGGCTCCGGGTGGCGGAGCCCCGGTTGTCACAGCGGCCGGGTGGACTACCGTTTTCCCCAAGTCCGGAAGAACCCGCGGGGGGATGGAAGCGATGCCGCACTCGTTCTCGCTGTCACTGGCAGCGGTGGACATCCTGCTGGAGCACCTGGGATTCGGCCGCGCGCCGACGCCGTTCGAGGTCCCGCACGTCGGCACGACCGTCGAGCAGCGCGCGATGATCCGCGACGCCGTCGTCCGCGACCTGTCCGGGCGCGGGATGTGGAGCCGTGGCCGTCTCGACGCGGACGCCGAGCTGGCGCTGGCCACGTTCGTCCGCGGGAGCGTGGTGATCAACGCGGCCGCCGAGCTGGGCGACCGGCACCTCTTCGCGCGCGTCGCGTCCGACGGCCAGTTCGCGGTGCTCGCCCGCCAGGAGGAGAACCTCATCGTCTTCGAGGAGGTCCGCCCGACGGGCATCGTCCCGGCGATCGTCGACCTCCTCCCGCTGACCCCGGCGGCGCCCGGCCAGTCGGTCACCATCGCCCGCCCGGCCGAACAGCCCCGCCACCAGCGCCGCGACGACGCGTACGACCCGTTCGCGGGAGTGAGCGGCCCGCGCTCGCAGAGCAGCGGCGGCGGCCCCCAGCTCCGCATGATCGAGCGCGTGTTCCAGGAGCCGAAGAAGCGCGTGGGCCAGTTCACGGCCCAGACCCGCGGCGGCGCGTTCCCGCCCTTGGCCTGGTTCGACACCCCGTCCGGCCGCTGGCTGATGTCCTCCCGCGCGGCCGCGGACGGCCAGCGCTGGGTAACCTACGCCCCGGCCGACAACGCCCGCCTGGCCCAGCAGCTGTACGCGCAGCTCGAAGGCCAGTTCTGATCACGGGGAACCGGCGGTCGGCCGTCGACGTCCAAAAGTGAAGATCGGTGAACAGCCGTTGCGCAGGGTGCCCGGCTAGTAGACTTCCGGGTGCACACGCACGGGCTGAGTGATACGGGGTGAAACTGCGATGTTGATGGCCGATGGCGGTGGCGGCGGCTCGTTCGCGGACATCATGAACCTCGGCGCCATCCAGGGCGTCACGGCGGAGACCCAGAAGCTGGTCGACGCGGCCAAGGGCGGCGGTTTCAAGATCACCCCGGAGGGCGTGAAGCCGATCCGGGACGCCTTGACCGAGCTGGTCAACGACCTCGCGAACCTTGGCTTCGACACGATGGCGCTGGACCAGGCCCCGAAGCTCGGCAACCACCCGTACGGGCACACCATCGCTTCGCACGACCAGAAGAGCGCTTCGCAGGCCGAAGGCTCGGCCACCGAGGTCCTGTCAAAGCTCAGGCAGGTCGCCCAGCAGGCCGACGAAGCACTCGCCAGGGCCGCGGGCTTGTACAAAGGCACCGAGAACGACGCTTTCGCCGCGCTCCAGACCAAGCAGGCCTGAGGTAATGACCAAACTTCTCCTCCGAGTCGTACTGCCGCTCCTCGCCGGCGGGGCCCTCCTGACCGGGTGCACGAGCACCCAGGGCGGCACGGCGTCTCCCGCGCAGTCGCCCTCGGCCAGTGAGTCCGGGGCCCCGGAGACCTCTTCGTCGTCCTCGGCAGGCGGTGGGACCGAGTCGATCACCGACGCCTGCTCGCTCATCGAGATGAGCGACCTCAGCAGCTACGGCGAGTTCAACCCGCCGCAGAGCCAGACGATCAGTGGCGCGCGCAGCTGCAAGTACCAGAAGAAGATCGCCTCCGCGAGCGACAAGTCCATGGTGATCGGCGCGAACATCCGCGACACCGCGTCGGTCGCGCAGGTGAACGACACGGGCGGCGGAGTCGTCGACAAGGAAATCAACGGGCGGCAGGCGAAGGAGGCGCCCGGCGGCGGCTCGGTCGACGGGTGCACGCTCGCGCTGCCGGTGGGCGATTCGTCGCGGGTCGACGTAGCGGTGATCGGCGTCGGCTCGGCGGATGAGGCTTGCCAGATCGCCGAAGCGGTGGCCAAGGCCGCCGTCGAACCGCGGCTGCCGAAGGGATAGGGGAACCCACATGACGACGCGACAGGGCCCGCCGCCGAAGACCCCGGACAAGACGCCGCAAGAAGTCCAGGACATGGCGCCGGCCGAGCGGGACGCGTACCTGCAGAAGAAGGCCGACGAGGGTGTCGACCCGGGCAACTGGCTCTTCGGACCGCTCCAGCAGTGGGTGGCGCAGCAGAAGGCCAAGAACCAGTCCCAGGAGCTCGGCGACAAGAACGTCGCCGATGCCACCAAGGGCCGCGACGTCGAGTACGTCCAGGGCCTGAACGCGCCGAACGCGGACTACAAAGGCACCGACCACACCCAGCTCCAGGCGTTCCTCGCGAGCAACCTCGACGTCGAGCAGGTGTCCGAGGTCTCGACGGCCTACCACAAGGTCCACCAGGTTTTCGACAAGTTCTCGACGTCGATGAACACCGCCGTGAACGCCTCCAAGGGCACCTGGGAAGGCTCCGCGGCCCAAAACGCCCAGAAGTACTTCACCAGCCTCGGCACGTGGTCCGACGCGAACTCGCAGAACGCGAAGCTCGCCTCGGAGACCATCTACGACCAGGGCCAAGCCGCGTCGACGGCCAAGAACTCCATGCCCGCCCCGATCCCGTTCTCCTGGGGCGACGAGTTCAAGTCCTGGGCGACGTCGAACCCGTTCAGCCTGCCGGACAACGTCGACAAGTCGCTCCAGAAGCAGAAGGACAGCCAGGCGGCGCACGACCAGGCCGCCGGCGTCATGTCGACCTACGACAAGAACCTCTACGAGGCCGCGTCGAAGCAGCCCGCCTTCGCGCCGCCGCCCAGCTTCAGCACCGGTGGCGGCAGCGGTGACCCCAACGGCGGCGATGACAAGGGCGGCATCAACACCCCGTCCAGCGTGAACATGCCGGGCTCCGGCTCGGTGAACACGCCGGGCGGCAGCAACAACTTCACCACCGGGAACATCCCCGGCACCACCGGCACGCCGCACTTCTCGGGCCCCGGCTCGACGACCGGCGCGGGCCTGATCCCGGCCGGCACCACCACGCCGTCCAGCTTCACACCGGGGTCGATCCCCGGTGGGTCGACGCCGAACCCGAACCAGTCCTTCGGTGGCATGCCGCCGATGAGCCCGATGCCGATGGGCGGCATGAACTTCGGTGGCGACGAGGCCTACAACTCCAAGGTCGGCGGCGGCGCCGGACGCGGGGGCGGCGGTGGCTTCGGCCCCGGTGGCTCGGGTGGCGCCGGCAGCTCCACGGGTGCGGGTTCCGCCTCGGGTGCGGCCCGGCCGGGTGGCATCGGCGCGGCGGAAGCGGCCGCGGGACGCGGGATGGGCGGTCTCGGCTCGGGCGGCGCGGCCGGGCGCGGTGGCGCGGCCGGCGGCGGGATGGGCCGCGGCCAGAAGGGCGAGGGTGACGAGGACACCGAGCACTCGCGCCCGACGTACCTGGTCGAGGGCGACCCCGACGAGGTCTTCGGCACCGACATGCGCACCGCTCCGCCGGTCATCGGCGAATAACGGGCAAACGAGAAAGGGCCCCCGCCGCGGCGGGGGCCCTTTCTCGTGAACTCAGTAGCGGTAGAACTTCTCCGCGCGGCCTTGGCGCACCAGCTTCAGCCACTGCAGGAACGCCTTCGGATCACGCTTCACGCCCACGAAGTACAGTCCGAACCGGACGATCTCCAGCGCGCCGATCTTGCGCATTCCCGGCTGGGACAACAGGTATCCGCGGTTGCGGTACGTGTAGTACCGCTTGACCTCGTTCTCCGGGTCCTGCGCGTGGAACTTGCCACCCAGCATGGGCTTGAACTCGTCCGAGCCGTCCGGGTGCAGGTACTTCGTCTTCAGCGACGTGCCGAACGGCAGCCCCGAACGCACCAGCCGGCGGTGCAGCTCGACCTCGTCGCCGCGGAAGAACAGGCGCAGGTCCGGCACTCCGACGACGTCCAAAGTGGACGCTCGGAACAGCGCGCCGTTCATCAGGGACGCGATGCCGGGCAGGAAGTCCACACCCAGCTCGGACTGCGACCGCTTCCACGTCAAGCCGCGGCGGAGCGGGAACGCCAGCTTCTCCGGGGCGTCGATGTTGGACACCACCGGCGAAATCTCGGCCAGGTCCCGCTTTTCCGCCTCCGCCAGCAGGATCGCCAGCACGTTCTCGTCGGCCGGGCGCCCGTCGTCGTCGGCCAGCCAGACCCAGTCCGCGCCCATCGACAGCGCGTGCAGCATGCCCAGCGCGAACCCGCCCGCGCCACCGAGGTTGCGGTGCGAAGGCAGGTACGTGTGCGGCAGCGGGTAGTTCTCGACGACCTCACGGGCCGAGTCGTCCGGCCCGTTGTCCACCACGACCAGGTGGTCGACCGGCCGGGTCTGCGCCGCGATGATCTTCAGCGAGTCCGCGAGCAGCTCCCGCCGATGCCGCGTGACGACCACGCCCACCACCGCGCCGTCGGGCAGCTGCCGGGTCTCGCTGGCCATCATTCCCCGCCGTTCGTCGTCGCCGCCGGCTCGACGCCGAAGCGCGCCAAGGTTTCCTGGCTCATGTTCTCGAAGGGGTCGCGCCCCTTGTACGACGTGAGGACGTCCCGCAGCGAGCCCTGCTGCCTGAGGTGCCCCTCGTCCATCCAGATGGCCGAGTCGCACAGCTCGAACAGGAACTCGTCCGAATGGCTGGCGAAGACCAGGATGCCGGAGCGCTTCACCAGGTCCTTGAGCCGGTCCCGCGCCTTGTTGAGGAACGCCGCGTCGACCGCGCCGATGCCCTCGTCGAGGATCAGGATCTCCGGGTCGATCGACGTGACGACGCCCAGCGCCAGCCGCACGCGCATGCCCGTCGAGTACGTCCGCAGCGGCATCTGCAGGTAGTCGCCGAGCTCGGTGAACTCCGCGATGTCGTCGACCCGCTTCTCCATCTCCTTGGCGGTCATGCCGAGGAAGAGGCCGCGGATGATGATGTTCTCGACGCCCGAAATCTCCGGGTCCATGCCGATGCCGAGGTCGAACACCGGCGCGATCTTGCCCTGGATCCGCGACGAGCCGCGGGTCGGCTCGTAGATCCCGGCGAGCAGCCGCAGCAGCGTGGACTTTCCGGCGCCGTTGTGCCCGACCAGGCCGACCCGGTCGCCTTCACGCAGGTTGAGGGTCACGTCGTGCAGGGCTTCGATGATCGGGACCTTGGTGTCGGTGCCGATCTTGCCGCCGACCTTGCCGAGGACCTTCTTCTTCATCGACCGGGTCTTCGCATCGAAGATCGGGAAGTCGACGAAGGCGTTGTGGACGTCAATGCTGACCATGTGTGTCACACCCAGTAGGAGACGCGGGCACGGTAGTTGCGCATCGCGACCAGCGCGAGAGCCCAACCGACGACGGTGATGGAGCCGACCACGATCCAGTTCTCCACGGAGAACTCCTGGCCCAGCAGCGGCGCGCGGACGACCTGCATGAAGTGGTAGAGCGGGTTCGCCTTCACGATCGGCAGGATCCACGAGACGCCGGCTCGCGCCCCGCCGCTCATCAGCTGGTCCACCGGCCAGACGATCGGCGTGCCGTAGAACAGCAGCTGGATCAGCGAGTTGACGACCTGCGGGATGTCGCGGAAGCGGGTCGAGATGATGCCGAACAGCAGCGTCACCCAGCCGGCGTTCAGGGCGAGCAGGAAGAAGCCCGGGATGGCCAGCAGGATGTTCCAGCTGAGGCCCGGGTGGCAGATGTGGTCGGGGATGCACAGGCCGTCGCCCAGCAGCGAGTACTGCTTGCTGAGGGCGCCGAAGAAGATCGCCAGCACGACCACGTAGACGATCATGTTGTGGGCCAGCATCAGCGTCTGCCGCCACACCGTGCGCAGCATGTACACGCTCAGCGGCGCCGGGAGCTGCTTGATCAGCCCCTCGTTCGTTATGAACGTCTCCATGCCTTCGGACAGGCAGCCGCTGATGAAGCCCCAGATGATGAAGCCGGTGGAGATGTAGGGCAGGAACACTTCGACGGGCAGCTTGAACAGCTGCGAATACAGCAGCCCGAGCCCGAGGGCGAGGACGGCCTGGCTGATGGTGATCCAGAACGGCCCGATCACCGAGCGGCGGTACCGCTGCTTGATGTCCTGCCAGCCGAGGTGACCCCACAGCTCGCGGGCGGAGAAACCGGCCTTGATGTCGGCGAAGGCGCGCGCGAACGTCTTGCTGTCCGACGTCGGGGGCGCCGACGCCGCTACGGGTGAGTTCGCGGCCTGAACCGTGCTGGTGGCATGCACGTGGACGAGGGTACCGATGGGATGAGCGGCGTCCGGCCCACCCCGCCCGTGTGGTAGAGGTTAGGGACCGCTACGCGGTGGGGTGTGTCCTGCGTGCTGGTACTTTCTCGGCTTATGACTGCTGCTCTCGGCGCGGCGAGCTTGATGGTCAACCTGCTCGCGGCGTATGCCGACCGCCCGGAGCCCCGTTCCGTGGCCGTCGTCGGAAACCAGCCGCTCCCACCCGACCCCCAGCGGGCGAAGGCGATCGACGCGTGCGACCTCGTGATCCGCGTCAACGGCTTCGTCGTCGACAAGCCGGGCGAGGAGGTCGTCGGCTCCCGGACCCACGTCGTGGTGTTCAACCGGGCGATCCGGGCCACCCCGTACGTCTTCCAGGACTACCGGAAGCGGCTCTACCTGCTGGTCGAGCCCGGGCGGATGCACTGGGAGCCGGAGGACGTGCCGGGCTGGTGGCCCGCCGACCTCGGCGCCGTCCCGGTGTCGAACCGCGAGGTCGTGCTGCCGCTGTCGGACGCCCTGGGCCTGCCGACGCGCGACGAGCCGACGTGGTCGACCACCGGCACGCTGGCGGCCTGGATCGCGCGGACGTCGTTCCCGACCGCCCAGCTCGTGCTCACCGGGTTCTCGTTCATCGACAACCCGGACCAGACGTCGTGGGAGCACGCCGCGGGCGACTCCTGCATCGTCGGCCCGGAGCACCAGATCGCCGCCGAAGGGCGGCTGCTGGACTCCTGGACCAAGACCGGTGACACCACCCTCCTGCGCTAGCCGCGCGTCCCCACCCACGTAAGGACCACCCATGGCAATGCAGAAGCTCGGCAGAGGCCTCGTCGGCCGGATCGCCCGGCTCATCGACTTCCGGGTCGACGACCGCACCCGCGGACTGGCCGACCGCGTCAACAACCTCGAGCACGCCACCGCCGACCACCGGCGCCGGCTGGACGACGCGGAGCACAACCTCGAGCAGGCCCGTGGCGACCTGCGCTGGGCCCGTGCCGAGCTCGACCGCCTGATCCCGCACGTGGCCGCGCAGGAAGGCCGCCTGGAGACGCTGCGCGAGTCGATGTCGCTGGTGCCCAGCACCGACAGCGCGCAGATCGCCGAGGCCCGCACGCTGATCGAGGAGATCCAGCGCCAGCACGCCCAGATCCGCGTCCGGCTGGCCGGCATCTCCCGCTACGAGGACCGGCTCCGGCGCATCGAGGACCGGGTCGAGCAGCCCGTCGCCCAGTAGCTTGCGAGCCCGGGAGGCCACCGAAGCGGACGCCGAGCTGCTGCTGGGCTGGCGCAACGACCCGCGGACCCGGCAGTCGTCGCGGTCGACGGCGGTGGTCTCCCTGGCCGAGCACCTCGCGTGGCTGCGCGGGGTGCTCGCGGACGCCGACCGGCTGCTGCTCGTCGTGGAGCACGAGGACGTGCCGGCGGGCACGGTCCGGTTCGACCGCCGTGACGGCGACAGCTGGGAGATCAGCATCACCCTCGCCCCGGAGCAGCGCGGCCGCGGCCTGTCCGGCGCGGTGCTCGCCGAGGGGGAACGGGCGGCGCGGGAGCGGCTCGGCGTCCGGGTCGTGCTGGCCGCCGTCCACCAGGACAACGCCGCTTCGGCGAAGCTGTTCGACCACGCCGGCTACGCCGAAGCCGCGCCTGCCGTCAACGGCTTCCGGCAGCTGCGCAAGACTCTGAGCTGACCCGCAGTCCACCCCGGGGGAGGCACCATGCACGACATCCGGTTCGGCGCGCACCTGATCGGTCCGGGCCACGCGCCGTTCGTCATCGCCGAGATGTCCGGCAACCACAACGGCGACCTCGACCGGGCGCTGCAGATCATCGATGCCATCGCCGAAACCGGCGCGCAGGCGGTCAAGCTGCAGACCTACCGGCCCGACACGATCACCATCGACGTCGACACCCCGGCGTTCCGGATCGGTGACTCGCATTCCCTGTGGGGCGGGGAAAACCTGTACAAACTGTACGAAAAGGCCCACACGCCTTGGGAATGGCACGAGCCGCTCTTCGAACGGGCGCGGGCTCGCGGGCTGGAAATCTTCTCCAGCCCGTTCGACCCGACCGCGGTCGAGCTGCTGGAGTCGCTGGGCGCGCCGGCGTACAAGATCGCGTCGTCGGAGATCGTCGACCTGCCGCTGGTCGAGCTGTGCGCTCGCACCGGCAAGCCGCTGGTCATCTCGACCGGCATGGCGAACGTCGCGGAGATCGACGCCGCCGTGCGCACCGCGCGTGAAGCGGGCAACGACCAGCTGATCGTGCTCGGCTGCACGGCGAGCTACCCGGCGTCGCCGTCCGAGAGCAACCTCCGTGGGCTGCCGCTGCTGGCCGGCCTGACGCAGACGCTGGTGGGCCTGTCGGACCACACGCCGGGCATCGGGGCGCCGGTCGCCGCTGTGGCGCTCGGCGCGGTGGCCATCGAGAAGCACGTGACGCTGGCTCGCGCGGACGGCGGCGTCGACTCGGAGTTCTCCCTGGAGCCTTCGGAGCTGGCCGCGCTGGTGACCGAGACGCACCGGGCGTGGGAAGCGCTGGGCCAGGCGGTGCTGGGCCCGCGGGAGAGCGAGAAGGAGGGCCTGCGGCTGCGCCGGTCCCTCTACGTCGTCGAGGACGTGAAGGCCGGCGACGAGGTCACTGCGGCGAACGTCCGGTCGATCCGGCCCGCCGGCGGCCTGGCCCCGGCCGAGATCACCAAGGTCGTGGGGCGCACCTTCCGCGTCGACGCCGCGAAGGGCACGCCCCTGACCTGGGACTTGATCTAGAAGAACGCGCGCACGGCGTCGACGACGCGGTCGACGTCGGCGTCCGTCAGCGACGGGAACAGCGGCAGCGAGAGCTCCTGCTCGTAGTACGCCTCGGCGTTCGGGCAGAGCCCGCGCCGGTAGCCGAGGTCCTCGAACACGGGGTGCCAGTACACCGGGATGTAGTTCACCTGGACGCCGATGCCGACGCCGCGCAGGTGCTCGAACAGCGCCTTGCGGCGGCCTTCGAGGACCCGCAGCGGGTAGAGGTGCCACACCGGGTCGGCGCCCGGGCGGCTCGGCGGGGTCGCGACGCCGTCGAGGCCGGCCAGCGCCGTCGTGTACCGCTCGTGGATCTCGGCGCGGCGCTTCTTGAACTCCGCGAGCCGGGTGAGCTGGCTGCTGCCGAGCGCGCAGAGGACGTCCGGCAGGCGGTAGTTCAGGCCGAACTCGTGCACCTCCTGGTGCCAGCCGCCTTCGTCCGGGTAGCGCTGCTCGGCGCGGTCGCGGACCAGGCCGTGGTTGCGGAACTTCCGGGCGCGGTCCAGGAGGTTCTCATCGGGCGTGACGACGGCGCCGCCTTCGGCCGTCGTGAGGTTCTTCGTCGGGAAGAACGAGAACGTCGTCAGGTCGGCGATCGAGCCCACCGGACGCCCCTGCCAGGAGCCGCCGACGGAGTGCGCCGCGTCCTCCAGGAGCAGCGCGCCCGCGTTGTGCGCGAGTTCGCCGAGCGCGTCCAGCTCGGCCGGGTGGCCGGCGTAGTCGACGGCGGCGACGACCTTCGTGCGGTCGGTCATCGCGGCCGCGGCGGCCTCGACCGAAAGGTTCCCGGTGTCCGGTTCGACGTCGGCGAAGACGACCTTGGCGCCGTGCAGGACGGCGGTCGCGGCGGTGGCGACGAACGTCATCGGCGACGCGACGACTTCGTCACCCGGCTTGAGCGCGGCCGCCGCGTACGCGACGTGCAAGGCAGCCGTGCCCGAGGTGACGGCCACCGCGGGTGTCCCGCCGGTGTGCGCCGCGAGGTCGTTTTCGAACTGCTGGACCGCGGGCCCGGTCGTCAGCCAGTCGCCGCGCAGGACGTCGACGACGGCCTGGATGTCCTCTTCGCTGATGGACTGGCGCCCGTAAGGGAGGAAATCAGGCATGCTGCTCGACCAGTTCGCGCAGTTCCTCGCCGTTCAGCCAGAGGTCGTTGGTGTCCGAGCGGTAGGCGAAGCCCTCCGGCATCGGCGTGCCGTCCGCCGGCGGCTGGAAGCCCCAGCCGGCGAGGTGCGGCTGCACGACGTAGCGGTCCTTGAGCTGGACCGTCCGGCGTGCGTCGTCGGGGGCGATCATCTCCTCGTGCAGCTTCTCGCCCGGGCGGATGCCGACCTCGTGCATCTCGCTGCCCGGCGCGATCGCCTGGGCCAGGTCGACCAGCCGCATGCTCGGGATCCGCGGCACGTACAGCTCGCCGCCGTGCATCTGGTCGAACGAGTCGACGACGAACCGCACGGCCTGGGGGAGCGTGATCCAGAACCGGGTCATGTCCTTGTGCGTGATCGGCAGCGACTCGCCCTGCCCGGCCAGCTTGCGGAAGAACGGGATGACGCTGCCGCGCGAGCCCATCACGTTGCCGTAGCGCACCACGGAGAAGCGCGTCACGTGCGCGGCCGCGTAGTGGTTGCCGCTGATGAACATCCGGTCGGCGCACAGCTTGGTGGCGCCGTAGAGGTTGATCGGGCTGGACGCCTTGTCCGTCGACAGCGCGACGACCTTCTTGACGCCGGTGTCGATCGCGGCCTCGATCACGTTCTGCGAGCCCATGACGTTGGTCTGGACGAACTCGAACGGGTTGTACTCACCGGTGTCGACCTGCTTGAGCGCGGCGGCGTGCACGACGTAGTCGACGCCCTGCATGGCGCGTTCGAGCCGGCGCCGGTCGCGGATGTCGCCGATGAACCAGCGCAGGCGCGGGTCGTCGTTGAACAACTGCCGGGCTTCGTACTGCTTGAGCTCGTCGCGGGAGAGCACGACCAGCCGGCTCGGGTTCAGTTCGGCGAGCGCGTGCGCGATGAACGCCTTGCCGAAGGAACCGGTCCCGCCGGTGAGCAGGATGCTGGAGCCATCCAGCTCGGACATCGTTGACCTCCGCGTTTCGGTGACTGTGGCCGTCGGCCATCATGTCACCCATGCGTGCAGCGCCCGTGGTCAACGCCGTCATCCAGGCCCGGTCGTCGTCGACCAGGCTCCCCGGCAAGGTGCTGCGCCCGCTCGCGGGCCGCAGCGTCCTGGGCTGGGTCGTCCGGGCCGCGGCGGCCGCACCCGGTGTCGACCAGGTGGTCGTCGCGACGTCTTCGGACGCTTCGGACGACGACGTCGCACTCGAGGCGGCTCGGTGCGGCGCCGCGGTGGTCCGGGGTCCGCTCGACGACGTGCTCGGCCGGTTCGCGGTCGCGCTGCGCGAGCACCCCGCCGACGCCGTGATCAGGCTCACCGCCGACTGCCCGCTGCTGGACCCGGCGCTGATCGGCCAGCTCGCGACGCTGTGGCGGGCCCAGCCGTCGCTGGACTACGTGAGCACCACGCTGGTCCGGACGCTGCCACGCGGCTTCGACGCCGAGCTGGTGCGGGCTGACGTGCTTCTCGAGCAGGTCTCGACGGCGGTCGGCGCGCACCGCGAGCACGTCACGTCGGGCATCTATGCGGACCCTTCGCGCTATTCGTGCACCGGGATCGTGGTGAGCCCGGCGGCCGACGACCTGCGGGTGACGTTGGACACCGCGGAGGACTGGGAACTGCTTTCCGCCGTGGTGAGCGAACTCGGCGACGGCGTCGGCGACTGGCGGGCGGTGGTCGCGCTGCTGCGCTCGCGGCCGGAGCTGGTGGCGCTGAACGCGCACGTCGAGCAGAAGAAGGTCGGTTCGTGAGGCTGCTCCTGCGCGCGGACGCGTCGGCGTCGATCGGCGCCGGGCACGTCGCGCGGATGGTCGCGTATGCCGAGCGGGCGGTGGCGCGGGGCTTTTCGGTCGCGTTCGCGGGCCGGGTCGACAACGCGGAGTGGCTCGCGTCCCGCTTCGACGAGCTGGGCGTCTCGCGCGTGTCTTTCGACGCTTCCGGGTTCGACGCGGTGGTCGTCGACCACTACGGCCTCGGTGACCTGCGTGCGGAGGTCACCGCGGCGGGCGCGCTGCTCGTCTCGATCGAGGACGACGTGTTCGGGCGCCGGCCCGCGGACATCGTCGTGGACTCGGGCTTCGCGCCTTCTCCCCGGCCTGACGACGGCTCGGACGTCGTGCTGCGGGGGATCGAGTACGCGCCGCTCCGGGACGTCGTGCGGAGTACGCGCCGGGAGCCGTCCGGGCCGCCGCCGCACGTCACGGTGGCCCTCGGCGGCGGCGACCAGTGGGCGCCGACAGTCGGGTTGCTGCTTCGCGCGCTTCGCGACACGGACCTGCCCTTCGCGGCGGACGTGCTGGTGCGCGGCGAACCTCCGTTGCCCGACTTGCGGCCGGGCCAGTCGATCCGGGTCGCGGCGCCGAGTCCCGCACTGCTGGAGCTGTTCGCGACGACGGACGTCGCGGTGAGCGCGGCCGGGGTGACGTTCGTGGAGCTGTGCTGCCTCGGCGTCCCGACGGCGGCAGTGCGGCTGGTGGACAACCAGGAGCCGGGCTACCGGGCCGCTTTGGAGCTCGGCCTGGCGGCGGGACTCGGCGCCGCGGAGTCCCTGGCCGAGCGGCTGCCTTCGGTGACCGAGGTCTTGCGTTCGCTGCTGTCCGACTCGGCTCTCCGGCGGCGGTTGTCGGCGACGGCGTCGTCCACTGTGGATGGTCGCGGGGTGGATCGGGTGCTGGATCAGGTGGAATCGAGGACCGGATCTGTCCGCGGTGCCTCCTATCGTTGAAGCATGACGATCACCCCGTTCCGCATCGACGTCCCGCAGGCCGCCCTCGACGATCTCCGCGCGCGCCTGGCGAACACGCGCTGGCCCGACCAGCCCGCCGACACCGGCTGGCGGCTCGGGGCGCCCGTCGACTACGTGCGTGAGCTGGCCGAATACTGGCGCACGGGCTTCGACTGGCGGGCGCAGGAGGAGCGCATCAACGGCTTCCCGCAGTTCACGACGACGATCGACGGCACGAAGGTGCACTTCCTGCACGTGGTCTCCCCGGAGCCGTCCGCGACACCGGTGCTGCTGACGCACGGCTGGCCGGGCTCGATCGTCGAGTTCCTGGACGTGATCGGGCCGCTGACGGACCCGCGCGCGTACGGCGGCGACCCCGCGTCGGCGCTGACGGTGGTGGTGCCCTCGATCCCGGGCTACGGCTTCTCAGGCCCGACGCCGACGCCGGACTGGGGCCCGGACCGCATCGCGCGCGCGTTCGCCACGCTGATGACGGACTTGGGCTACGACCGATTCGGCGCCCACGGCGGCGACTGGGGCGCGATCATCTCGCGCGAGCTGGCGATCCAGTTCCCGTCGCGGCTGCTGGGGATCCACGTGACGATGCTGGCCTCGGCGGTGGCGCGGACTCCGGCCGACCTCGAGGGCCTGCCGGACCAGGAGCTCGGCCGGCGTTCCCTGGAGAAGGGGCAGGCGTTCTCGGCATCGGGAACGGGCTACGCGATCATCCAGGCGACCAAGCCGCAAACGCTTGCGTACGGCCTGCACGACTCCCCGGCGGGGCAGCTGGCGTGGATCGCGGAGAAGTTCCGTTCGTTCTCGAACACGTCGGCGGACTTGATCGACCGCGACGACCTCTTGGCGGACGTGTCGATCTACTGGTTCACGGAAACGGCCAACTCGTCAGCGCGGTTGTACGCGGCATTGACGGGAGGCTGGGGAGCACCGCCGGCGTCGAACGTGGTCCCGACGGGAGTGGCGGTCTTCCCGGACGACATCGGCCTGCCGATCCGGACGTTGGCGGAGCGAACGGACAAGATCGTCCACTGGACGGAGTTCCCGAGGGGCGGCCACTTCCCGGCCCTGGAGGAACCGGACGCCCTGATCGGCGACATCCGGACGTTCTTCAGCGCCCTGCGCTGAGGGCGATCCAGGGGGGTGGGGGACTGATGGGTGATTCGGGACGTTCAACGTCCCGAATCCTCCATCGCCAGACGCGGATACCTCGATCCGCCTCGGCCGAGCCCCGCCCGTCCCTGGTGCCGTGCCCATGCCCAGTCTATCGGCGCACCAGGACAGACCCGGCCCCAAAGCAAGTTATCCACAGGAGTTGTCCACATCCCCCATGGTCTGTGGACAACCTCCCCGGAAGCTGGCCGAGTCAACCCAGACCCTCCTCGAAGCGGCCGAAGCCAACCCCAGGCCATCCCCCGAAAGCCGTGAAGGCCTCCTAACCGACCCCAAGAGCCGGCAAGAAGGCCTTCACACACAAACCGTCAGAGGTACTGCCCGGTCCCCGAGATCCCCCCGTGCCCATGCCCCTCATGAACCCCACCGGCAGCCGAAGGTCCGGCAGGCAACCCGCGCCGCATCTGCTCCAGCTGCACCCGGGCCGCCATCTGCTGGGCGAACAGCGCCGTCTGGATTCCGCTGAACAACCCCTCCAGCCACCCGACCAGCTGAGCCTGCGCGATCCGCAGCTCCGCGTCCGAAGGCGTCGAGTCGTCGGTGAACGGCCGCACGAGCCGCTCCAGTTCCTCCTGGAGCTCCGGTGCCAGCGAAGCCGCCAGCTCCTTCACCGAGGTCTGGTGGATCTCGCGCACCCGCGTGCGGGACGCGTCGTCGAGCGGGGCCGCGCGGACCTCCTCCAGCAGCTGCTTGATCATCGTGCCGATGCGCATCACCTTGGCCGGCTCTTCGATGAGCTCGCCCACCGCTTCGGCTTGCTCCGCACCCTCGAGAGGGGAGCCGTCCTGTCCGACTACCACCACGTGGGGTGAAGATTCCTGGCCGGGGTCACCCGCTGTGAAGTTCGGCTCGGTCATGTGCTCCATCCTGGCTCGCGTTCAACACGCTCCGCGACACCTGCGGGGTGTTCGTCTCCGAGCGTAGCGGCTATCGGGGTTCGCGGTGGCTCTCCACCCAACCCCGGACGCACGGCGAAACCGCACGTCCGTACGGTGTCCACATGGCGTTCGACGTCGCTCGTATCCGTGGGCTCTTTCCCGCGCTGGGTGACGGCTGGATTCACTTCGACGGCGCCGCCGGAATGCTGGTCCCGGAACAGGTCGCTTCGGCCGTTTCCACGGCGATGCGCGCCCCGGTGTCGGGGCCGGGTGGAGCGTTTCCGGCCTCACAACGCGCGGAAAGCATCGTTACCGCGGCCCGCCGGGCCGTGGCCGACCTGGTCGGGGCCGACCCGGCCGCCGTCGTGCTCGGGCCGAGCTCGCCGGTGATGCTGCGCCGCCTCTGCGACGCGCTCGCCGAGCGCTGGACCATCGGTGACGAAGTCGTCGTCTCGAGACTCGACGAACAGGCCAACCTCGCGCCGTGGCAACGCGCCGCGAAGCGCGTCGGCGCCGTCGTGCGGTGGGGCGAGATCGACATCGAGACCTGCGAACTGCCCGCGTGGCAGTACGAGCAGCTCGTGTCGGCGCGCACGAAGGCCGTCGCGGTCACGCTCGCGTCCGGGTCCGTCGGCACCCGGCCGGACGTCCCGACGATCATCGAATTCGCCAAGCGGGTCGGCGCGCTCGTCGTCGTCGACGCCACCTACGCCGCGCCGTTCCTGCCGCTGGACATCAACGCCCTCGGCGCCGACGTCATGGTCGTGTCCGCCCAGGCCTGGGGCGGCCCTTCGGTGGGGGCGCTCGTCTTCCGCGACCCCGAGCTGATCGAGCGGATCGCGTCGGTCTCGCTCGACCCGATGGCGCGCGGCGCCGCCCGCCTCGAGCTCGGCCCGCACGCCTACCCGCTGCTGGCCGGGCTGATCGCGTCGATCGACTACCTCGCGGGCCTCGACGACGCCGCGTCCGGATCGCGCCGCGAGCGCCTGGTCACCTCGCTGGGCTCGGCGAAGTCGTACCACGCCGGCTTGCTCGCGCAGCTGTCGACGGAACTGCTGTCGTTGCGGCACATCATGGTCATCGGCAACGCCATGCGCCGCATTCCCGCGCTCGCGTTCGCGGTCGCCGGCAAGAAAGCGCCCGAGGTCGCCGAGTACCTGGCTTCGCAGGGGTTGTGCGCCTTCGCCGACGACGGGGCGGCCGGCGTCTTCGCGTCACTCGGCGTCGGTGAAGTGGGCGGCGCCGTGCGGATCGGGCTCGCCCACTACTCCAACGTCTTCGAGATCAACCAGCTCGTGCGCGTGCTGGAAGAACTCCGTTAAGACTTCGCCGCCAGCAGGATCTTGCCGAACACGCTGCCCTCTTCCATGGCGCGGTGCGCGGACGAGGCCTCGGCCATCGGCACGACCTGCCCGATGATCGGCTTGACGAGACCGTCGGAAACCAGCGGCCACAGCCGTTCGCGGACGTCGGCGACGATCGCCGCCTTCTGGTCCAGCGGCCGGAAGCGCAGACCGGCCGCGAACACCGAAGCCCGCTTGCCGAGCAGCGCGCCGACGTTCAGCTCGCCCTGCACCCCGCCCTGCATGCCGATGATCACGAGCCGGCCGTCCTGCCGCAGCGCGTCGACGTTGCGGCCGAGGTAGGACGCGCCCATGTTGTCGAGGATGACGTCCGCGCCGCCGAACTCCTTCTTGAGGACCTCGACGAAGTCCTTCTCCTTGTAGTTGATCGCCAGGTCGGCGCCGAGCTGGCGGCAGCGGTCGAGCCGGTCTTCCGAACCCGCGGTGACGACGACGTACGCGCCCAGTGCCTTGCCGACCTGGATCGCGTGCGTGCCGATGCCGCCGGCGCCGCCGTGGACCAGCAGCACCTCGTCCTCGGCGAGCTTCGCGTGCATCACGACGTTCGCCCACACCGTGCACGCCACCTCGGGCAGCCCGGCCGCGGTGATCAGGTCGACCTCGGCCGGCACCGGCAGCAGCTGCCCGGCCGGGACGACGGCCTTCTCCGCGTAGCCGCCGCCCGCGAGCAGCGCGCAGACCTCGTCGCCGACTGCCCAGCCCGCGGTGTCTTCCACGCCCTCGCCGAGTTCGGCGATCGTGCCCGAACACTCCAGGCCGATCGTTTCGCTGGCGCCGGGCGGTGGCGGGTAGTGGCCCTGGCGCTGCAGGAGGTCCGCCCGGTTCACCGCGCTCGCCGCGACGTCCAGCAGCACTTCGCCGGGCCCGGGCCGCGGATCCGCGACCTCCGCCCACTCGAGAACGTCCGGGTCACCTGGCTCACGGATGGTGATCGCAAACATGTGTCGACTGTATACCGGCTAACGAAGTTCCCGCCGAATGACGCATTGACGTACTACGCATTCGGAACAAAGGTGAGCAACCATGTCACCCTTCAGAAAGAGATTCCTCCCGCCGATGGCCCTGGCCGCCGGCGCGACGCTGGTGCTCGGCCTGACCCCGGCCGCCGCCGCGACCACGGTCCCCGACGGTCCCGCGCTGGCCAAGCAGCTCGTCAAGAAGGTCGACGTCAACGGCGTCAACCGGCACCTCATCGCCCTGCAGCGCATCGCCGACACCAACGGCGGCACGCGCGCGGCGAGCACCGACGGCCACAAGAAGTCCGCCGAGTACATCGCGACGAAGCTCGAGGCGGCCGGCTTCCAGGTGACCCGCCAGGAGTTCCCGTTCACCTTCTCGGAGACCCTGGCCGAGAAGCTGACCGCGGGCGGCCAGAACGTCCCGGTCATCGCGATGGAGTACACCGTCTCGACGCCCGTCGGCGGCATCACCGCGCCGCTCGCCGTGGTCGCGGTCGACGACACCAGCGGCTGCGAGGCCACCGACTACACCGCCGACGTCGCCGGCAAGATCGCGCTGATCAAGCGCGGCGGCTGCTCGTTCGCGCAGAAGCAGCAGACCGCCGCGGCGGCGGGCGCGATCGGCGCCATCGTCTACAACAACACCGACGGCGACCTGAACGGGACCCTGGGGGACCCGACCGTCGCGAAGATCCCGACCGGGGGCGTGACGGCGGCCGCGGGTGCGCAGCTGGCCACCCTCGCCGGGCAGCCGGTGACCCTGGAGCTGCGTGCCTTCCAGGAGGCGCGGACCAGCTACAACGTCATCGCCGAGACCAAGACCGGCCGCAAGGACAACGTCGTGATGCTGGGGTCGCACCTCGACAGCGTCCCGGCCGGCCCGGGCATCAACGACAACGGCTCCGGCTCGGCGACCCTGCTCGAGACGGCGCTGCAGCTGGGGAGCAGCCCGAAGGTCAACAACGGCGTCCGCTTCGGCTTCTGGAGCGCGGAGGAGTTCGGCCTGATCGGCTCCACCTACTACGTCGACTCGCTGACCTTCGAGCAGCAGCTCGACATCGCGCTGTACCTGAACTTCGACATGATCGGCTCGCCGAACGCCGGGTACTTCGCCTACGACGGCGACAACTCCGACGGCGTCGGTGCGGGCCCCGGCCCGTACGGCTCGGCGCAGATCGAGAAGACCTTCGTCGACTACCTGCAGGCCGCGCGGGGCGTGTCCCTCGAGGGCACCGACTTCACCGGACGTTCGGACTACGGCGAGTTCATCGCCGTCGGCATCCCGGCCGGCGGCCTGGACACCGGCGCCGAGGTCATCAAGACCCCGGCGCAGGCGGCGAAGTGGGGCGGCACGGCCGGCATCGCGTTCGACCCGTGCTACCACCAGGCCTGCGACAACCTGGGCAACATCGACCGGGTCGCGCTGGACCGCAACGCGGACGGCGTCGCCTGGGCCCTCGGCGTCTACGCGACGAGCACCGAGAGCGTCAACGGCGTGAAGCCGGGCAAGAGCAAGACGGCCAAGCAGAAGGCCGCCGACCGCGGCGCGCAGCGGAACTTCTCCGCCCGCGCCGTCGCCGGTGACCCGCACGCGCTGACCGCTTAGCAACAGAGAAGGGGCCTGTTCCACGCGTGGAACAGGCCCCTTCTTCGTGTCTTAGCCCAGGTTGCTGGTGCCGAAGGTGTCGCAGCGGGCCGGGTCACCGGTCTGGAAGCCGGTGGTGAACCACTTCTTGCGCTGCGCGGACGTGCCGTGGGTGAACTTCGAGCGGTCGACCTGGCCGCCGCCGAGGTTCTGCTGGATGTAGTCGTCGCCGATCCGGGACGCGGTGTCCAGCGCGGAGGCGATGTCGTCCTGCGTGACGTCGGTGATCAGCGGCTTGCCGCTCTCGGTCGGCGTCGTCGAGGCGTGGTTGGCCCAGACGCCGGCGTAGCAGTCGGCCTGCAGTTCCAGGCGCACCGAACCGGACGTCGGGCCGGTGCCGGTGCCCTTCTTCGACGTGCCGAGCAGGTTCTGCACGTGGTGCCCGTATTCGTGCGCGAGCACGTACGCCTCGGTGAAGAGGCCGCCCTGCGCGCCGAAGCGGGTCTTCAGCTCGTCGAAGAAGGAGAGGTCGATGTAGACCTCGGAGTCGGCCGGGCAGTAGAACGGCCCGGTGTCGGAGGTGGCGCTGCCGCAGCCGGTGCGCACGCCGCCGTTGAAGAAGTTCGTCGGCGCCTTCCGGTAGGTCGAGCCGGAGCGCGAGAACTGCTGCGTCCAGTAGTCCTGGACGGAGTTGACGACCGCGACGATCGCGCAGTCGTGGTTCTTGTTGGCGTCCGCGCCGGTCTTGCACTCGCTGGACAGCTTCGAGTTGTCGACCTGCTGGCCGGAACCGACGCCGCCGAGCCCGCCGCTCAGGCCGCTGCCGCCGGTGCTCACCCCGCCGAGCTGGGAGAGCACGAAGTAGATGATCACCCCGACGACGCCGAGCCCGCCACCGCCGAGCGCAACGCGGCCGCCGATCCCGCCGCCGCCGCCTCCACCGCTTCCGCGCAGGTCCTGGACCTCGGAGGCGTCCAAGCCGGCGTCGTCGTCGAATCTCACCGCCGAATGGTAACGAGCCTGGGTGCGGCCGTCGCGCTGGCGGCCACACCCAGGCTCTGTACCGAGGTTGTGTCTTGGTCGGCGGTTGGCCGCGACCGGGTCGGCGTTCAGGCGCTGTCGTCACGACTGCCGAGGTCGTGACCCGATACAGGCCCGATCGACGCCGTATGCGTGAACGCATGGAAAACCCGTGCTCAGGTGCTGTTCGCAATCGCGCCCGGCCCGTTCGTGAACCGTTCCGGTCGCGGGGACGCAGCAGGCGGTCAACCGCGAGGATCACCCGTCACGCAACCACCTGACCTCTCCCGGCGGGGAGCCGGGCCGGCACGTCATCGTCGCCGCGCCATACCCTGGCCGACCTTCCGCCACAAGCAGAATGCGCCTTTTCCGGCCGAGTCTCAACCTTTTCGTAACCCCACCTTCGGGCGATGTTGCGACGGCATTTTTACCCGCACGCAGTTCGGACTCGGACCGCGCGGTCCCTTGATCAGCGTTCTAGGCTGCCTTATGACCGAGGAGCGGCCTGTGCGTTGGTTGAACGAAGCCGAGATGGCGGCGTGGCGCTCCTACATCGTGGCGACCCTGAAGCTGCGGCAGGTGCTGCACCGCGAGCTGGCCGTGCAGCACGACGTGTCCCTGACCGACTACGAAGTGCTCGTGTGCCTGGAGATGCAGGCCGGGCACCGGATGCGGATGTCCGAGCTGGCCCTGCTGATGGGTTCGACGAAGAGCAGGCTGTCGCACCAGGTCGGCCGGCTCGAAGACGCGGGGCTCGTCCTGCGCGTCCGCGATCCGGAGGACAAGCGCGGGGTCATCACGGAGCTGACCGACGAGGGCCTGGCCCTGCTGACGAAGGCGGCGCCGACCCACCTGGAAGGGGTGCGCGAGCACCTCATCGACCTGCTGAGCCCCGAGGAACAGGCGACTATCGCCGCGGCGTTCGACCGGGTGCTGGGCCATCTGTCCGAGGTGGACGGCTGAACCCGGGCGCGGTTACTCCGCGCCCGGGGCCTGGAGCGGTAGCGGTGGGATTCGAACCCACGGAGAGGTTGCCCCCTCGCATGTTTTCAAGACATGTTCCTTCGGCCGCTCGGACACGCTACCTCGCTCCACGAGGGTAGCCGACCGTCTCCGGGGCAACCTGCGCCCGGGCCGGGACGTGCTTCAGGTCATGGGGATACCGCGGCACGGCTCCACGTCCGGCGGCTTCGCGCGGGCCGGGGCGATCCGCCGGGGACTGGTGGCGTTCGGCATGCTCGTCGGCGTCTTCGCCTTCGGGAGCGTGCTCTTCAGCTACTCGGGTTCGGTCACTTCCCCCGGGACGGTGGTGCGGATCAGCGACTGGAACACGGCGTCCGTCCGCGTCGACGAGCCGGGTGGCAGCCGGCTTCGGGAGGTGCGGATCGACAGCCACAACCCCCGCGAGTACACCGCCGGCACCCGGATCGAGGTCCGGTACTGGCCGGACGGCGAGCAGATCGCGGTCGACACCGCGCACGAGCCGCCGTTGGTGGTGCTCGTGACGTTCGCCGCCATCGGCCTCGTGTGCGCTGGGTTCGCCGGGTTTCGTCGGCTGGCCGCCCGCCGCTCGTGGCCTACTTCCAGGTGAGCGTGAGTGCCGCGCCCTGGGCTCGCCCGGCTTCCGCCGCCGGGGTCCGGGTCGCCGGGTCCAGCGGGTTCTCGCCGATCGCCGCCACCGAGGCCTCGTCCGGGGTGATCAGGGCGACCTCCGCGCCCGCCGCGCGCAGGTCGTCCAGCACCTCCAGCAGCGGTTTCTCCATCGGCAGCGGTGCGTCCACCCCCAGCGGCGACACCACCGTGACGCGGGTGCAGCCCGTCGCGTAGTCGGCGTTCTCGGCCGAGCGGACGCCGCCGTCCACGTACCGCGTGCCGTCGATCGTCACCGCCGGCCAGACGCCCGGGACCGCGCAGCTCGCCGCCACCGCGTCGACCAGGGACACCCCGGACGCGCGGTCGAAGCGGCGCGGCTCGCCGGTCTCGGCGTCCACCGCCACGATCACCAGGCGCTGCTCCGGCCACTCGTGGACCGGCAGCCGCGCCTCGATCACCACGCGGCGGTCCTCTTCCGGCACCGTTTCGGCGGCCAGCGCGAGCCGGCCCACCGCGCGCCGGACCTCGGCCGGTGACGTCGAGCCGGTGACCGCGCCGCCGAAGTCGGCCGCGAACTTCTCGAAGTCGATCTCGGCCGGGATCTCCGGAGTCTGGCGCGCCGGGTCGTACTGGCGCGCGAACAGCTCGAGGAGCGGAGTGCCGCTCGTCACCTGCGCCGCGACGACCGACCCCGCGGACGTCCCGACGAGCAGGTCCGCGCCCGTCAGGTCCTGGCCGTTCTCGGCCAGCCCGGTCAGCAACCCCGTCGTCCACGCGATTCCGGCGACTCCGCCGCCGCCCAGCACCAAGCCCTGTCCGCTCATGCGGCCAGCCTATCGACGGGGTACGACAGTTTCAGGCCTGCTTGAGCGCCTTGGCCGCGATCCGCGCCTGCACCTCGGGACGGCGCAACGGCGGGATGGTCGCCGGCGGCTGACGGCGTTCGGGCAGCTGCTCCAGCAGCCGCGTGGTGATCTCCGTGATCTCGGCGACCGCCGCTTCGAACGGCTCGCGCGTGGCGTCCGAAAGCGACTGCACGCCGGTCACCTTGCGGACGTACTGGCGGGCCGCGGCCTCGATCTCCTCGCCCGTCGCGGACGGCTGGAGCCCTCGGAGGGTGGTGATGTTTCGGCACATGCCGCCCAGGGTACGACTCTCCGGACGCCTCGATCACACGGTCGGGTAGGCCCGGCCCCACCTCGTTGACGCCGGATCCCGCAGTTGGGCAGTGTCGGGGAAGTGCCTCTCAGACCGCGTCCCTTCCGCTCCGCCCGTCCCGAACCCCGCATCCTCGAAGAAGAAACCCCGGAAACCCCGATCCCGGAACAGGCCTGGCCGCGCGTGCGGGCCGACGAGCTGGTCACCCTCGTGGCACACGTCTTCGCCGCTCACGGCTTCCCCGAAACCCGCGCGCGCATGGCGGCGGAAGCCCTCTGCCACGGCGACCTGACCGGTTCGCCGGACACCGGCGTCGCCGACCTGACCCGCATCCACCTGCCGATGCTGAAGACCGGGCACGTCGTGCCGCACGCCGAGCCGCTGATGATCGCCGACCGCGGGGCCGCCGCGCTGCTCGACTACCGCCGCGCGCCGGGGCTCTGGGCGGTCGGCGACGCGATGGACCGGGCGGTGACGCGGGCCGGCCGCTTCGGCGTCGGGCTCGTCTCGCTGCGCGGCATCGGGCCGTTCGGCCGGGCCGGGCACCACGCCGCGCGGGCCCTGCCGCACGCGATGATCGGGCTGGTGCTCGCCGCGGGCGGCGAACCCGGCCAGCCGATGAACCCCCTGGGCATGGCCGCGCCCGGGGGCGCGTACCCCGAGTTCGTCTTCGACATGGACCGCAGCGGCTCGGAAGGCGCCGGGCTGACGCTGCTGGTCGAGGTCCTCGCCGGAGTGCTCTCCGGCGTGGCCGACCACGAGCACGACACCGGCCTGCTGGTGCTGGCGATCGCGCCGACGACGCTGCGCAGCGCCGACGGCTTCTACCGCGCGGCCAGCGCGCTCTTCGGCAGCATGCTCGGCTGGGAGGGCGGGGCGCCGATCCGCTACCCCGGCTGGCGCGAGGCCCAGCACCTGGAGCAGTGCCGGGCGCTCGGGGTGCCCCTGTCCGGCCCGGTGCGCCGCGAGCTGGACGCGCTGGCGGCGTCGATCGGCCTGCCGCCGCTGACCAGCGTGGGCTAGTGGACCAGCACGACCTTGCCACGATGCTCGCCGACCGCCACGACGTCGCCGTCGGTCAGCTGGCGGCCGCGGCGGGTCTCGACCTCGCCGTTGACGGTGACCTCCTCCGCGTCGATCAGGTCCTTCGCGTGGGTGCCGTCTTCGGCGAGGTTGGCCAGCTTGAGGAACTGGCCGAGCCGGATCGGCTCGCCGGTGATCGGTACATCGACGGGGTCGCTCATACCCGCATCATGCCGTTCAGGCGCGGGCGGTCGTCTGCCGGTACAGCGCCTGGACGTCCGTGTCGAAGTAGCTCGAGTACGACGTGTCCGGGTCGTCGCCGCCGTACTCGAAACCGCCGATGACGCCGATGACCGTGCCGAGGCGGGTCTTCGGGTCCGGCGCGGTGACCCACGGGCCGCCACTGGTGCCCGTCGGGAAGCCCGCGCAGTCCACTTTCAGCTGGTAGGTGTCCTGGCGGGTCGTCGTGTTCCGGCAGACGGCCGGGACCTCGGAGTCGTCCGGGTAGCCGGTGAGCGTGATGGCCTGCTCGAAGTCGGTGCCCGTCGCGAGGGTGTTCGCGCCGACCAGGTTTTCCAGCGGTTTCGCGGCCCCGGCCTGGTGCGCGGTGGCGAAGCCGACGTCGAGGTCCGGGTCCGACGACGCGCTCCAGCCGGGCGCGACGAGCTCGTCGGACACCGTCCAGAAGCCGAACGGCGCGACGCCGTCGTGGTAGGCGGGCGCGAACGTGACGCCGGTGAGGTAGTCGCCGCCCTCGCCGTCGTGGATGCAGTGGGCCGCGGTCAGCAGCACGTCGCCCTGGTCACTGTGGACGACGCTGGCCGTGCAGTAGTGCGAACCGTCGAGGAACAAGGCGCCGACCGCCGGGCTGGACTCCGCGGGCAGGTCCGGCGTCGACGCGGGCACGGCCTCGGCGGTGTCCGGAGCCGACGCGTTCGCGGACCGCGGCTCCCGGCTCGCGAAGACCACGAAGGCCGCGCCGAGCAGCAGGACCGCGGCGAGGGTGAGCAGGACGGCGGGCCGCCGCACGTGCATCGCCTCCTCGTCGTCCTCGCCCCGGGCTTCGTCCCCATCACCTTAAGGTGCCGCACCGACACGATCGGCACACCCACAGCAACCTCTCAGCCGCTAGTATCCGTAACTCGTGGGTAACACCTAAGGAGAGCCGATGAAGCAGTTCGCGGACAAGGTCGTGGTGGTCACCGGGGCGGGCTCGGGGATCGGGCGGGCGCTGTCGCTCGAGTTCGCCCGGCGCGGGGCGCGCGTCGCCCTCTCCGACGTCAACGCCGCGAACGCGGAGGAAACGGCGAAGCTGGCCGGCGACAACGCCCGCCCGTACGTCCTCGACGTCGCCGACCGCGCCGCCGTGCTCGCCCACGCCGACGAGGTCGCCGAGGAGTTCGGCCGCGTCAACGTCGTCGTGAACAACGCCGGCGTGGCGCTCGGCGCGACCGTCGAAGAGATGACGTTCGAGGACTACGACTGGCTGATGGGCGTCAACCTCGGCGGCGTCGTCAACGGCACGAAGGCCTTCCTGCCGCACCTGATCGCTTCCGGCGACGGGCACGTCGTGAACATTTCCAGCGTCTTCGGCTTCGTCGGCGTTCCGACACAGAGCGCGTACAACGCGGCGAAGTTCGCGGTCCGCGGATTCACCGAAGCCCTGCGCGAAGAAATGCTGATCGCGCGGCACCCGGTCGGGGTCAGCTGCGTGCACCCGGGCGGGATCAAGACCAACATCGTGCGCAACTCGCGAGGTGGCGCCGAAGACCAGGAGAAGGCCGCGCAGGGCTTCGAACGGATCGCGAGGACGACGCCGGAGAAGGCGGCACAGACGATCCTGCGCGGGATCGAGCGGAAGTCGGCGCGGATCCTCATCGGACCGGACGCCTACGTCATCGACGCCATCCCGCGCGTGCTCGGCTCGGCGTACCAGCGACCGCTCGCGATCCTCGCTCGCATGGGGCTCAAGCAAAGGGAAAGCTGAATTTCCGA
The DNA here is from genome assembly GCF_030182635.1 of Amycolatopsis ponsaeliensis. Taxonomy (NCBI): domain Bacteria; kingdom Bacillati; phylum Actinomycetota; class Actinomycetes; order Pseudonocardiales; family Pseudonocardiaceae; genus Amycolatopsis; species Amycolatopsis ponsaeliensis. Next base: position 76,448 of record NZ_JAPZLD010000016.1, read on the forward strand.
TTGCGACTTCCGGGTTGTTCTCGGCTCGCCGCTTCACTCAATGGAGTTGCGTTTCTGACAGGGCCGTCCGAAATGGTCCAGAATGCGTGAGGTCCACGAGCCCCGTACCGGAGGTCCCTGATGCTTCGCACCGCACCACGCAGTGCGACCCGTCCGGCCGGCGACACCGAGGTGGAGTTGCTGGATCGCACCGGCATCATCGCGGCGAGCCTGCCGCAGCGCCGTCGCACCGACGACGACCTGCCCGAGCTCGAGCCGATCTACACCCGGCCGCCGGTGTGCGACCAGGACCTGCGGCCGAAGTCGGTGGTGATCCGGCGGCGCGCCCGCACGTGGCTCGGCAGTGGCGCCGCGGTGCTGCTCGTCGCCGTCGGGTGGCTGGGTGGCGGCATGCTCTCCGGCGGCCTGTTCGGTTCGGCGCCGCCCGACGACGTGGCCCAGCTGGACGCGCGCCCGGCCGTCGCCGAGGCGCCGGCGGCCCAGGCTCCCCAAGCCCCGCAGGCGCCGGTGGCCACGCCGGCCCCGACGACCGTGTTCGTCCCGGTGCCCGCCAAGCCGGCTACGAAACACGTTCAGGCGCAGGCGAAACCGCAGGCGAAGAAGACCGTGCCCGAGCAGGACGAGGCGCGCGTCGACCTGCCCTCGCCGACGCCGTCGACGCCCAACCCGGTCCAGTCCTGGGTGAACGTCGCCGAAAGCATGATGCAGCAGTACCAGTACCGCGCGGAGACGACGACCCGCCGCTGACTCAGGCGCCGGACCAGCGGTACTCGTGCTCCGGGCGCCCGGTGGCGCCGTAGCGCAGCCGCATCCGGACCGTCCCCGACTCGGCCAGCGCCGTGAGGTACCGCTGCGCCGTCGCCCGCGCCATGCCCAGCTCGCCGGCCACTTCCGCCGCCGACAGCGGGCGCCCCGCCCGCCGCAGCTGCTCCGAGACGAGCCGGGACGTCGCCGTCGACTGGCCCTTCGGTGCGGACGTGCGGTCCTGGTCGTGCAGCACCCGGTACGCGCGGTCGACGTCGTCCTGGCCCATCGCCCGGTCTTCGGCGAGCAGCCCGCGGAAGCGCGCGTACGACGTCAGCCGCTCCGCGAGCTGGCGCGTGGTGAACGGCTTGATCAGGTAGTTCAGCGCGCCGGCCCGGATCGCCGCGGCCACCGACGCGCTGTCGGTCGCCGCGGACAGCACGATCGTGTCGGTCTGCAGTTCCGGGAGCACCGCGAGACCGGACTCGTCGGGCAGGTAGACGTCGAGCAGGATCAGGTCCGGCGCGAGCTCCCGGACGCGGGCGCGGGCCTCGGCCGCGGTGTGCGCGGTGCCGACCACCGCGAAGCCGTCGACCTCCTCGACGAACCCGGCGTGCACCCCGGCGACGCGGAAGTCGTCGTCGACGATGAGCGTGCGGATCATCCGTCCTCCGTCAGCATTCCGGGCAGTTTCGCGACGAACAGGGCACCCGTCTCGCCGTCGCCGGGGCCGGCCAGCCAGACGTCGCCGCCGCGGGCGCGGGCGGCCTGGCGGGCGAGCGCCAGGCCGAGTCCGTGGCCGGGCGCGATCTTCGTCGAGACGCCTTCGTCGAACAGCGTCCGGCGCAGGTCTTCGGGCACGCCAGGCCCACTGTCCACAACGGACAGGTGCAGGGTGCCGTCCTCGGCGAGCAGGCTGATCTCGACGGTCGCCGGCCGCCGCGGGCCCATCCGGGCCGCGTGCAGCGCGTTGTCGACGAGGTTGCCGATCACGGTGTTCGCGGCGATCGGGTCGGTCACGGTCGTCGGCACCCAGGTGTCGTCGGCGAGCTTGAGCGTGAGGCCCTTTTCCTGCGCCTGCTCGGTTTTCGCCACGAGCAGCGCCTGCAGGTACGGGTCGGCGACGGTGTCACCGAGCTCGCTCGGCCGGGCCGAGCTCGAATCCGTCAGCGTCTGCAGGTACTCGACTGCCTCGGTGTGGTGGCCGAGCTGGAGCAGCCCGTAGAGCGTGTGCAGCCGGTTCGCGAACTCGTGCCGCTGGGCGCGCAGGCCGTCGGACAGCACGCGGATGCCGTCGAGCTCACGGGTGAGCGTGTCGAGGTCGGTGCGGTCGCGGAAGGTCAGCACGGTGCCGATCGGCCGCTCGTCCAGGTGCACCGCGCGCGAGTTGATGACGAGCACCCGGTTCCCGGCCACCGCCAGGAGGTTGTCGACTGGCCGTCCTTCGGCGACGGCCTTGTGCACCCGCGGGCTGAGCTCCAGCTCCGCCATCGTCGCGCCGATCGGGAGCTCGGTGCCGAGGAGGCGTTCGGCTTCGTCGTTGCGCACCGAGACGCGGTTCGCTTCGTCGACAGCGAGGACGCCTTCGCCGATCCCGTGCAGCACGGCTTCGCGTTCGTAGAGCAGTTCGGTGAGCTCGTGGGGTTCGAGGCCGTGCGTGACGCGCCGCAGCCGCCGGTTCAGCAGTGCCGACGCGCCCGCGCCGAGCAGCAGCGCGCCGCCGGCGAACACCAGCGTGAGCGCCAGGAGCTGGTTGAACGCCCCGGTCGGGTCGGCCACGTCGAAGCCGACGCTCACCTCGCCGACCACCCGCCGGTGGTCCGGCGTCCAGATCGGCGTCTTGCTGCGGACGGACAGCCCGAGGGTGCCGCTCTGGACCGCGCTGACCTCGTCCTCCCCGGCCAGTGCCCGGTCCGCGGGAGTGCTGACCTTCTGGCCGATCAGGCTCTCGGTCGGGTGCGCGAGCCGGATGCCCTGGTCGTCGGTGATCACCACGAAGAGCGCGTCGTTGGCCGCGGTCACGGCCAGCGCCCGCTCCTCGAGCGCGCCGCCCGGCACCTTCGCGCCGGCGTTCGCGACCACCACCGGATCCGCCGCTACCGACTTCGCGATGGCCAGTGCCCGCTGGCCGTACTGCTCGGTGAGGGTGCGGGACAGGAGCACGCTGATCAGCGCGACGCCGATCCCGACGACGAGGACGACCACGCCGATCTGCAGCAGCAGCACCTGCCTGCTGAACCGCATCCGCGGGAAGAGCGCCCACTTTGGCATGGGTCGGAACATACCCCCAGCTCACGGCCGTGCGCTAAACGAGCAAAACATTCAGAACGCGCAGCTCGCACGCAGAACGTCGACAAGCTTCACGTGGCCGCCACCCGTACTTAACGTCCCTTCCCAACGTGACAGGCACCACGTGACGAAGGAGTCACCTCCCCATGGTTCCCCCACTGATCGAACTCACCGGAGCCACCAAGCGGTTCCCGAACGGGTCCGGTTCCGTGCACACGGCCGTCCGCGACCTGACCATGACCGTCCAGCCCGGCGAGTTCGTCGCCGTCGTCGGCCCCACCGGCTGCGGCAAGTCGACGACGCTCTCGCTGGTCTCGGGGCTGCAGCCGCCGTCCGCGGGCCGGGTGCAGGTGAACGGCGAAGACGTGAAGTCCATCCCGGACGGCGTCGGGTACATGTTCCAGACCGACGCCGTGATGCCGTGGCGCTCGGTGCTGGACAACGTCGCCTCCGGCCCGCGCTTCCGCGGTGCGTCGAAGGCCGAGGCCCGCGCGCAGGCCGTCGACTGGATCGCCCGCGTCGGGCTCGCCGGGTTCGAGAAGTACTACCCGCACCAGCTCTCCGGCGGCATGCGCAAGCGCGTCGCGCTGGCCCAGACGCTCGTCACCAAGCCGAAGATCATGCTGATGGACGAGCCGTTCTCGGCGCTGGACGTGCAGACCCGCGCGCTGATGCAGGACGAGCTGCTGCGCCTGTGGTCCGGTTCGGGGGCCGCGGTGATCTTCGTGACGCACGACCTCGACGAGGCGATCGCGCTGGCGGACAAGGTCGTCGTGCTGACTTCCTCGCCGGCTACCGTGAAGGACACCTTCGAGATCCCGCTGGAGCGGCCGCGGAAGGTCGAGGAGCTGCGGCTCACCGAGGAGTTCCGCAAGCTCTACGCCGACATCTGGGAATCGCTGCGCAGCGAGGTCGACAAGGCCCGTGAGAAGGGAGCGACCAGTGTCGCTTGACATGCTTCCGACCGCGAACCCGAACCCGGTCATCGAGACCGAAGCGAGCATCATCGCGCAGCAGAAGCGGAAGTCGTCCGCGCGCCGGCGCAACATCTGGCTGCTGCGCCTGGCGATCGTCGTCGTGTGGCTGGGCAGCTGGGAGCTGACCGCGACGTACTGGATCGACCCGTTCTTCTATTCGAAGCCGTCGAAGATCTGGGAACGGCTCGTCGAGTGGTTCAGCGCCGGCACGGACTTCGGCTCGATCTGGTACCAGATCCTGGTGACCGTCGAGGAGGCCGCGATCGGCTTCGTCATCGGTGCGATCGCCGGGGTCGTGCTCGGGGTGATCCTCGGCCGCAGCGCCTACCTCGCCGACGTGCTCGCGCCGTTCATCAAGGCCGCCAACGCGTTGCCGCGCATCGTGCTCGCCGCGCTGTTCGTGATCTGGTTCGGGCTCGGGCTGTCGTCGAAGGTCGCGACGGTCGTCGTGCTCGTGTTCTTCGCGGTGTTCTTCAACGCCTTCACCGGCGCCCGCGAGGTGGACCGCAACGTGATCGACAACGCCCGCATCCTCGGCGCGACCCGCGGCCAGGTGCTGAAGTCGATCGTGCTGCCCAGCGCGACGTCGTGGATCCTGTCGTCGCTGCACGTCGCGTTCGGCTTCGCGCTGATCGGCGCGGTCGTCGGCGAGTACACCGGCGCGAAGGCGGGCATGGGCTTCTTGATCGCCAACGCGCAGGGCACGTTCGACACCGCCGGGGTGTACGCGGGGATGCTGATCATCACCGTCGTCGCGCTGCTGGCCGAATGGGGCATCGCCACGGCCGAGGGCAGGTTGCTGCGCTGGCGGCCGCGGGCGGCCGACGCGGGGCCGGGGATCTGACATGCGCCTGAAGAGGACAGTCGGCGTGGTGGCCGCGCTCGCGGTCGCCATGATCGGGGTCACGGCGTGCCGCGACTCGCGGGAGATCGCGCTCGGCACCACCGGCCAGCCGCACATCAAGATCATGATCGGTGGCATCTCGAAGGTCATCTACCTGCCCGGGCAGCTGGCGCAGCAGATCGGCGCCTACAAGCGGCAGGGGCTCGACGTCGAGCTCTTCGACCAGCCGTCGGGGGCCAACGCCGAGACGTCGCTGCTGGCCGGCGAGGTGCAGGGGGTCGTCGGGTTCTACGACCACACGATCGACCTGCAGGCCAAGGAGCAGTGCATCCAGAGCGTCGTGCAGTTCGCGAACGTGCCGGGCGAGGCCGAGATGGTCGCCACCGGCAAGGCGGGCGAGATCCGCTCCGGCAAGGACTTCAAGGGCCGCAACCTCGGCGTCACGTCGCTGGGTTCGTCGACGGACTTCCTGACGAAGGCGCTCGCCTCGCGCGGCGGGGTCAGCTCGAAGGAGTACACGCCGGTGAAGGTCGGCGCCGGGCAGACGTTCATCTCGGCGCTGAACCAGGGTTCGATCGACGCCGGCATGACCACCGACCCGACGATCGCGCAGCTGACGAACACCGGCAAGGCGAAGGTGCTCTACGACATGCGCACGGTCGAAGGCACGAAAGCCGCTTTGGGCGGTTTGTACCCGGCCAGTTCGCTGTACATGGGCTGCGAAATCGTGAAGCGGTATCCGGACATCGTGCAGAAACTGGCCAATGCGTACGTCGAAAGCCTGAAGTGGATTTCCACGCACACACCGGAACAGGTCGCCGACATCATGCCGCCGTCGTTCGCCGGCGGGGACAAGGCGCTGTACGTGAAGTCGCTGAAGGACAGCCTGCCGATGTTCACGCCGGACGGTCGGATGGACCCGGCGGGAGCGCAGAACGTGCTGAAGGTGCTGGGCGAGTCGTCCAGCAACGTGAAGCCGAAGAAGGACAAGATCGACCTGTCGCAGACCTACACGACGAAGTTCGTGGACGCGGCGCGGGCGCAGGCCCAGCAGTAGCCCCGCTCACCTGACCGGGCGGTTGGTGAGCGCCATGGACCCGTGAAGGCCTCTTCCCCCGCGGAGGCCTTCACGGGTCTTTTCGTTCAAGCGGGCGCAAATCCGGCAAATTGGTGAGTATTTCCCGGAATGTGAAGACCCTTCGAAAGTAGCTACCTTCTCGCGGGCGCGAATCCAACACTTGGAGACACGGTTTTCCCGGTCCCCATCGGTGAACGGAGTCCCCGCATGTCCAGAATCCTTGCGTCGCGCGCTGTCCGCGTCCTCACGGCGGTTGCCGCGGCTGCCGCCGGCCTCGCTGTGTCGGGCACCGCCCACGCGGCGGTCGAGTACGGCTCCCACGTTTTTAATGAGCACCGTCATGGCCACCAGTTCTCCGGCGGCAACTGGGGCGGTTACGTCAGCTTCGGCTCCTTCACCACGGCCACCGCGAGCTGGACCGAGCCGACGGTGACGTGCCGGTCGAGCAACGACCTCTTCGCGCCGTGGGTCGGCATCGACGGCGACGGATCGTCCACAGTGGAACAGACCGGCGTCGAGACGGACTGCTCCAGCGGGCGTCCGGTGTACTCGGCCTGGTACGAGATGTACCCGGCCGCGCCGGTCTACTACAACGTGTCGGTCGGCGCGGGCGACCACATCACCGCGACGGTGACGCGCACCGCCACCAACACCTACCGGCTGGACCTGTCCGACACGACCAAGGGCTGGACCAAGACGACCACGAAGTCGCTGACGTCGAAGCACGCCTCGGCGGAGGCGATCATCGAGTCCCCGACCGACTCCTACCCGACCATTTCGGGCGGCATCACGTTCACCGGCGTCAAGTTCAACGGGACGAACCTGGCCTCGACCAGCCCGTCCGCGCTGAACGCCGACGACCGCGGCACGAACACCTGGATCCCGGGCGCCATCGGCTCGGACGGCCAGAGCTTCACCATCTCGCGGCACTGACCTACTTGAGGTTGTTGATCGCCCAGGCGACCACCATCACCGCCAGCACCAGCGAGACGACGGCCTGCAGCATCATCGTCATCTTCGCCCAGATCCGCAGGGGCATGACGTCGGTGGGGCTGAAGGCGGCCGCGTTGGTGAAGGAGAAGTAGAGGTAGTCGAGATAGGACGGTTCCCAGTCCTGGTGCGCCAGGTCCGGGTCGGCCATCTGCGGGAACTGCAGGTCGGGGAACTCGGCCCGGCCTGCGGCCCGCCGGCCCGGGCCGCCCCGGTCGAACTCCCAGTACCAGAGGGAGAAGGCGACGATGTTCGTCCAGTAGACGATCCCGCCGGTGACCAGCACGGCCCCGGCGCGGTCGCCGATGGAGCTGGTGACGATGCCGTAGACCAGCTGCACCGCGGACGCGACGTTCACCGTGGTGACGGCCGCGACCAGCAGCAGCGAGATGACCCGTTCGACGGCGCTGAACTCCGTCATCCGGCCGGGGTTGACCAGCAGCAGGGCGACGACGAGCAGCCCGGAGACGGCGGGCAGCAGCCACTTGGGGTGCAGCGCCATGTCATCGGGCAGGGCGACCTGCAGCACCAGGGTGGCGACGACGACGCCCATCGCGGGCCAGCGGGTCTCCCCGGAGGTCCGCCGGCGCCACGCGGGAAGAGCAGCTTCAGTCACCGGCCCACGCTAGGCCGCTCCCGCCCACCCCGCCAACGCTCACCCGCGTGAACTGCCATGAGGGGCACCCTCATGGCTTTAAAGTCCGTGAGGGTGCCCCTCATGGCATTGGCGCTCAGCCGGCTGGGGCGGTCGCGGTTTCGCCGGGCATCTTGCGCGCGACGTCCGTCCGTGACCGCGCGCCGAGCTTCCGGAGCACCTTCGCCACGTGCTGTTCCACCGTGCGCGGCGAGAGGAACAGCCCGTCCGCGATCTCCCGGTTCGTCCGCCCCTCCGCCAGCATCCGCGCGACTTCGCGTTCCCGGGGCGACAACTCACTCCCGTACCCGCGCCGCCCGCGTTGCGACGGTGCCCAAGCGCCGTGCTCCCGCAATTGGTGCCGGCACCGCCCGGCATCCCGCGTCGCACCCAGCTGTTCGTACGCCTCGGCCGCCGCCGTCAGTTCCTCGACCGCGTCGCGGTTGCCCGCCGCGAGCCGGCACATCGCCGCCCGCTCCCGCATCGCCGTCGCCGGGTACGGCATCGGCAACGCCGCGTAACCCGACGCCGCTTCGTCGAACAGCGCCGCCGCGGCCAGATGCTTCGCACGCGCCTCCAGCAGGACCGCCCGGCCGGCGACCAACGCCGCCGTCGCGACCGGTGCGTCCCGGTCTTCGATGCCACGGGCGAACGCCTCGACCACGTTGTCGGCTTCCGGCCAGCGCCCGGCCCGCGCGTACGCCTGGGCCGCCGCCGGGACCAGCGCCGCCGCCCAGATCCAGACGTCCTTGCGCCCGGCCGCGGCGACCGCCGTGTCGGCCGCCGCGCACGCGCCGTCGACGTCGTCGGTCGCCAGCAGCACCGAGATCAGCACCCCGGCCGCCGAAAGCGCCACCGGGATCGGCCCGCGGTCCGGCGCGTGCACGCTCGCCGCGGCCAGGTGCCGTTGGGCGGCGGCGAACTCGCCGCGCACGGCCGCGAGCCCGCCGAGCACCAGCGACGACTCCATGACGATCGGGCCGAGCTCCGGGTAGCTGTCGCGCAGCTGCTCGGCCGCTTCGGCGAGCCCGCTCCAGCGCCCGCGCACCCAGTCGAGCCGGACGCGGGTGCCCTGGATCAGCCCGATCGCGTACAACGCGCCCGCGTCGGTCGCCCGCCGGACGCCTTCGGTCACCAGCCGGTCCGCCCGGTCGAGGTGACCGGCCCACGACTGGCCGTCGGCGAGGTTGCACCACAGCCGGGCCAGCTGGACGCGCTCGGCGACCGTGCCCACGGTGTCCGACAGCGCCTCGAACTCGGCCCACGCCGAGCCGTCGCCGACGTGCGACGCGGCCGCGATGCGGTCGGCGGTCAGCGCGAGCCGCAGCTCGGGGTCGTCGAGCCGCTCGTACACCTCGTTCGCGCGGGCGCGCCAGGATTCGTGCCACGACAACGGCGTCAGCCCGTCGATCGGCTGCGCGAGCAGGGTGATCCCGCGTGCGGCGAGGTCGGGCCGGTCGGTCAGCTCGTCGATCGCGCGCTCGACTTCCAGGCGGCCGCGGCCGAGCCCGCCGATGGTCCGGACCTGCAGCATGCCGAGGCTCAGCCGGATCGAGCCGCGCACCGACGGCGGCAGCGTCACCTCTTCGAGGACGCGTTCGAGCGTGCCGATCACGTCGGGGCGGAACCCGCGCAGCGCGACCTGGCTCAGCTTGCCGGCGACGCGCCCGATGTCGGACTGCGCCGGGCCGGGCTCGGCCAGCACCGACTGCAGGAGGTCGATCGCGCGGGACGTCTCGCCGCGGGTGACGGCCTCGTCCGCGGCGGCTTCGGCGTAGTGACGCCACTGGTCGACGCGGCCGGCCGCGCGGGAGTGCCGGGCCAGCAGCGTCAGCGGTGGGGAGGGCTGCGCGGCGAGCACGCGGATCGCCTGCGCGTGCAGCAACGCGCGCTCGGGCCCGCTCACCGTGTCGTAGACCGCTTTGCGCGCCAACGGGTGCCGGAAGCCGTACCTGCTGTCGCCGACTTCGCCGAGCACCCCGCCGGACAACGCGGCGAGCAGCGCGGTGCGGAGGACGTCGTCCGGGAGCCCGGCCAGCTCACCGAGCACGGCGGCTTCGGCTCCGACACCGAGCACCGCGGCCGCGCCGGCGAGCCGGACCGCGGGTTCGGGCAGCGTGGAAAGCCGTTCGGTGACGGCTTCGCGCAGCAGCACCGGGACTTCGAGGTTTTCCAGCATCCGGTCGGAGAGGACCTCGCCGACCGGCAGCCGCTCGGCCGCTTCGCGCAGGGCCCGCAGGGTTTCCTCGACCACGAACGGGATCCCGGCGGTGCACTCGTGCAGCTTCGCCGCGAACTCGTCGGTGACGCGGGGCAGGTCGAGGATTTCGACGGCGAGCTTGCGCACCGCCGTGACGTCGAGCGCGCCCAGCGCGACGCGCGCGGAGTGCACCGCGGCATCGGTGCGGAAGGGGGCGCCGAGCGGCCCGGGACGGACGTCGGTCGCCGACCGGAAGGTGGCGACCACCGCCAGCTCCGGCGGCATCGCGCCGGCGAGGAACCGCATGAGGTCGCGGGTGTCTTCGTCGGCCCACTGCAGGTCGTCGATCAGCACGAGCGCCGGCCCGCACGCGTGCAGGAGCTCCCGCATCGCGCGGAAGACGCGGTGGCGTTCGGCCACCGGGTCGGCGAGGGGCTCAGGCTGGGGAGGAAGCGCTTCCGCGAGCTCCGGCAGCAACGGCCGCAGCACGCCGGCGACCGGGCTCAGCGGCCCGAGCGGCGCGTCGCCCACCGCGCGCGTTTCGGGGGTCCGGGTGGCGAAGCCCCCGGTTGTCACAGTGCGGAGCGCTTCCAGGACGGGCCCGTAGGGGAACGGCTCCCGCAGCGGCTGGCAGGCACCGGTGAGCACGCGGCCGCCCTCGAACTCCTTGCGGCGACCGATCTCGGCGAGCAGCCGGGTCCGGCCCATGCCGGGCTCGCCCTCGATCAGGACGGCGGCCGGGCGCCGCCGGAGCACGTCGACGATGGCGTCGAGCTCGGTGTCGCGGCCGGTCAGCCGGGCGGGTCCCGACCGGACGCTCACCGAGGTGGGGCGGGGAGCCGTGAGCCACATACGGACCTCCTCGACGCACTCCGGGGCTGTGCGCGGGAGCCTAAGCAGCGCTGATCCGTCCGTAAACCATTAACCGAATAGGTGGTCAGTACCGCCACGACACGTCCGCCTACCGGCTGTCACCGGTTTGCCGCGGGATTCGCCGGTCTGGGGTCACCGTGCGTGCGAAACGTCGGCACGCACCCCGTTCCGGCCGCACGTAACGCGTTCCGGGAGGGGTGGTGGCTACCGAAAGTAGTTCACGGAAACCCTACTTAAGGACCTGTCCGACCGGGTGACAACCCGCGGTCCGGACCGCTTGGAGCAGGGGATTCGTCCGGAGTGAATGCGTATACCCATTCGCTGGGTGCCCGGATTGCACCGTAACGCCCACTGCGGGGACCCTCACCCGGGGGAGTACCACTGCGTGGCCGGTTCAGCGCCGCGCGTAACCACCTAGGGAGAAGCATGAAGATCGCCAGACTCTTCGGTGCCGCTGCCGCCGCGGTGATGACGACGAGCGCGCTCGTCACGCTCGCCGTCCCCGCGTCGGGCCAGGACCTGCTGAACCCGGACATCGTGCCCGCCATGCAGCGCGACCTGGGCCTGACCCACGACCAGGTGCTGACGCGGCTGAAGAGCGAGGACGTCGCGAACAAGGTCACCGAGTCCGTCAGCGCGACGCTCGGCGACGCGTTCGGCGGCGCCACCTACAACGCCGCCACGGGCAAGGCGCACATCCAGACGACGAAGGCCGCCGAGGTCGCCAAGATCCAGGCGTCCGGAGCCGAGGCGGAGGTCGTGAAGTTCAGCGCCCGCCAGCTCGACTCCACTGTGGACACCCTGAACGCCCGCGACAACGCCGCTCCGTACGCGATCACTGGCTGGGGCGTGGACTCCGCCACCAACCGCGTCACGGTCACGGTGCTGCAGGGCCAGCGCGGCACGGCCGACGCGTTCCTCGCTCAGTCCGGTGTGGACAAGTCGTCGATCACGATCCTCGAAGCGGCTTCGAAGCCGACGCTGCACGCCAACATCCGCGGTGGTGACGCCTACTACATCGGCGGCTCGTCGCGCTGCTCGGTCGGCTTCTCGACCACCACCGGCTTCCTGACCGCCGGGCACTGCGCCGCGCTGACCGGCGGCGGCCGGCTGACCGGTTCCAACGGCGCCGCGCTCGGCTCGTGGGGCGCCTACCGGTTCCCGGGCAGCGACTACGCGAGGGTGAACACGAGCAGCGGCTGGACCCCGCTGGCCTCGATGAACAACGGCACCGCGGTGCGCGGCTCCTCGAACGCGGCGACCGGCACGTCGGTCTGCAAGGCCGGCTCGACCACCGGCTGGACCTGCGGCACCATCGGCGCCAAGAACCAGAGCGTCCGGTACGCCGAGGGCACGGTCAACGGCATGACCGCGACCAACGTCCGCTCGGCGGCCGGTGACTCGGGCGGCGGCTTCATCGCGGGCAACTCGGCGCAGGGCATCCTGTCCGGCGGCAACACCGCGACGACGTACTTCTTCCCGATCGGTGCGGCGCTTTCGGCGACCGGCGCCACGCTGAAGACCAGCTGACCGTAGAAACAGCGAAGGGCGGGGGGGGGGGGGGGGGGGGGCCGGCCCACAACCCCCCCCGGCCACCCCCCCGCCCGGCGGGGGGGGGGGGTGGGGTGGGCCCCCCGCCCACCCAACCCCCGCCCTTGTCCTCGCCGCGGGAATGGGAGGTTCAGGGGTCAGACGTTGCTGATCTCCTCGATCAGCCCGTCGACGTCGAAGTGGGAGCTCTCTTCACCCAGCGGCACCAGTTCGTAGGAGGCGTCCAGGAACGTCCGGACGTCTTCGACCTCGAGCTCGAACGACGCATAGCCGTCCGGCGACTCGATTTCGAGAGTGAGGAAGTCCTCGTCGTCGGACAGGTCCGGGCGGACCCGGACGTCACCGAGACCGGCCGGGTCGTCGAGGCCGGCCACGAGGAGGTCACGCGCGAAGGTCCATTCGATCCACCGGCCGCGCTCGGTCCGGAACGCGACGGTGACCGCGAACGGCTCGTCGGCGTGGTAGGAGAGGCGGGACAGGACGGGCGTGGTGCTCTCGTTCAGCACCACGAACTGGCTCTGGTGAACTGCGTCGGTCTGCATGGCCCCTCCTGGAGTCCGGGTGGCGGTTCGCGCGGCGCGAACTGTTCGAGGAGGAGATGGCCGGGGCCTTGCGCCATGACGGAGAAACTCTCACGTTCACTTGATCGGTTGCATCCGTCCATTGTGGTGTAACGTCCGGCACATACCCCTTGCGGTCAGCCCGCGACTGCCGGTGACGGCTCGCGCAGGGCTCCGGGGAGCTTCTTCCGCAGCACGAGCAACGCCGGGATCGCCGCCGTGCAGGTCAGGGCCAATACCGACCAGGTCAGCGCGCTGCTGACGCTGAGCAGGACGGCCAGCAAGCCGGGCGCGAGCGCGACGGGCAGGCCCCACGAGAGCTGGAAGATCGAGCTGGCCCGGCCTTCGGCGCCGGCGGGTGCGGCCGCGGCGGCCGTCGCGGTGCCGGTGGGGCCGAACATCGCCTCCGCGACGGAGAACCCGAGGCTCGTCACGAGGATCAGGGCGGCGGCAACGTGCAGAGGGACCATTTCCAACGGGATCAGCAGGGCGAAGGAAACCGCGAACAGCGTCGCGGCGCCGATCAGCGCCGCCGTCCGGCTGCGCCCGGCGAGCAGGGCGACGATCGGGCGCTGCGCGGTCACGACGACCACGGTGCCGAGCGTGATCGCGGTCCCGGCGATCCACTGTGGACCGTGCAGGAGATCCCGCACGACGATGGGCAGCACGGCGAACTTGCTCGCGCTGGCGAGCGTGAAAGCCGTGTGGGCGACGCAGAACCCGGTGAAGGGCCGGTTGCCGAGCACGCCCCGCCAGCTCCCCGAACCCGCACGTTCACGTGAAAGTGCGGCCCCCTGGTGGGCACTTTCACGTGAAAGTGCGGGGAGTAACGCCATCAGCAGTGCTGCCACCGCGAAGCTCGCCGCGTTCACGTACGCGAGCAAGTGGAACGCCCACGGGCTCGTGATCGTCGGGAGCACCGCGGTCGCCGCCGCGCCGATTCCCGCGCCCGCGAAACGCCCCACCGTCTGCGTCGCCAGCATGCGGTCCGTCTCGCTCCCGGCCGTGAGCCGGGCGACCATCGGCGCGTTGCACGTCCAGAACAGCCGGTCGCCGAAGCCGGCGACCACCGAAACCACGATCACCTGCCAGCTGGTGTGGACCAGTGGGTAGGCGCAGAAGGCCGCGAGCCGCACGAGGTTCCCGGCGACGAGCAGCGCCCGCGGCCCGAACCGGTCCATGGCGGCGCCGGTCGCCGGGCCGGTGACGAGCGCCAGCAGCGCGCCGGTGCTCAGCGACGTGCCCGCGTCGAGCAGGCCCATGCCCTGGCCGTGCACCAGGAACAGCAGCGCGAACGGCACCCACAGCCCGCTGCCGAGCGCGTCGATCAGAGTCGCGACCAAGAAGATCCGGCGATGTCGAAGCATGCTTCCCCCCAGAGAGACAGCACTTCAGATTATCGCTTCAGAACATGCTAGTCTCCACTAGCATGAACGAGCAGTCGACCGCCTGGGCCGAGCGGGCCGCGGCGTTCTTCGCCGAGCAGTACGGCATTCCGCCGATCGCCGGCCGCATCCTCGGCTGGCTGATGGTCTGCGACCCGCCCGCGCAGTCGGCGACCGCCATCGCCGAAGCGATCGGCGCGAGCCGGGCGTCGCTCACCTCGAACACGAACCTGCTGACGGCGTCGCGGCTGGTGCGCAAGCAGCGCGTCCCGGGTGACCGCACCACCTACTTCCGCATCGACGACGACGCCTGGCCGCGCGTGGTCCGCGAGCGCATCGCGACGCTCGCCTCGTTCGTGGACATCGCCGACGACGGCCTGGCGCTGTTCGCACCGGGAGACGAGCGCGCCGCTCGGGTCCAAGCCGCTCGCGACACGTTCGCGTGGCTGGCCGAAGCACTGGAGGGTCCGCGATGAAAGCAGTGGTGGCCGGAGCCGGCATCGGTGGCGTCACGGCGGCGCTCGCCCTGACGAAGGCCGGCTGGGACGTCGAGGTGCTCGAACGCGCGCCCGAGCTGAGCGAGGTCGGCGCGGGGCTGTCGCTCGCGCCGAACGCCCTTCGCGCACTCGACGCGCTGGGCATCGGGGAGAAGGTGCGCGCGGCGGCGACGCCGTCGCAGGCCGCGTACAACCTGTGCCTGCCGTCGGGGGAGCGGCTGCGGCGCTTCGACCCCGCGCACGACACGCCGTTGTCCTGCTTCCACCGCGCGGACCTGCACCGCCTGCTCGCCGCCGAGCTGCCGCCGGACGTCGTCCGGACCGGCCGCGCGGTGCGCTCGGTGACTCCGGACGGCGAAGTCGTCCACGACGCCGGACGGGTGACAGCCGATCTCGTGGTGGGCGCGGACGGCATCCACAGCGCGGTCCGGGAAGCGCTGTGGCCGGGCATCACGCCCCGCTTCCGCTACACGGTCTGGCGCGGCGTCACCGAACCCGGCGTCGAGGAGGCCGGCACGTTCACCTTCGGCCGCGGCGCGTACTTCCTCGCCCACCCGATCGGCGGCGAGCGGGTGTACTGGGCACTGGCGGTGCACGAACGCCGTCCGGACGTCCGCTACGACGACGACCTGGCCGAAGTCCGGCGCCGGGTGCGCGGCTGGCACGTGGAGCCCTTCCTCGACGTGACACTGAAGGTGCTGCACAACGACGTCACGGACCTGCCGCCGCTGCCGTCGTACATCCGCGGCCGGGTGGCACTGCTCGGCGACGCGGCCCACGCGATGACCCCGGACATGGGCCAGGGTGCGTGCCAGGCGATCGAGGACGCGGTGACACTCGCGGCGGTCGGCCTCGAGGGCTACGACCAGGCCCGGCTCGCGCGGACCCACGGCATCGCGCGGATGGCCCGCCAGAAGGGCGCGATGGCCTTGACGACGTCACGCCTGGGGTACGCGGTCAACCGGCTGGGCATGCGCGCGCCCGCCTCGGTGATCCGGAAGCAGACGGAGAAGCTGTGGTCCTGGACCCCGCCTACGGCCCCAGCGGCAGGCTGAGCCCGACCTTCACCCGGTCCATCGCCACACTCGTGGTGAAGTGCCGGACGTTCGGGTTGTCGAAGAACATCCGCCGGGTGAACGCCTCGAAGCCCGCCATGTCCGGGCACGTCACGACCAGGACGAAGTCCGCGTTGCCGGTGACGTAGTAGCACTGCTGGACGCAGTCGTCGGCGAGGATCTGGCGGCGGAACGCGTCCAGGACCGCCAGGTTCTCGCGCTCCATCTCGACCATGACCACGAACGTCATGCTCAGCCCGAGCGCTTGCGGCGACAGCACCGCGACCTCGCGCTCGATGACGCCCGCCTCGCGCAGCCGCTTGATCCGCCGTTGCACCGCCGCGGCCGAGAGGCCGACCTTCGCCCCGATCGTCTCGGCGATGGTGCGGGCGTCCTCCTGGAGGCAGGCGAGGATGGCGATGTCCAGCTGGTCGAGGTCGGGAGTGTGCACTCCAGCAGGCTAGCCGGGACCCCCGACGATTTGCCCGGCGTTCGCTCCCCGCTCACTCTTGCGTGATCCCGCTCACTACTCCGTCGGCCGAGAAAGTGAAACAACTTTTTCAGTGACCTGGAACACAACTCACCGGTCTACCAGGGGGTAGCGCATAGAAGTGGAAGACCTGCCGGTCTGCCCGCCAACCCGCCGGCGTGGGGAGGCTTTCCCGTGCCCGCACCTGCCGCCGTGCTGACCGGAATCGGTTCGTGGTTGCCGACGACAGTCCTGGGAAACCACGAGATCGCCGCCCGGCTCGACACCACGGACGAGTGGATCCGGACCCGCACCGGCATCCGGGAGCGCCGCGTCGCCGGACCGGACGAGTCCACTGTGGACCTCGCGGTCGGCGCCGGTCGCGAAGCCCTCGCGGGTGGCTCCGCCGACATCGTCGTCCTCGCCACGTCGACCCCCGATCAGCCCTGCCCGGCCAGCGCACCGCAGGTCGCCGCCCGGCTCGGGCTCGGCACGGCCGCGGCCTTCGACGTCAACGCCGTCTGCAGCGGGTTCGTCTACGCGCTGGCCACCGCGGCCGGGTTCATCGCGGGCGGCCTCGCCGAGCGCGTGCTCGTGATCGGCGCCGACACCTTCACCACGCTCATCGACCCCGACGACCGCACGACCGTCCCGATCTTCGGCGACGGCGCGGGCGCGGTCCTGCTGCGGGCCGGCGAGCCCGGTGAGCCCGGCGCGTTCGGGCCGTTCGACCTGCACAGCGAAGGCGAGCTCGCCGACCTGCTGTGGGTCGAAGCCGGCGGCGCGCGGCGGCGGCTGTCCGACCAGCCGAGCGACCGCTTCCTCGCGATGCAGGGCACCGCGGTCTTCCGGCACGCGTGCGCGCGGATGGCGGAGTCGTCGCGGACCGTGCTGGAACGCGCGGGCTGGATGGTCGGCGACGTCGACCGCTTCGTCGGCCACCAGGCGAACATCCGGATCCTCCAGGCGACGGCGAAGCAGCTCGGCATGCCGGCCGACGCCGTCGTCGCCAACATCGACCGCGTCGGCAACACCAGCGCCGCGTCCATCCCGCTCGCCCTGGCCGACGCCCACGCCGACGGCAGCCTCGTCGCCGGGCACCGCGTGCTGCTCAGCGCGTTCGGCGCGGGCCTGACGTGGGGTTCGACGGTGCTGAGCTGGCCGGAGCTGGGTCAGCTGTCCTGAGGTTCCGGGCCGGCTGTCCAAGTCGGCGTCGGCTCCTGGCGGCCGCGCAACTCCAACTCGCCGTGCTTCTCCCAGTACGCGCCTTCGCTCGGCAGCGCCGCCGAGACGACGGCGTCGCTGGCGAGGATCCGTGACGGCACCGCCTTGGCCAGCTCGGTCAGCCGCGCGGCCTCGTTGACGGCGTCGCCGATCACGGTGTACTCGAGCCGGCTGCTGGTGCCGAGCTGGCCGGCGAACACCGGGCCGCTCGAGACGCCGATGCCGAGGTCGAGCTCGCCGTTCGCGCACACCGCGTCCCGGATCGCGCGGGCGGTGGCCAGCGCGGCCGTCGGCGCGTCCGCGAGTCGCGTCGGGGCGCCGAAGATGCACAAGGCGGCGTCGCCCTGGAACTTGTTGACCAGCCCGCCGCGCGCGCCGACCGCGGAGACGACCGCGGCGAACAGCCGGTTCAGCTTCTCGACGAGCTCTTCCGGCGGGGTGCGGTAGGCGAGCGCGGTCGAGTCGACGACGTCGACGAACAACGCCGTGACCTCGCGGACGTCGCCGGACAGCGACGCGCCGAACTCCAGCGCGTGCCGGGCGACGTCGGCGCCGACGTGCCTGCCGAAGAGGTCCCGCATCCGCGCCTGCTCGCGCAGGCCGGCGGCGAGCTGGTTGACCGACGTCTGGAGCAGGCCGATCTCGCTGGAGTCGTCGACGTCGACGGTGACGTCGTTGTCGCCGCGCGCGATCCGGTCGAGGGCGACGCGCAGCCGGTGCAGCGGCGCCGCGACGGCCCGGGCCAGCAGGGCGGTGCCGATCGCGCCGACGCCGAGCCCGATCACCGACAGCATGATCAGGCTGGCGGTGTGGTTGCCGGAGCCGAGGTCCGGCGGCGTCGCGACGAGCAGGACGCCGACGAACGGGACGCCGCTGGCCAGCGCCCAGGTGACGACGAGCCGGGTGAGCACGGTGACCGGCAGCGACCCGCTCGGCGGCAGGATCTCCAGCGCGATCGTCATCACCGGCCGCGCCACCCACTCGGCGGCGAGGTAGGTGAGCCCCACGGTGGTGAGGCCGCCGAGCCCGATGACCGTGGCCATGCCGAGGGCGTCCTCACCGGAGCCGAGGACACCGGCCAGCACGCTCAGGACGGCGGTGCCGATCAGCCAGAGGGTGCCGCTGACGACGGCCATGTCGACGGGCAGCCGCAGCGCGCGCCTGGCTTCGCTTTCCGACGGCGGCCGGCCGAGCACGAACCAGATCGCGGTGCGCCGCTGCAGCCAGGCCGTCCAAGCGGTCCCGGCGAGCAGCGAAACGGCGACGATCCCGGCCGCGGTCAGCCCAAGCACCCAGCCGCGGTCCCCGACGTCGTTCGGCAGCCCCTGCAGCAGGAGGAGCAGCGCGACGACCCCGGACCCGGCCACACTGGACCCGACGCCCAGCCCGGCGAAGCCCAGGCTGGTACGCAACACCACCCGGAAGTTGCCGACGGCGATCTTGCGCACGGCGTTGATCGTACGGCCGAAAATGCGTGGCCACCGCCGGTGCCCGCTGGTTACGGTGCGGATCGGGGACACTCGTTCGTCAACCGCGCCAGTGGTGAAGCCGAGGGCTTGATGTTGTCTGCCTGGACTGGAGGAATTCGGCGGGAGTGGCGCGAGTTCCTCGTCTGGCGCGACTCGGTGGCTCACCTCGTGCTGCATGAGGCGGCGAGGTGATCGGGTTCGCGCTGTGGGTCGGGTGCGGCGCCGAAGTCTCGCCTGCGCAGCGACATCTGCGGCTTCCGAACCCCACCGATGGGCTCGCCGACATCATGCTGCCGTCGGGCAAGCCAGTACGTGCGCGGCGAGCTGAAGCCCGACGTGCCCCAGCCGTACGAGACGCTCACTCTCGAAGAACGCCTCGCGCGGCTGGAGGAGAAGCTGCACAAGTTCGTCGCGCGGGTGCTGGAGTCGCGTTAGAAGCGGTACCGGACGATGTGCGCCATCCGCGCCATCGCCGGGAAGTACTTCAGCATCCGCAGCTGGAACCGGGTGAACGGCCGCAGCCGGGCCATCACCTCGGGCTGGGACCAGTGCGCGGCGTCCAAAGAGGACATCAGGTCGAGGCCGTAGCGCTCCAGCTCGTGCGGGTCGTCGATGCCCCATTTCAGGGTCGCCTTCGCGCGCCGGACCGGGGTGTTGAGCTTCTGGGCCTTGATGCCGAACTTGCTGAAGACGTCGCAGATCAGTTCGCCGGACGGGAACTTCGCGACCAGCCGGCGGACGAGCTCGGTGCCGTCCTCCGGCGTCAGGTACATGGTCAGGCCTTCGGCGACGATCAGCGCCGGGCGGTCCGACGGCACCTGGTCGAGCCAGCCGAAGTCGGTCACCGACGTGCCGATGTTCGTGTGGTTCGGCGCGGCCGCGTAGAGCTTCTCGCGCAGCTCGACGACCTCGGGGTAGTCGACGTCGTACCAGTGGACGGTCTCCGGCGGGGCGAGGCGCTGGAAGCGCGTGTCCATGCCGCAGCCGAGGTGCAGGACGATCGCGTCGGGGTGCTGCCGCAGGTATTCGGCGGCCCATTCGTCGATCGGCTTCGCGCGCAGGACGACGCTCACGGCGCTGTCGCGGGTGATCCCCAGCTTGGCGAAGTCGTAGTCGATCTGCCGGACGGCTTCGTCGGCGGCGTGGTCGCCGAGCACCGGCTCGGCTTCGCGGCTGTCGAGCGCGCGGCCGTACAGCGTGGCCAGCATGGTGGCTTTTTCTTCGGTGAAGTGCACCTTCTCCATCACGACCCCCAAAAGTTTCACAATGTTGTGAAAAGTCTAGCGCTCTTCGGGGTGTGCGGCGAAGTCGTGCGCGTAGATCTTGGCGTCGACCAGGTGCTTGAGGGTCAGCTCGCGGGCGGCGGCGGGGTCGGACCGGCGGATGGCGTCGAGGATGGCGCGGTGGTCGTCGACGGCCTTGCGGATCTGGCCGGGCAGCCGCAGTGCCGCCCGCCGCTCCTCGCCGACCAGGGCGAGCACGGACCGCAGCAGCCCGGCGACGTCGTCGTTGCCGGCGTTCTGCGCGATCACCCGGTGGAACTCGGCGTCGGCGGCGATGACGTGCAGCATGTCGCCGTCTTCGGCGGCCCGCGCCATCTCGGCGACGTTGTCCTCGAGCCGGCTCACGGTCTTCGCGGTCGCGTGCCGCGCGAGCCGTTCGGCGAGGGTCGGCTCGACGGTCGCGCGCAGGTCGAAGAGCTTTTCGACGAGCTGGTCGTGCTCGGTGAACCAGGTGCGCAGCGGTTGTTCCTGCTGCTCGCGGACGTAGGTGCCGGAGCCGGCGCGGATCCGGACGTAGCCGATGGAGTCGAGCACGCGCAGCGCCTGCCGCAGCGACCCGCGGCTGATGCCGAGGTCCTCGCACAGGACGCGTTCGGCGGGCAGCCG
The DNA here is from genome assembly GCF_030182635.1 of Amycolatopsis ponsaeliensis. NCBI lineage: Bacteria > Bacillati > Actinomycetota > Actinomycetes > Pseudonocardiales > Pseudonocardiaceae > Amycolatopsis > Amycolatopsis ponsaeliensis. The sequence goes on from NZ_JAPZLD010000016.1 coordinate 97,176, forward strand.
GGAGCCCGGCGGCAGCTTCCCGGAGTCGATCAGCGACCGCAGCCGGTCGACGGTCGCGCTCCAGACCTGCTCGGTGTCCACGGCGCCCATCCTCTCAGCTCCGGAAACTGTCGGTGGTGGCTGTCATGATCACCGGCATGGACATCCTGGGGGCTTGGGTGCGCGGCTGGGCGGTGTCGCGGGCGGTGCCGACGCCGGTCGCGGAGCCGGACGGCTACCGCGTCGACGTCGGCCTGCCCGGGCACCGCGTCCGCTACCTGCTGCGGTCACCGTCGGCGGTGGCCACGCGAGCGCGGACGGTGGCGGCACCGGGCACGTGGCTGAAGACGTGCGGCGAGCGTTCCGCGGTGCTCGCGGGCTTGACGACGGACTGGGAGGTGGGCGAGACGGAGTACTTGATGACGTTCGACGGCGACCTACCGCCCGCCGAGGTCCCGGCGCCTTACGCGGTGACGCTGACCGGCGAGGGTCCGCTGTGGGAAGCGGCGGTGACCGCCTCGGGCGCGCCGGCGGCGCGCGGCTGGGTCGCGGTGGACTCGGGCGTCGCGGTGTTCGACCGGATCGTCACGGAACCCGAACACCGGCGCCGCGGCCTCGGCCGCGTGGTGATGCACCGGCTGGGCGTCGCGGCCGGGGCGGAGTCGAGCGTCCTGCTGGCTTCGGAGGCGGGACGCGGGCTGTACGGCGCCCTCGGCTGGCGGGTGGTGTCCGAAGTGGTGCCCGCCCATGTACCGGAAGGAACGGAATGACCGCACGGTTCAAGGACCTCGCGCTCGACGCGGCCGACCACCAAGCCCTGGCGGACTGGTGGTGCCGCGCCATGGGCTACGTCCGCCGCGACTCGCTGACCGGCGACACGCGGCCGGACGACTGGCCCGTCCCGATCGTCGACCCCGACGGCAACGGCCCGCTGATCTGGCTCAACCCCGTCCCGGAGCGGAAGACGGTCAAGAACCGCATGCACCTGGACGTCTTCGGCGACCCGGCAGAGCTGGCGGAACTGGGCGCGACGCTGATCCGCGCCCGCGACGGCGACATCGAGTGGGAGGTGATGGCGGACCCGGAAGGCAACGAGTTCTGCGTCTTCACGCCGCGGTGAGTGTCTGCCCAGACACATCCGCGTCGCGGGACCGGCCCACGATGCTTAGGGTCAGCACGTGAGTGCTTCATGACGTGGTGGCACGCGGTGATCATCGTGGTCGCCGGTATCTGGGCGGGGACCATCAACGCCGTCGTGGGGTCGGGGACGCTCGTCACCTTCCCCGTTCTCGTCGCGCTGGGCTACCCGCCCGTGACGGCGACGACGTCCAACGCGATCGGTCTCGCGCCCGGCACCCTCAGCGGGGCCTGGGGCTACCGGCACGAGCTCACCGGCTACTGGCGGCAGGTCGCCCAGTTCGCCGTCGCGTCGTTCCTCGGCGCGATCGGCGGCACGATCCTGCTGCTCTCCCTGCCGAAGGATGCCTTCGAAGCCGTTGTCCCGGTGCTCGTCGGTCTCGCCGTGATCCTCGTGATCGTGCAGCCCAAGGTGTCGAAGTGGGTCGCGAAGCGCCGCGAAGAGAACGGCGAAGAGCACAAAGCCGGCCCGCTGCTGATGTTCTTCATCTTCCTCATCGGCATCTACGGCGGGTACTTCACCGCCGCGCAGGGCGTGATGCTGATGGCCGTCATGGGGATGCTGCTGTCCGAACCGCTGCAGAAGCTCAACGGCGTCAAGAACGTCCTCGCCGCCGTCGTCAACGTCGTCGCCGGGGTGATCTACGCGTTCGTCGCGCCGATCAGCTGGCCCGTGGTGCTCTGGCTGGCCGTCGGGTCGACCGCCGGCGGCTTCCTCGGCGCGAAGATCGGCCGGAAGCTGCCGCCGGCGGTGCTGCGCGGCGTGATCGTCGTGATCGGCGTCGCCGCCGTGATCCAGCTGGTGGTCAAGCAGTTCAGCGGCTGAAGTCGCGCGCCGCGGCCAGGAAGAGGTCGTTCTCCTCGCGGGTCCCGATGGTCACGCGCACGCCGTCGCCGGCGAACGGGCGCACCACCAGCTTGCGGTCCAGCGCGTGCTCGGCGAACGGCACCGCCTGGTCACCCAACGGCAGCCAGACGAAGTTCGCCTGCGTCTCGGGCACCCGGTAGCCGGCTTCGAGGAGCGCGTCCCGCACCCGCCCGCGCTCGGCGACGATCTCCTTGCAACGCTCCATCAGCTCGTCGGCCGCATCGAGCGACGCCAGCGCCGCGACCTGGGCCAGCATGTTCACCGAGAAGGCGACGTACACCTGGCGAAGCGCGTCGGCGATGGCCTCGGGCGCGACTGCGTAACCCACACGAAGGCCCGCGAGGCCGTACGCCTTCGAGAACGTGCGCAGCACCATGACGTTCGAGCGCGTCCGCGTGTACTCGACGCCGTCGGGCACCTCGGCGTCGGTGACGAACTCCTTGTACGCCTCGTCCAGCACCACCAGCACGCGCTCCGGGACGGCGTCGAGGAATCGCTCCAGCTCGGCGCGGCGGATCGCCGTGCCGGTCGGGTTGTTGGGGTTGCAGACGAAGACCACGCGCGTCCGGTCGGTGATCGCCGCGAGCATCGCGTCGAGGTCGAGCTCCTGGCCCTCGGTGATCGGGACCTTCACGGACACGGCGTTCGCCACCTGCGTGACGATCGGGTAGGCCTCGAACGAGCGCCAGGCGAAGATCACCTCGTCACCGGGTGCGCAGACCGCCTGGATCGTCTGCTGGCACAGGGAGACCGAGCCGCAGCCGATGGCGACGCGCTCGACCGGCACGTTCAGCTCGCGCGCCAGCCGCTCGCGCAGCGCCTGCGAGCCGGTGTCCGGGTAGCGGTTGATGCCCGCCGCGGCCTCGGCGATCGCCTGCGCGACGCTCGGCAGCGCGCCGCCGGGCACCTCGTTGCTCGCCAGCTTGATGGCGCCTTCGATCGTCCGGCCGGGAATGTATTTCGGCAACGATTCGAGATCGGCACGCGGGGACACGGACGACATCTTCGGCGCTCCTCGGATTGAACGGGACGACCCGGCCACCGTATCTTTTCCGTGCGCCGCCCCGCGACTCCCTTCAGGCGGTATGTGACCGGCCGGGCTGCCAGAATGGGTTCCCGCCGTTCACCTCCAAGTGATTGAGTGACGCAATGACGTCGACCAGCACCGTGGACTACCAGCGCACCGACGGCCGTACCCTGCGCCTGACCTTCTCGGAACCCGAAGGCGCGCTACGCGGCGGTTTGGTGGTCCTGCACGAGGCGGACGGGGTCACCGACGGCGTCAAGATGCTGCTGGCCAGCCTCGCCCTCGAAGGCTGGCTGACCGTCACCCCGCACCTCGAAAACGCGGAGCTGACGCAGCGGGACCTGCTCGACGCGACGGACATCACACTCGCCTGGCTCGTCGACCGCGGCGTCCAGGCCGACCTGCTCGGTGTCATGGGCTTCGACCTGGGCGGCACCGCGGCGCTCGTCGTCGCATCGCACCGCCGGCTGGGGGCCGCCGTCAGCGTCGGCGGGCAGCAGGCCGCCGAACTGCCCGCGCTGGTCGAGATCGCCGGGAAGCTCACCAGCCCGTGGCTCGGCATGTACGGCGACGCCGGCGACGAGGCGGGCGGCGCCGAGGTCGAGCGCCTGCGCGATGCCGCGGCGTCGGCGAAGGTCGCCACGAACGTCGTCCACTACCCGGGCGCGAACCACCGCTTCGACGCCGATCCGGGCGCGGCCGCGGAGGCCTGGCAGCGGACGCTCAACTGGTTCGACGCCCACCTGCGCTAGGCGGGATTACCCTCGTGACGTGACGCACACCGCCGACGCCCCCGAAGTGCTCTGGCGCCCTGAGCCGAGCCACGTTGCCGACACCAAGATCGAAGCCTTCCGCCAGTGGCTGCGCGCCGAACGCGGCGTCGAGGTGGACGACTACCGCTCGCTCTGGGAGTTCTCGGTCGAGCGCGGTCCGGACTTCTGGACGGCGGTCGCGGACTTCCTCGGCGTCCGCTGGCACGACCAGCCGGGCGAGGTGCTCTCCGGCGAGATGCCGAACGCTGTCTGGTTCGAAGGCGCCACGCTGAACTACGCCGAGCACGCGCTCACCCCCGGCGTCGCGGGAGCCGCGAAGGGCGACGACGAGACGGCCGTGATCTTCCACCGCGAAGACGGCTTCGCGGACCACCTGACGTACGGCGAACTCCGCGCGCAGGTCGCCGCCGCCCGGGCGGCGTTGCTCGAACTCGGCGTCGGCAAGGGTGACCGCGTCGTCGCGCTGGCCCCGAACTGCCCGCAGACGCTGGTCGCGTTCCTCGCCGCGGCGAGCATCGGGGCGATCTGGTCGTCGTGCTCGCCGGACTTCGGCGTCCGCGCGGTCGCGGACCGTTTCGTGCAGATCGAGCCGAAGGTCCTCTTCGCGGTCAACGCCTACGCGTACAACGGCCGCCAGTTCGACATCCGGACGACGGTTGCCGACCTGCAGGCGAAGCTGCCGTCGCTGGCCGCGACCGTGCTCGTCCAGTACGTCGGCGAAGGCCGGATGGACGGCGCGCTCGACTGGGCCGAACTGCTCGCGAAGCACGAGGGCTCGCCGCTGCTGTTCGAGCCGGTCGAGTTCGCGCACCCGCTGTGGGTGCTCTACTCCTCCGGCACCACCGGCCTGCCGAAGGGCATCGTGCACGGCCACGGCGGCATCACGCTGGAGCACCTCAAGGCCCTCGCGCTGCAGACCGACCTCGGGCCCGGCGACCGGTTCTTCTGGTTCAGCACCACCGGCTGGATGATGTGGAACTTCCTCATCTCCGGCCTGCTGGTCGGCACGACGATCGTGCTCTACGACGGCAGCCCGGGCCATCCGGACCTCAACGCGCTCTGGCACCTGGCCGAGCAGCACCGCGTGACGTACTTCGGGACGTCGGCGCCGTTCATCCAGAGCTGCCTGAAGGCGGGCATCAAGCCCGCCGAGCGCTACGACCTGACGGCGTTGCGCGCGCTCGGCTCCACCGGGGCGCCGCTGAGCGTCGAGGGCTTCCGGTGGATCGTGGACGAGGTCGGGAAGAAGGTGCAGATCTGCTCGGTCTCCGGCGGCACCGACCTCTGCGCGGCGTTCGTCGCGTCGGCGCCCGACGTGCCGGTGTGGCTGGGGGAGCTGTCCTGCCCGGCGCTGGGCGCCGCGGTCAACGCGTTCGACGAGGCCGGCAACGCCGTCGTCGAGCAGGTCGGCGAGCTGGTCATCACGAAGCCGATGCCGTCGATGCCGGTGTTCTTCTGGAACGACCCGGACGGCTCGCGCCTGCGTGAGGCGTACTTCGAGATGTACCCGGGGCTGTGGCGCCACGGCGACTGGATCCGCGTCACCGGCCGCGGTTCGGCGGTGATCTACGGCCGCAGCGACTCGACGCTCAACCGCGGGGGCGTCCGGATGGGCACGGCGGAGTTCTACCGGGTCGTCGAGGGCTACGACGAGGTCGCGGACTCCCTGGTCGTGGACACTTCGGCGGCCGGGAACGAAGACGGGCAGCTGATCTGTTTCCTGGTGCTGGCCGACGGCGTCGAGCTCGGTGACGTCGAGCCTCGGCTGAAGAAGGAGCTCCGTAGCGCGCTGTCACCGCGGCATGTACCCGATCGGTTCGTAGTGGTTCAGGAGATTCCTCGTACCTTGAACGGTAAGAAGTGTGAGGTACCGGTGAAGAAGATTCTCGCCGGTGTGGCTCCCGACCGGGCTGTCAGCCGCGACGCGCTGGCGAACCCGGCGGCGTTGACGCCGTTCGTGGAGCTCGCCGGGGGGTAGATGGGGGAAGCATGATCGTCCACAACGGGTTGCACAGGTGGTGACGGGGACCCGCGCGCAGACCACCTGGCGGGTGGCGGGAGCCACCACCGTGGGGGTGATCACCTGGGTGACCCGGCTGGCGGGACTGATGACGCTCGTGTCGGTCCTGGTGCCCGCCGGGCGCCGGAACCTGCGCGGGCACCTGTCGGAGTGGCTGGAGCTGCCGCAGGAGGCGACGGTCGCGGCAGCGACCGTCGCGCTGGTCACGGGCGTGCTGCTGGTGCTGCTGGCCGCGGGCCTGCGCCGCCGCAAGCGCCGGGCCTGGCAGCTGGCGGTCGGCGCGACGGTGCTGCTCACGGTGTCGCACATCGGGCTCCGGCACGTCTTCGGTGCCGGGATGGTGTCGGTCGTGCTGCTGGTCGGACTGATCGCGAGCCGCCGCTACTTCGTCGCGAAGCCGGACCCGGTGGTCGGCCGCTGGCGCGCGGTGCGCGTGTTCCTGCAGCTGGCGCTGGCCGGGTTCGCGATCAACGTCATCCTGCTGTCGGTGGCGTCGCGCGCGGTCCTGGAGCCGATGAGCTTCCCGGACCGGCTGGCCGAGTCCGCGCTCGCGCTGGTCGGGGCCAGCGGGCCCGCCGTGTTCCACCAGATGTGGCTGGAGGACATGACCGCGGCCGTCGGCCTGCTGTTCGGGCTCGCCGCGATCCTGGTCTCGGCGTACTTCCTGCTGCGCTCGGCCGAGCCGGCGCCCCGGCTGTCCGACGACGAGGTCGCCCGCCTGCGCAAGCTGCTGGACGACCACGGCGAGCGGGACTCGCTCGGCTACTTCGCGCTGCGGCGGGACAAGTTCGCGGTGTTCTCGCGCACCGGCAAGGCCGCGGTCACCTACCGCGTGATCGCCGGGGTGGCGCTGTGCTCGGCCGACCCGCTCGGCGACCACGAGGCGTGGCCGGGCGCGATCGAGGAGTACCTGGAGGTCTGCCGCCGCAACGGGTGGGTGCCGGCGGCGATGGGTGTCTCGGAGCTCGGCGCGACGGTCTGGGCCCGCTTCGGCCTGGAAGTGCTGGAGATCGGCGACGAGGCGGTCGTCGACGTCGAAGGGTTCACCTTGGACGGACGCGTCATGCGCGGCGTCCGCCAGGCCGTGGCCCGCACGAAGCGCGCGGGCTACAAGGTGCTGGTGCGCCGGGCCGAGGACTTGCGTCCCGGCGAACTGGCCGAGCTGGTGACGCTGGCCGCGAACTGGCGCGGCACGGACACCGAGCGCGGGTTCTCGATGGCGCTGGGCCGCCTCGGCGACGAGGGTTCGGTGCTGGTGACGGCCGAGCAGGGCGGACGCGTGCGCGGCGTGCTCCAGTTCGTGCCGTGGGGCACGGCGGGCCTTTCGCTGGACGTCATGCGCCGCGACCGCACGGCCGACAACGGCGTCAACGAGCTGATGATTTCGGAACTCCTGCTCGCGGCGGACAGGCATGGCATCGAGCAGGTGTCGCTCAACTTCGCGGCGTTCCGGGCGTTGATGGAACAGGGCCAGCGCATCGGCGCCGGCCCGGTCGCCAAGACGGCGGCGAAGGTGCTCCACTTCTTTTCGCGCTGGATCCAGATCGAGACGCTGTACAAGTTCAACGCGAAGTTCCAGCCGCGCTGGGTACCGCGCTACTTGGTGTACCCGGGAGTGCGCGAACTGCCCCGCGTCGGCATCGCGACGTTCGAGGCGGAAGGCCTCGGCGGACGCTCTCCACGCCTGCTCAGACTGCTGCGGCGAGCGTGAGGGGGGTGCTGTCGGAGGGTGATCGGGGGGTGTGTAACCTATCTGAGCAGTGGTCGTTGGGCCCAGGAGGCTTCGCCTAGTCTGGTCTATGGCGCCGCACTGCTAATGCGGTTGGGGGTAACCCCCCCTCCCGGGTTCAAATCCCGGAGCCTCCGCTGGTACCCGGTTCGCCGGGTGCTAGGTTAGAGAACAACTGAACACGCGCCCGTAGCTCAGCTGGATAGAGCATCTGACTACGGATCAGAAGGTCAGGGGTTCGAATCCCTTCGGGCGCACGTCTGGTTGAGACGGCAAAGGCCCCTCCGGTTCGCCGGAGGGGCCTTTCTCATGCCTCCACTTTCACCCACTGACGCCCGGTGGCAGGAATCCGTGTTCGGAAAGGTCGAACCAGTTCCCCTCCGGGTCGATCGCGCGGTATTCGGCGAACGGCCGGTCACCGCCGCGCAAAGCCGGGCGGGGGACTCCCGCCTCAGCCAAGCGCGAAGCCACCGCAGGGATGTCCGATACCTGGAAGCCGAAGTGGTTGAAGCCCGCCGGGACGTCGCCGTCCAGGTTTTGCTGGATCAGGGCCAGGTTGAGGTAGCCGTCGGTCACGAAGTGGCTGCCGTCGGGGTCGGTGTGGAACAGCTCCATCTCGAACTGGGCGCAGTAGAACTCGGCCATCTGCTTGGCGTCCTGGACGACGAAAGCCAGGTGGCGCAGCCGGGGGCGGGTCATGCGGTGGGTCCCTTCGGGATCATGTTGTGGAACGCGACGATCTCGCCGTCGCGGACGACCGCCTGGGCGTGGGTCAGCACGCCCGCCGGGGCGATCTCGGACGTCGCGTGCACCAGGGCGAGCTCCGGCGCCAGCGGGCGGATCAAGGTCACCGACGCCGACAGCGCCGTGCCGCGGTAGGCCGTCGTGAACAGCTTCGCGTGGCTCGCTTCGACCGCGTCGCGCCCGGAAAGGGCTTCGCCGCGGACGTTCACGAAGTCGACGTCGGCCGCGAACACCGACGCGAAGAGCGCCGCGTCGCCCGCGGCCCAGCCGGCGGTCATCGTCTGCCACAACGCCCGGATGCCGGTCACGCGCTCACCAGCCCCGCCGAGGCGTGCACGCGCAGGGAAAGCGGTGCGCAGTCGCCGTCCCACGCCGCCAGTGAGTAGTAGAAGCCGCCGTGCTGCTTTTCCAGGTAGCACACGACGTTCAGCGGCCAGCCCGCGCCGCGGAACACGTACTCGTCCATCGGCGTCGGCCGGTCGCTCAGCGGCCGCCCGCGCTCGCACTCCGGACCGAGCCGGTGCCAGTCCGGGTGCAGGTGGATCGACCCGAGGACGTCCAAGCCGCGGCCGGCCGCCTCCCTCGTGATGCGGAGGAGGTCCGCGGGCGCGAGCCACCAGGCGCGCACCTCGTTTTCGTACGCCGAGCCGAACCGCGGCACGATCGTGCGCGCGAACTCCTCGCGTGCGCTCGGGTCGGTCGTGCGGGCGTTGCGGCCGAACGCGATCTCCGACACCAGCATCGCGTCGTCGGCGATCGTGCCGGCGAGGACGCCGAAGCACGGTCTTGGCGCTTCCGGCGTGATGAACGCGTATTCGGCGGCGGCCGCGTCCAGGAACCGGCGCAGCACCTCGTCGGAGAACAACACCGGCAGCGCCGGCGAATCCAGGACTGTCACGCGGAGGAACGTAACGGCCACCGCGCGCGACGACCATGGTCCGCACGACCATCGGCCCTATTGCAACGGGCGATAACGTTCCGGGATGCGCCTGGAGATCCGGCACCTCGAGCTCGTCGTCGAGATCGCCGAGGCGGGCAGCCTCCGCCGGGCCGCCGCGCGGCTGCACCTGAGCCAGCCCGCCGTGACGACGCAGCTCAAGCGCATCGAAGAGTTCGTCGGTGGCGCGCTGTTCATCCGCTCCGCCGACGGCGTCGTCCCCACGCACACGGGCACCGAACTGGTCCGCGACGCGCGCAACCTGGTGCGGCAGTTCGCCGCGCTGCAGCGCACGGCCCGCGCCAACGCCCAGCGCGAAGCCGGTGCGCCGGTCAAGGTCGGCGGGATCCCGGCGCAGCAGTTCAGCCTCCTGGTCAACGCGTTGACGGCGAAGCTGCCTCGGCGCGAGGTCACCAGCCGGACGATCCGCGAGACCGGCACGCTCACGGCGTTGCTGGGTTCCGGTGAGCTTGACATCGCTGTCATGCGGGCGTTCCCGGGCTTCCCGCTGACGCCGCCCGAAGGCGTGGAGCACCGGTTGCTGCTGCGGGAGCCGTTCTTCATCGGTGTCTCCCGGCGGCACGCCCTGGCCGAGCGCGGTCGCGTGGACCTCGCCGATCTCGCGGACGAGAAGTGGGTCATGCCCGATCCGGACGACAGCGGGATGAACGAGTACTTCGCCCGCGTCTGCGCGTCGGCGGGCTTCGACCAGCGCATCGCGCACCTGACGAACGAAGCACACGTCGCCTTCGCGCTCACCGCGGAGGATCGCGGCATCTGCCTGCTCTACCCGATCGGCACGGCCCGCGACGGCCTCGCGATGCTGTCGCTGGCCGGCACCCCGCTGCACCGCGAGCTCGTCCTCGCGTGGCGCACGGACTCGCCGCTGGCGACCCTGGTCGACGAGCTCTGCGCCGACGTCCGGCGCGAGTACCTCGCCTTGGTCGAGGCGGCGCCGTTCTACCGGAAGTGGTGGCACGGCGGCGGGGCCGGGTTCGCCCTGCCGTGACCGCGTTCGGCTGCTTTGCGTAACTGGACTGGACCAGTGAACTCACCTTCGTCCTAGCTGGTCAGCTGCCCGTCGGCACTCTCCGTGGTTGTGCTTCCCTAATTGGTCTGGACCACGTAACGTCTTCGCAAACGGCGCAAAAACACCACTCCGGTCCCCGCCTGGTGGTACCGCCGTCCCCGCACCTGGTTCAAGGGAGAGCGATGTCCAGAAAGAGATGGCACCTCCTCGGTCTGTTCACGGCGGTCGGCGCGATCGCGGTCGGGCTCGTGACCGTGCCGGCGAGTGCCGCCGGCGGCGTTGGCGCCAGCTTCACCAAGGGCTCCGACTGGGGCACCGGCTACGAAGGCAAGTACACGATCACCAACGGCTCCGGCTCGACGCTGGCCGCCTGGACGGTCGAGTTCGACCTCCCGTCCGGCGCGAAGATCGGCTCCCTCTGGGACGGCAGCTACACCGCGGCCGGCCAGCACGTCACCGTCAAGAACAGCTGGAACGGCAACGTCGGCAACGGCTCGACCGCGAGCTTCGGCTTCAACGTCAGCTATTCCGGCACCTACTCGGCGCCGTCGAACTGCAAGCTGAACGGCGGTTCCTGTGACGCCGGCGGTGGCACGCCGACCACCACGCCGACCACCCCGACGCAGCCGACCACCACCCCCACGACGCCGACCACGCCACCGACGACGACCACCACGACGCCACCCCCGCCGGGCGGCCTGAAGAACGTCGGCTACTTCGTGCAGTGGGGCGTCTACGGCCGCAACTACCACGTCAAGAACATCGAGACGTCGGGCTCGGCGAGCAAGCTGACCCACATCAACTACTCGTTCGGCAACGTCACGAACGGCTCGTGCACCGCCAACGACGACCCGTACGCCGACTACCAGAAGACCTACGACGCCGCGGGCAGTGTCGACGGCGTCGCCGACACCTGGGACCAGCCGGTGGCCGGCAACTTCAACCAGCTGCGCAAGCTGAAGAAGATGCACCCGGGCCTCAAGATCATCTGGTCGTTCGGCGGCTGGACCTACTCCGGTGGCTTCGGCCAGGCCGCGCAGAACCCGGCCGCGTTCGCGCAGTCCTGCTACAACCTGCTGAAGGACCCGCGCTGGGCCGACATCTGGGACGGCATCGACATCGACTGGGAGTACCCCAACGCGTGCGGCCTGAGCTGTGACACCAGCGGTGCCGCGTCCTACAAGAACCTGATGGGCGCGCTGCGGTCGAAGTTCGGCTCGTCGTTCCTGGTCACCTCGGCCATCTCGGCGGACGGCAGCAACGGCGGCAAGCTCGACGTCGCCGACTACGCCGGTGCCGCGTCGTCCGTCGACTGGTTCAACGTCATGACCTACGACTACTTCGGCGCGTGGGCGCCCCAGGGTCCGACGGCCCCGCACTCGCCGCTGACCAACTTCACCGGCATCCCGACGGCGGGCTTCTACTCCGACGCGGCGATCCAGAAGCTGAAGAGCAAGGGCGTCCCGTCGAGCAAACTGCTGCTGGGCATCGGGTTCTACGGCCGCGGCTGGACCGGCGTCACGCAGTCGACGCCGGGTGGCACCGCGACCGGCCCCGCGCCGGGCACGTACGAGCAGGGCATCGAGGACTACAAGGTCCTCAAGAACACCTGCCCGTCGACCGGCACGTTCGCCGGCACCGCGTACGCCAAGTGCGGCAGCAACTGGTGGAGCTACGACACCCCCGGGACCATCAACGGCAAGATGTCCTACGCCAAGCAGCAGGGCCTCGGCGGCGCCTTCTTCTGGGAGCTGACCGGCGACACCACGAGCGGCGAGCTCATCACCGCCATGAAGAACGGCCTGTCGTGAGGCGCCGGTGGTTGCCGGCACTCGGGCTGGCGGCCGCGGCCGCCACGGTCGGCGCGATGTTCGTGATCGCGCCGGCGAACGCGGCGGGCGGCGTGTCCGCGACCTTCTCCAAGGGCTCCGACTGGGGCACCGGGTACGAGGGCAAGTACACGATCGCCAACGGCTCGGGCTCGACGCTCGCGACGTGGACCGTCGAGTTCGACCTGCCGTCGGGCGCGAAGATCTCGTCGCTGTGGGACGGCAGCTACACGGCGTCCGGTCAGCACGTCACGGTGAAGAACACGTGGAACGGCAACGTCGGCAACGGTGGTAGCGCGAGCTTCGGCTTCAACGTGGCGTACTCGGGTTCGTACGTCGCTCCGTCGAACTGCAAGCTCAACGGCGGGTCGTGTGCGGCCGGGGGCACACCCCCCACTACGACACCGCCGCCTACGACGACGCCCCCGCCCACGACCACCCCGCCGCCGGGCACCGGTGGCAAGGGCGCGCCGTACCTGTACATGGGCTGGGGCAGCCCGCCGAACCCGCAGACGGTGATGAACGCGACCGGAGTCAAGTGGTTCACCATGGCGTTCATCAACGCCTCCGGTGGCTGCAATCCGGCGTGGGACAGCAGCCGTCCGCTTTCGGGCAGTGCCGACGCCACCGCGATCTCGCAGATCAAGGCGGCGGGCGGCCAGGTCGTCCCGTCGTTCGGCGGCTGGAGCGGCACCAAGCTGGGCCCGAACTGCTCGACGCCTGCCGCGTTGGCCGGCGCGTACCAGCAGGTGATCAACGCGTACGGGCTGAAGGCGATCGACATTGACATCGAGAACTCCGACGAGTTCGAGAACGAGGCCGTGCAGGACCGCATCCTGAACGCGCTGAAGATCGTCAAGCAGAACAACCCGGGCGTGCAGACGATCCTGACGTTCGGCACGTCGACGACCGGCCCGAACTACTACGGGAACCGGCTCATCGACCAGTCGAAGGCCCTGGGCGCCGGCGTGGACGTGTACACGATCATGCCGTTCGACTTCGGCGGCGGCTCGAACATGTACCAGAGCACGGTGAACGCGGCGAACGGCTTGCGCGACAAGCTGAAGTCGACGTTCGGCTGGTCCGACGCCACGGCGTACAGCCACCTGGGCATCTCGGGCATGAACGGCCTGTCCGACCAGCAGGAGCTGACCGATCTGTCGACCTGGACCCAGATCACGAACTGGGCCAAGTCGACCAAGATCGGCCGCCTGGCGTTCTGGTCGGTCAACCGCGACCGCGGCTGCCCCGGCGGCGGCGTGCAGTCGACCTGCAGTGGGATCGCGCAGAACGACTGGGACTTCACCAAGGTGACGGCGGGCTTCTGACGTCGTCGTGAATGACGGCCTCCTTGCCGGCTCCCCGGGCCGGCAAGGAGGCCCTTTTCGTCACTGCCCCACGAAGAAGTGCCAGCCCACCCACCACCACGCCAGCACGAACGCGATCCGCGCGCTGCGCCGCCGCATCACCACGGCCAGCACGCTCGTCAGCTTCGGCACGCGCTTCGGCCACACGTGGCTCGCAACGCCCAGCCCGATCGCCACCAGGACGATCAGCCCGAAGCCCAGCTCCGTGATGACCCGGGTGATCACGACCGCCTCGCCGTGGCCGCCGCGCGCAGCATCGCCAGGCCCGCCGCCAGCCAGCCCGTGATCGCCAGCGCCTGGACGATCCGGCTGGTCAGCAGCGGGTCGACGAGGTCGCTCATCGTCGGGTGGGTCTCCGACAGCCCGCCCGCGGCCTGCTCGTAGACGAACGACAGCAGCTCCCACGCGCACCAGCTCAACGCCACCGCGGACCACAGCCACGCCCGGTGCGGCACCGGCCGGTCGACCGGCAGCGACGGGTCGCGCCACTCCTCGACCAGCGCGACCAGGCCGATCGCCGAGATCGCGACCGCCACCGGGACGCTGTCGCGGCCGAACGCCAGCACCAGCAACCCGGCCGCGACCACCGCGAACCCCGGCACCCGGAACGGCTGCCCGAGCTCCGCGATCTCCGGGTGCGGCCGTTCGGTGATCAGGAGGACCAGCGTGACGGCCAGGAAGATCAGCGCGTCCGCGGGGGCGCCCCGGATCCAGTGCGCGATCGCCGCGAGGGTGAGCGCGATGACCGGTAGGTCGACGGTGAGCGAGCGAATGGGAAGGCCGAGAGCCATGGGAAGCTCCTTCGCGACAGGTCCTTGTCATTGCTAACAAAAAAACGTCGCGCCTGGCCAGGGGATTCCGGTTCAGAGCGTCTTGACGGCGTCCCCGATCGCCTCGTCGAGGATCGCCAAGCCCAGCTCCAGTTCCTCTTCGGTCGCCGTCAGCGGCGGTGCGATCCGGAAGACCCCGCCCATTCCGGGCAGCTGCACGATGTTCATGTGCAGCCCGAGCTCGAGGCAGCGCGCCGTGACGCGGGCGCCCAGCTCGTCCGAACTGCGCTTGGTTTCCCGGTCGACGACCAGTTCCAGCCCGGCCAGCAGGCCGCGGCCGCGGATGTCGCCGACGACCTCGTGCCGGTGGGAGATCCGCTCGAGGCCGTGGCGCAGCAACGAACCCAGCTGGAGCGCGCGGTCGTCGAGGCGGTCGCGGGTCAGGACGTCCAGGACGGTGTTGCCGACGGCCGCCGGCAGCGGGTCCGCGACGTGCGTGGTGAAGAACAGGAACCCGCGCCGGTGCGCCTCTTCCTCGATTTCGGCGCTGGTCAGCACCGCCGCGAGGGGCAGCCCGGCGCCGAGCGTCTTCGACAGCGTCAGGATGTCCGGGACGACGCCGTCGCGCTCGAACGCGTACCAGTTGCCGGTGCGGCAGAGCCCGGTCTGGGCCTCGTCGAGGATCAGCAACATGCCGCGTTCCCGGCATTTCTCCTGTAATGCGGCGAAGTAGCCGACGGGCGGCTCGATGATGCCGCCGGAGCTGAGGATCGGCTCGACGATGCACGCGGCGAGGCTCCCGACCGACTGCGCGTCGATCATCTCGAACCCGAAGTCGAGCTGGCGTCGCCAATCGAGCCTGCCGTCGGCGTCGGTGAAGTCCGGCCGGTACGCGTTCGGCGCGGGGATGGCGAAGTTGCCGGGCGCGGCGGGGCCATACCCCTTGCGGCCGGCGCTGTAGGTGGCGCTCGCCGCGGCCTGCGTCATGCCGTGCCACGACCGCGCGAACGAGACGATCTCGTGCTTGCCGGTGACGAGCTTCGCCATGCGGAGGGCGGCTTCGTTGGACTCCGCGCCGGTGGTCAGGAGGAGCGCTTTCTCCAGCGGCGCCGGGAGCGTCTCGGCGAGGCGTCGCGCGAGGTCGACGACCGGGCGGCTCAGCATGCCGCTGAACAGGTGGTCGAGCTTCGCGGCCTGCCGCCGGACGGTGTCGACGATCTCCGGGTGCGAGTGACCCAGGATCGCGCTCATCTGGCCGGAGGTGAAGTCGAGGATGCGGCGGCCGTCTTCGGTGAAGACGAAGCTGCCTTCGGCGCGGTCGATGATTTCGCGGGTGAACGCGCCGCCGTAGCGCACCAGGTGCTTGTCGGCGTCGGCCCAGAAGACGTCTGCGGAGGTGGTCTCGGAAGTCGGAGCAGCCATGCCTTCGACGGTAAGTCCGGTTCGAGCGACACGTCCAGCTCACGATTCCGGCTGTCCTGTTCGGATTTTCCGTACAAGAATGGGGCGATGCTGAACCCGTGGCGCCTGCGGCTGCTGAGCCGGCTCGACACGCTGGGGACGGTCCGCGCGGTGGCGCAGGACGCGAACCTCAGTGCGTCGAGCGTGTCGCAGCAGCTGGCCGTGCTCGAAGCGGAAACCCGCACCCAGCTGCTGGAACGCACGGGTCGCCGAGTCCGCCTGACCCCGGCGGGCCTGATGCTGGCGCGCCGCGCGCGGGCGATCCTCGACCACATGGACACGGTCGAGGCGGAGCTGCGCACCCTCGGCGAGGAACCGGTCGGCCAGGTCCGGCTGGGGGCGTTCCAGAGCGCGATCCACACGATGGCGGTCCCGGCGGTGACCCGCCTGGCGGGCGCGTACCCGCACCTGGAGGTCGAGCTGCTGGAGCTGGAGCCCCACGAGAGCATCCCGGCCCTGCGCGGCGGCGACGCGGACGTGATCATCACGACGACGGACTTCGTGCAGCTGCCGCTGGGCCCGGACCTCGACATCGTCCCGCTGGCGACGGACCCGATCGTGCTGGTGACGTCGTCGGAAGGTCCCCGCGGGCCGGTTTCGCTGTCCGCCTTCGCGGACTCACCGTGGGCGCTGGACGTGCCGCGGTCGTACATGGCGAACTTGACGCTGCGCCTGTGCCGCGAGTCGGGTTTCGAGCCGAGGGTGGTGTGCCGGTTCAGCAATTATTTGATGACGTTGCAGCATGTCGAGGCGGGGTTGTCGATCGCGCTGCTGCCGGAATTGGCGGTGGACCGGCGGTACCGGGTGTCGACGCGCGAGCTGGCATCCCCGGTGACCCGCACGATCGCGGCGGTGGTCCGGAGGGGAACACCGTTGCGGGCGGGGGTGAACGTCGTCTTGGACGCCCTGCGGCAACCACCGGACCTCCCGGCACTGGCCCCGTGGGTCGACGAGAGCGCAGACTGACCGGGTGCGAGTGGCGGTCAGAGTCGCCGGAGTGGTGCAGGGCGTCGGGTTCCGGCCCTTCGTCCACCAGCTCGCGGGCCGGCTCGGGCTCTCCGGCTTCGTCGGGAACGACGTCCACGGCGTCTTCGTCGAGGCTGAAGGCGCACCCGCCCAGGTGGAAGCCTTTGTTGCGGCGCTGACCGCCGAAGCGCCGCCGCTGGCGGTTGTCGGCCAAGTGGACGTCCACGAGATTCCCCCGGTCGGGGACGCCGGATTCGTCATCGTCGCCAGTCCGGCCGGTGGGGCCGCCGACACGCTGATCTCCGCCGACTCAGCCACCTGTGACGACTGCCTGCGCGAGCTGCGCGACCCCGCTGACCGGCGCTTCCGGTACCCCTTCGTCAACTGCACGAACTGCGGCCCGCGGTTCACCATCGTCCAGGGCGTGCCCTACGACCGGCCGCTCACCACCATGGCCGCCTTCGCGATGTGTGCCGAGTGCAAGCAGGAGTATGAAGACCCGGCTGACCGGCGGTTCCATGCCCAGCCCGTCTGCTGCCCCGCCTGCGGGCCCACCCTGCGGTTCGAGCCCGGTGGCGGCGATCCGATCCTGGCGGCCGTCGAAGCCCTGCGCGACGGGAAAGTGGTCGCGATCAAGGGACTCGGCGGTTACCACCTCGCCGTCGGGGCGCGACACGAAGAAGCCGCGAAGAACCTGCGGACGAGAAAGCACCGCGAGGACAAACCCTTCGCCGTCATGGTGGCCGACCTGGACCAAGCGCGAGACCTCGCCGAAGTCAGCGAAGCGGCCGAAGAAGCGCTCAGCGGCAGGCGACGCCCCATCGTGCTGCTCCCGAAGAACGCGGACCTCGCGGACGCCGTCGCGCCCGGGAATCGGCGGATCGGGCTCATGCTGCCCTACACCCCGCTGCACCACCTGCTGCTGGCGCAGACCGGCCCGATCGTGCTGACCAGCGCCAACGTCTCCGACGAGCCCATCGTCTACCGCGACGAG
Organism: Amycolatopsis ponsaeliensis; assembly: GCF_030182635.1. Taxonomy (NCBI): domain Bacteria; kingdom Bacillati; phylum Actinomycetota; class Actinomycetes; order Pseudonocardiales; family Pseudonocardiaceae; genus Amycolatopsis; species Amycolatopsis ponsaeliensis. The sequence continues at coordinate 114,807 of NZ_JAPZLD010000016.1, forward strand.
GACCTCGGCCGCCTGAAGGACATCGCCGACGCCTACCTCACCCACGACCGGCCGATCCACGTCCGGACCGACGACTCCGTCGTGCGCGTCGTCGGGACGAAACCGCAGCTCCAACGGCGTTCGCGCGGCTACGCGCCCGAGCCCGTCAGCATCAGGAAAACGACGAAGCACCTCCTCGGCTGCGGGGCCGAACTCAAGAACACCTTCTGCCTCGCCAAAGGCCGCCACGCGTTCGTCTCGCACCACATCGGCGACCTCGAGAACTACGAGACGCTCAAGGCGTTCACCGAGGGCATCGAGCACTTCAAGCACCTCTTCGACGTCGACCCGGTGCTCGTCGCGCACGACCTGCATCCCGAGTACCTGTCCACGAAATACGCGTTCGAGCAGGACGTCGACCTGCTGGGCGTGCAGCACCACCACGCCCACATCGCCGCCTGCCTGGCCGACAACGACCACCAAGACCCGGTCCTCGGCGTCGCCTTCGACGGCACCGGCTTCGGCCCCGACGGCACCGTCTGGGGCGGCGAGTTCCTCCTCGCCGACCTGACGAGCTACCAGCGGCTCAGCCATCTCAAAGCCGTCCGCATGCCCGGTGGGGTCATGGCCATCAAGCAGCCCTGGCGGATGGCCGCGTCCTATGTGGACGAACTCGGGCGGCCGGCGCGCGAAGACATCGTCAAGCTCAAGCGCAGCGGCCTCAACTCACCCCTGACGTCCAGCGCCGGACGCCTCTTCGACGCCGCCGCCGCGCTGCTCGGCGTCCGGGACACCATCACCTATGAGGGCCAGGCCGCGATCGAGCTGGAGCAGCTGGCCGACCCGGCGGAAAAGTCCGCTTACCGCGCGCGGATCGACGACGTCGTCCACGGCGAAGACCTCATCGCCGCCCTCCTGGACGACCCGAGCGCCCAGGCGACGCGAGCCGCGCGGTTCCACAACGGGGTCGCCGACGCGATCGTGCGGACCTGCGACCGCTTCCGCGACCACAGCACCACCGTGGCGCTGTCCGGCGGGGTGTTCCAGAACGTCCTGCTGCTCGACCGGACCGTCGAAGCCCTGGAGAACGCCGGCTTCACCGTGCTGACCCACCGGAACGTGCCGGCCAACGACGGCGGGATCAGCTTCGGACAGGTTGCCGTAGCCAGTCGTACCACTCGGTGAGGCCGTCGCCGCGGGTCGCGCTGACCTGGAGCATGGCGGCCGACGGGTTCACGCGGCGGAAGTCCCGCTCGAACTCGGAAACGTCGAAGTCGACGTACGGCAGCAGGTCGACCTTGTTCAGCAGCACGAGGTCCGTCGCGGCGAACATGTGCGGGTACTTCAGCGGCTTCCCGGGCCCCTCGGTCACCGACAGGATCACCACCCGCGCCGCCTCGCCGAGGTCGAACAACGCCGGGCAGACCAGGTTGCCGACGTTCTCGATGAACAACGTCGAGCCCGGGACCGGCGACAGCGAGTGCAGTGCCCGGTGCAGCATCGACGCGTCCAGGTGACAGCCGGCGCCGGTGTTGATCTGCACGACCGGTGCGCCCGTGGCCTTGATGCGTTCGGCGTCGAGCAGCGTCTCCTGGTCGCCTTCGATCACCGCGCACGGCGTGTCCGTAGCGCGGATGGTCCGCTCCAGCAGCGTCGTCTTCCCCGCACCGGGCGAACTCATCAGGTTGATCGCGAAGACGTCCGACGCACTCAGGTGTGCGCGGTTGTGCGACGCGAGTTCGTCGTTCTTCGCCAGGATGTCCTGCTCCAGGACCACCGTGTGGGCGTGGTCGGTGATCCGGACGTTCGTCTCGTCGGAACAGCCGCAGGTGTCACACACGTCAGACCACCTCTACCGATGTGATGCGCAGTTCGCGCCCGGTCAGCACCTCGGCGTTGGCGCTGCCGCAGGGGCACAGCACGATGAAGTCGTCGAGGCCGAACTCGTCGCCGCAGTCGCGGCAGCGCGCCCGCCCGGACGGCTCGGCGATGTCCAGCCGGGCACCTTCCAGCGAAGTCCCCGTGCAGAGGACGTCGAAGCAGAACCGGACGCTGTCCGGCACGACCCCGGACAGGCGCCCGATCTCCAGTCGCACGCTCGTCACCGTCGCGTCACCCAGCTTGGCGACGATCGCGTCGACGACCGACTGCGTGACCGCCATTTCGTGCATTCAGCAGATCCTCGGCAGCGGGTCCCCGACCAGCAGGTCCACGATCCGGGTGCCGCCGAACGCGGTGTTCAGCAGCACGATCCCCGGCGGGTCGTCGGCGATCCGCCCGATCACCGCCGCGTCCGCGCCGAGCGGGTGCGAGCGCAACGCGGCCAGCGCGTCGTCAGCCTGCGAGCCGTCGACGACGACCACGATCCGGCCTTCGCAGGCGACGTACAGCGGGTCGATGCCGAGCAGCTCCGACGCGCCGCGGACCTCCTCGCGCACCGGGACGGCCTTTTCGTCGACGACCACGGCGACTTCCGCGGCCTTCGCGATCTCGTTGAGGATCGTCGCGACGCCGCCGCGGGTCGCGTCGCGCATCGCGCGCACACCGGGCACCGCGGCCAGGAGCCCCGCTACCAGCTCGTGCACCGGCGCGGTGTCGGACTCGAGGTCGGCGTCGATGTCGAGCTCGCCGCGGGCCAGCATGATCGTGACGCCGTGGTCACCGATCGGCCCGGAGACGAGGACGGCGTCTCCGGGCTTCACGGTGGCCACACCGAGGCCCGTGCGGGTGAGCACCCCGACCCCGGCCGTGTTGACGTACACGCCGTCTGCCTTGCCGCGCTGGACGACCTTGGTGTCGCCCGTGACGATCTGGACGTCGGCCGCGAGCGCGGCCGTCTTCATCGAGTCGACGATCTTCAGCAGGTCTTCGACGGGGAAGCCTTCTTCGAGGATGAACCCGGCGGTCAGGTACAGCGGCCGCGCGCCGGACACGGCGAGGTCGTTCACCGTGCCGTTGATCGCCAGGTCGCCGATGTTCCCGCCGGGGAAGAACAGCGGCGAGACGACGTAGGAGTCCGTGGTCAGCGCCAGCCGGGCGTCGCCGATGGTGAGCGACGCCGAGTCTTCGAGGGGTTCCAGCAGCGGGTTGCGGAACGCGTCGAGGAACACGGCCTCGATCAGCGTGTGCGTCGACTTGCCGCCCGCGCCGTGCGACAGCGTGATGCGCTCCTCGCGCACCTTCGCGCGCCGGCGCCGCGCCCGCTCGATGCGGTCGAGGACCTGCTGCTCGCGCTCGGTGGTCGTCATGCGCGGCTCGCCTCCCGGACGCGCTGACGGCTGAACCGGCCGAAGTTGTAGTACGCCGCGCAGGCGCCTTCGGGCGAGACCATGCACGTCCCGATCGGCGTCTCCGGGGTGCACGCGGTGCCGAACACCTTGCACTCCCACGGTTTCAGCACGCCCTTGAGCACCTCACCGCACTGGCACGCCTTCGGGTCGGCGACGCGCAGGCCGGGGATCTCGAAGATCCGCTCGGCGTCGAACTTCGCGTACTTCTCGCGGATCGCCATCGCCGAGTGCGTGATGAACCCGAGGCCGCGCCACTCGAAGTACGGCCGCAGCTCCATCACCTCGTTGATGGCCTTCAGCGCGACGATGTTGCCGTTCCACGGGACGACCCGGGAGTACTGGTTCTCCACTTCGGACTTCCCGGCGGACAGCTGGACCATCAGCATGTAGATCGACTGCAGGATGTCCAGCGGCTCGAACCCGGCGACGACGACGGGCTTGCCGTAGTCGCGCGCGATGAACTCGTACGGACGGCAGCCGATCACCGTGGAGACGTGCCCCGGGCCGATAAAGCCGTCGAGCCGCAGGTCGGGGGAGTCGAGGATGGCCTTGATCGCCGGGATGATCGTGACGTGGTTGCCGAACACCGAGAAGTTCTCGATGCCTTCGGAAGCCGCGCGCAGCAGGGTCATCGCGGTGGACGGCGTGGTCGTCTCGAACCCGATGGCCATGAACACCACGCGCAGGTCCGGGTTCTGCCGCGCGATCTTCAGCGAGTCGAGCGGCGAGTAGACCATCCGGATGTTGGTGCCCTCGGCGTTGGAGTCGAAGAAGTTCCCGCCGGAGCCGGGCACGCGCATCATGTCGCCGAACGACGTCATGAGCACGCCGGGCTGCCGGGCGATGTGGATGGCGTCGTCGATGCGGCCCATCGGGATCACGCAGACCGGGCAGCCCGGCCCGTGCACCAGCGTGATGCTCTCGGGCAGGTAGTCCTCGAGGCCGTGCTTGTAGATGGTGTGCGTGTGCCCGCCGCAGACCTCCATGAACTTGTAGTGGCGGCCCGGCTCGCACAGCGACGTGATCTTCGCGGACAGCGCCCGCGCCTTCTCCGCGTCGCGGAACTCGTCGACGAAACGCATGACGACTCCTCTAGTCGATCTGGGATTCCAGCAGCGCGGCCATCTCGTCCTCGTACGCCTTGCCGATGCTTTCGAGGAAGTCCAGCGCGGCTGCCGCTTCCGCTTCGTCTATTTTGGACAGTGCGAAGCCGACGTGGATGAGGATCCACTCGCCGGGCTTCGGCGGGTCGTCTTCGAGCAGGCCGATGTTGATGAGCCGCTTGACGCCGCTGACCGAGACCTTCGCGAGGTCCGGCCGGTCTTCGCTGATCTCGATGATCTCGCCCGGGATGCCGAGGCACATGGCTCAGACCTCCGTCTTTTCCTTGACCGGCAGCTCGGGGCTGGTGCCCCACGCGAGTTCGGTGACGGCGCGGACCGCGGCCGGAATGGCTGCGGTCACTTCGGGTGACAGGCCCATCCCCTCGTCGAGGCAGGCCGGCTCGCACCCGACGATCAGCACCCGGCCGGCGTCGCCGCCGAGCAGCCGCAACAACCGGAAGACGGCCTCGGGCTGCATGCCGTGCGCGTCGATCGACGCCGTCGTCAGGTCCTCGGTGTCGGCCTCGATGAGTGAAAGCGTGCCGGGTGGCCGGCCGTGCGGGGTCGCGTCGAGCAGGATCGTCGTGTCGTAGCCGCCCAGCAGGTCGTAGGCGAGGTGCATGCCGGCGATGCCGTAGTCGGCGATCTGCACCCAGGGCGGCAGGTCGGTGCCCTCCAGCTCCTTGATGACCTCCACGCCGAAACCGTCGTCGCTCAGGAAGATGTTGCCGATGCCCGCGACCAGGACTCGTGGCCTCATTCCGCGACCTCCAAGGGTTCGATTTCGTCGGGAGAGAAGTACCGGTACCGGCCGTGGGCGTGCTGCAGGTCGGCGCCGGGGTCGTCGTCGAGCGTCACCGCGACGTGCGTCGCACCGTCCACATCGGACAGGATGACGCGCACGGTCGCGGTCTTGCCGGTGAGGAACATGTCCTGCGCGTCGGCCCCGCGCAGGTTCGGCCGCAGCCGCACCTGCGACCCCGCGGCGACGCGCACCCCGGCGACGGTCACCGTAGGCTCGACCGGCCGGAGGGACCGGACCGCGCCGTGCAGCCGCTCCAGCAGCTCGGGCGGCATCGAGTCGACGCGGTCGACGATGGCCGCCGCGCGCGGGTCGGTGGCCCGGGCCTCGCGCTTCTCCTCGTCGGTCAGCGTCATCGTGCGCAGCGTCAGGATCTCGTCGATCTCGGTGCCGTCGAAGAGGTCTCCGGGGCTTTCCTCGGCGATCGACGGGTTGTCGTAGAGGATGATCGGCGACGCGAGCATGACTGTGCTGCGGGAAGTGTCGCCGATCAGGACCGGCCAGAGCCGTTCCTGCCGGCAGGCTTCGACCGCGGGTTTCGCCCACTCCGGCGGGTCCAGCATGGACAGGAAGTGGCCGGTGTCGACGCTGAGCACGAGGTGAGCGGCCAGCAGCGAATGCCGGAGAGCGTGTTCGCGGATGCCGTCGGAGTGCCACGACGTCGTGTTGTGCACCTCGACGCGCAGCCGGGCGCCGCCGAACGGCCCGTCGAGCTGGTCGACGCGTGCGGTGAGGACGCCGGACAGCGGGTGGGTCCGTTCTTCGCCTGGCACGTGGAACGGCGTCTCGACCGGGAGTTCCGACAGCGGCAGCTCGAAGTCGATCTCGTGTTCGGCGGCTTCGTCCCACGTGAGCCGCGTCCGCGTCCGCAGGAACCGCAGCTTGACGTGCAGGATCGTGCGTTCCAGCGGTTCGAGGAGGCACTCGGCGCCGGCCGACGCGTGTTCGCCGATCTCCGCCGAGGCGTACGACGGCGGCATCAGCACGCCCCACTGCCAGCGCACCTTGTTCTTCCCCGCCGACGCCCGGTACGGGTAGAGGAGGTAGCCCTCGTAGAGCACGGCGTCGCCGATGGCGCGGGCCTGATCGAGGACGTTCACGGTCCACCGGCCAGCAGCTGCTCGATCGCGGCTTCCCAGGTCGGGATCGCGTGCTGCGCCTTGTACTTGAGCAGCGCGTCGACCGTCTCCCGCGGCAGCTTGATCCACGCGACGTTCGGGAAGTAGCGCGACATCAGCTCGTCCCAGACCGCCACCGGCATCCGGCACTCGGCCTGGGTGTGCCACGGCACCTGCTCGACCCAGAACCCCGGCCCGCCCTTGCCGAACACGGTCCCGCTGAACAGCAGCACCATCGGCACGACGCCCTCGGACAGCGCGTGGAAGTACTTGCCGGCCGCGACTTCGAGGTCGTAGGTGCACGGCACTTCGGCGTCGATCTCGGTGGCGCCGGTGAACCCCGGCACGGCCACCGAAACCGTCGTGAACTGGAACGGCTTCAGCGTCTCGCCCCACCGGGACCGTTCGCCGAAGAGGTGGGTGAGCAGCTCCGACTCGTCGTCGGCGTACCGGCGGCGCTGGGGCTCGATGCGGATCTGGACGCGCAGCACCATCGCGTGGATGGGCTGCCCGCTCAGCTCGGAGATCCGCAGCTTGAACGCCAGCGTCGGCGACGCGGCGTACTTCAGCGGCCGGACGTCGATGCAGTCGAAGGTCAGCTCAGCCATCGGTCACGACCTCGCTGCGCTCCCGCAGGCGAGCGAAGAACCCGTCGATGGCCTCGTGCGCTTCGGTGCCGCCGTCGAAGCCCCGCCAGGTCGTCCGGACGAGCCCGACCAGCTCGTAGCAGACGTCGATCGGCACGAGGAAGCACTCGAAACCCAGGTCGAGCTGGTTCAGCAGCAGGGCTTCGACGTCGTCGGCGATGTCGGCGAACGCCGCGGTGCCGGCCAGCAGCTCGTCCCAGGTGCCGAGCGGCAGCAGCGACTCGGTCGCCCCGGCCGGGCTCGGGTAGAACGCGACCGGGCGGTCCTGCACCGAGTTGCGGAACAGGAACGCCGTCTTCACCGGGATGCCCGCCGTCTCCCACAACGCCGTCCCGGGCCCGAACCGCGGCGCGTGCCGGAACCGGTCCGGCACCGCGCGGTGCCGCTTCCCGCCCGACCCGCGGTGGGTGAAGAGCAGGTAGCAGCCCCGGCAGGTGCACAGGATCGTCCGGGATTCGAGGTCGATGACGTGCCCGTGCTCGGCGCCGATCGGTTCCGCGCACATCTCGCACTTCTCGCCCGGCGCGGCGCGCGGGGCGGGCGTGCGGAACCTGCGCAGGCCGCCCGTCACGGGACCTCCACGGGACACGGCACCAGCGGCAGCAGCGGGCGCCCGCCCGGCCCGGTTTCCTCTGGCACGACCCCTTCGACGACGACGTCGGCGATCTCCGGCGCCGCTTCCCGGACCACGCGCTCGATGGCGTACTTCGCGGTGACCGTCGACGACGGGCAGCCGTCGCAGGTGCCCTGGAGCCGCAGCCGCAGGACACCGTCGTCGATCCCGACGAGCTCGACGTCGCCGGCGTGCGAACCCAGGTACGGCCGGACCTTGTCGAGCGCCTCGGTGACCCGCTCGTGCGTCGATCGCGGGTGCAGGTCGTGCAGCACGAGCAGGCCGCGGATGTGGTCGTCCGCGGCGAGCCGGTCCAGCAGGGACCGGTCGACGCCGACGACCTCCACGATCCGGGCCAGGCCGGCGCCGTAGAACTCGAGCAGCGTGTGGACGAGGTCCTCGGCGAGTTCGGCGTCCGCGCCGGAGAACTCGCCCAGCAGCTGCTCGATGCGCTCGCCGACCCGGTCGACCTCCGTCATCAGCCGATCTCCCCGCCGAACGCGTGCGGGGTGTGCAGCCGTTCGATCACCTTGCCCTTGCCGGTGTACATGTGGACGCCGCAGGGCAGGCACGGGTCGAAGCTGCGGACCGCGCGCATGATGTCGATGCCCTTGAAGTTCTCCTGCGTGTTCTCCTCGAAGATCGGCGTGTTCTGCACGGCGTCCTCGTACGGCCCCGGCGTGCCGAAGCTGTCGCGCACGCTGCCGTTCCACGGCGTCGGCGGGTACGGGTGGTAGTTCGCGATCTTGCCGCCCTTGATCACCATGTGGTGCGACAGCACGCCACGCACCGCCTCGGTGAACCCGCAGCTCACACCTTCGTCGGGGACCTTGAACGGCTCCCACGTCTTGGTGTTGCCCTTGCGGACCTCGCCCAGCGCCTGCTCGGCGAAGTGCAGGGCCATCGCCGCCGAGTACGCCTGGAAGTACGTCCGGGCGCGGTTGCGCTCGAGCGCGTTGCTCCACTGCGGGATCTTCCACTCGAAGGCGACCTCGGGTTTCGTCGCCGTGCGCGGCAGGGTGATCGTCACGCTGTGCCCGGTCGACTTCACGTACGGCGTGTCGACGAGCCCGGCGAGCGCCGTCACCCACAGCCGGGCGATCGGGCCGCCACCGGTGTCGAGGGCGAGGTGGTCCTTGCCGTCGAACCAGCGCGGCGACATCGTCCACGAGTACTTGCCGTCGAAGTCGCGCTTGGCCGGGCGCGGGATGGTGTGCTGGTTCCACGGGTGGCGCTGGTCGACCGGGTTGCCCAGCGGGTCCTGCGTGACGAACATCGGCTGGTCGGCCCAGTCCTCGTAGAACGAGCTGCCGAGCAGGATCCGGATGCCGAGGTTGATGTCGAGCAGGCTGGTGGTGACGAGCTTGCCGTCGACGACGATGCCCGGCGTCACGTACATCTTCCGGCCCCAAGACTCCATGTTCTCGTAGCTGAAGTCGCAGTACTCCGGGTTGTTCAGGCTGCCCCAGCAGCCGAGCAGGACGCGCCGCCGCCCGACCTCTTCGTAGCCGGGCAGGGCTTCGTAGAAGAAGTCGAACAGGTCGTCGTGCATCGGCAGGCAGCGCTTCATGAACTCGACGTAGCGCATGAGCCGGGTCAGGTAGTCGGTGAACAGCTGCACGGTGGCGACCGTGCCGACGCCGCCCGGGTACAAAGTGGACGGATGGACGTGCCTGCCCTCCATCAGGCAGAACATCTCACGCGTGCTGCGGGAAACCTGCAGGGCCTCCCGGTAGAACTCGCCTTCCAGCGGGTTCAGCGAGCGCATGATGTCGCCGATGGTCTTGTACCCGTGGTCGCCCGCGTGCGGGGATTCGGTGCGGTTGGCCAGCTCCAGGACGCCGGGGTTGGTCTCGCGGACCATCCGCTCGCAGTAGTCGACCCCGACCAGGTTCTCCTGGAAGATGTTGTGGTCGAACATGTACTCGGCGGCCTCGCCGAGGTTGAGGATCCACTCGCCGAGGTGCGGCGGGCGGACCCCGTACGCCATGTTCTGCGCGTACACCGAGCACGTCGCGTGGTTGTCGCCGCAGATCCCGCAGATCCGGCTGGTGATGAAGTGCGCGTCGCGCGGGTCCTTGCCCTTCATGAAGATGCTGTAGCCGCGGAAGACCGACGACGTGCTGTGGCACTCGACGACGCGCTTGGCCGCCCAGTCGATCTTCGTGTAGATGCCGAGGCTGCCGACGATCCGGGTGATCGGGTCCCACGCCATCTCGACCAGGTCGGTCCGGCCCTTGGTGCTGACGCCCTTGTCCGTCATGTTCCGATCCCTTTCAGCGCCACGAGGACTGGTAGCCGGTGTCGAGCTTCTTGCCGGTGTGCCGCCACTTGGGTTCCTTGTCGGCCTTGCGTTCGGTGATCTTCCGCAGGCGCCGGATGACCGATCCGTACGCGCCGCTGGCGAACGAGGACACGTTCGCGCCCGGCGGCTCGTCCATGAACGGCATGAACTTGTCCGGGAAGCCCGGCATGGTGCAGCCGATGCAGATCCCGCCGACGTTCGGGCAGCCGCCGACGCCGTTGATCCAGCCGCGCTTCGGCACGTTGCACTTCACGACCGGGCCCCAGCAGCCCAGCTTCACCAGGCACTTCGGGGAGCCGTACTCGGTGGCGAACTGGCCCTGCTCGTAGTAGCCGCCGCGGTCGCAGCCCTCGTGCACGGTCGCGCCGAAGAGCCACTGCGGCCGCAGCTGGTCGTCGAGCGGGATCATCGGCGCCTGCCCGGCGGCCTGGTAGAGCAGGTAGACGATGGTCTCCGAGAGGTTGTCCGGGTGGGTCGGGCAGCCGGGCACGCAGACGATCGGGATGCCGGCCCCGGACTTCCAGTCCCAGCCCAGGTAGTCGGGCACGCCCATGGCGCCGGTCGGGTTGCCCTCCATCGCGTGGATGCCGCCGTAGGTGGCGCAGGTGCCGACGGCCATGACCGCCAGTGCCTTGGGCGTCAGGCGGTCCAGCCACTCGCTGGTCGTCATCGGCTGGCCGGTTTCGGGGTTGTTCCCGAAGCCGCACCAGTAGCCCTCTTCCTTGATCGCCTCGTTCGGGATCGAGCCCTCGATGACCAGCACGAACGGCTCCAGCTCACCGCGATCCGCTTTGTAGAACCACTCGATGAACGTGTCGGCCCCCTTGTCGGGGCCGCATTCGAAGTCGATCAACGGCCAGTGGACCGCGATCTTGGGCAAGCCGGGCAAAGCGCCGAGGACGATTTCCTCGATGCTCGGTTGCGTGGCGGCGGTCAGTGCGACGGAGTCGCCGTCGCACGAGAGGCCGGCGTTGATCCAGAGGATGTGGATAGGCTGCTCTTCGGTTTGCTCTGCGGCATGCGTCACGGCTGATCACCCTTGGCGAGATCGTCGTCGAGCGCGCCGAGGGTCAGCTCCCACAGCGCGTGGTAGAGGGTCGTCTGGGCTTCCTGGATGCGGTGCACGGAAGGTGACGGGACGACGAAGAGGTGGTCGATGCTGTCCAGCTCGGCCATCTTTCCCCCGTCGTAGCCGGCGATGCCGACGGTCACCATGCCGCGCCGGGCGGCTTCGTCGAAGGCACGCAGCAGGTTCGCGGAGCTCCCGCTGGTGGACAGGCCCACCGCGATGTCACCGGCCCGCCCGAACGCGCCGATCTGCCGCGCGAACACGACGTCGAACCCGACGTCGTTGGACAGCGCGGTCACCACGGCGATGTCGTTCGTCAGCCCGAAGGCGGGCAACGGCTTCGCGTCGCCGGCCGGGCTGAGGAACAGGCTGGCGAGGTCCTGCGCGTCGGTCGAGCTCCCGCCGTTGCCGAACGCGAGCAGCCGGCCGCCGCCGCGGAACGCGCGCGCGAGGTCCTGCGCGCACGCGAACAGCCGGTCGCGGTCGGCCGCGAGCACGTCGCCGCGGAGGGCGACGATCTCGCGCACCTTGTCCACAGTGGAGTGTTCGACCTGGCTGAGGACGGCGTCGAGATCGCCGGAACCCGCGTAGAGGAACGGGTACAGCGCTTCGAGACCGTCCGCGCCCACGGGGGTGTGCTCCCGCGTCATGGCGCGTCAACTCCCTTGGCTAGGGATTCTCCAGACGGACGATGGCTTCCCCGGCGTGCACCAGGATTCGGTCGCCGACGCCGGCCGAGACCAGCGCCACGCTCACCTCTTCCCGGCCCGAGCCGGTATCCACGACGGCGAACCCGAGGTCCAGGAGTTCGACTACGGTCACTTCGACCGCGGTGTCGGAGCAGGTGATGCACACCCCGTCATGGCAGACGGGGCCGACGTCTCTGTCGGCGTCACGGGCGCTCACGACGCCACCTCCGGGGTCAGCAGGCCGGGTTGTTCGAAGAAGACGTGCACCAGCTCCCACAGCACGTGGTAGGTGGTCACGTGGACCTCCTTGACGATCCGCGGGTCGGTCGAGCGGGCGATGAAGACGTGATTCAGCCCAGTAGTCGCGGCAATCGCGCCGCCGTTACCACCGGTCAGCGCGACGGTGAGCATGCCGAGGTCACGGGCCGTCTCGAGGGCGCGGCGGACGTTCACGCAGTCGCCGTCGGTGGAGATGCCCAGCGCGATGTCGGCGGGTTCGCCGATGATCCGCAGCTGGTGGGCGAAGACGTCCTCGAGGCCGACGCGGTTGGCGACGCCGGTGACCGTCGCGACGTCGGCGGTCAGCGAGAGTGCCGGCAGCGCACGCTTGCCGACGATCACCGGGTGGACGAACTCGACCGCGACGTGCTGGGCGTCGGTGCTGGGACCGCCGTTGCCGAACACCACGAGCTTGCCGCCGCGGTGGAAGCGGCGGGCCATGCCGTGGCACGCCTCGGCCACGGTCCTGGCGTCGTCGGCCAGGGCGAGCACGGGCGCCTTGCGCCGCTCGAAGAGGGCGTCGACGGAGTCCGGGTGATTCGGTGACCACGGCATCGCGGCACTTCCTCGGGGGCTGCTGCTCGGTGGTGGGAGCCCACCCAGGCTAGAGCTGTGAGTTGGATCACACAATAGATCGAACGTGGTCTCTGCTCCGCCAACTGGGTCAGATCGGCCGCTCAGACCTGGTGCTCGCGGTCGTCCTGCACGTGCTCCGCCCGGGCGAGCCACTGTTCCGCCTCATGGCCGGACCCGCGCGACCGCAGCATCCGGGCCAGGCTGAGCATGCCCTGGACGTCGCCCGTCTCGGCGGCGCGGCGGAACCACCGCTCGGCCTCGGCGAAGTCCTCCCGGTGCTCGGCCAGGTGCCCGAGGTTGGTGAGGGCCGGGACGCTGCCGTGCTCGGCGGCCTTGCGGTACCAGGCGGCGGCCTCGCCCTCGTCGCCGCGGTTGCGGGCGAGCACGCCGAGGTTGGTCATCGCCGCGGGGTCGCCGTGCTCGGCGGCGTCGAGGTACCAGTTCTCGGCCTCTTCGAGGTCGCCGCGGCGGTGCAGCAGCAGCCCGAGCCGCACGATCGCCTCGACGTGCCCGCCGGTCGCGCCCTGGCGGTACCACGACTCCGCGTCGCCGGGCCGGCCGAGCCGTTCGGCCTGCCTGCCCAGCTGGCAGGTGGCCGCGAGGTCGCCGGCCAGCACGGCCGAGCGCCACCAGCGGGCGGCTTCGGCGGCCTGGCCGCGGTCGCGGAGCACGATGCCCAGGTCGATCATCGCGGTGGTGATCCCGGCGTCGGCGGCCTGCCGCAGCCACGACTCGGCCTCCTCGACCTGGCCCTTCTCGCGCAGCATGTGCCCGAGTGCGGCGATCGAAGGCAGGTCGCCGGTGCGGGCCGCCTCGCCGTACCAGTGCTGGGCGTCTTCGCGCTTGCCGCGCCGCTCGTAGGACTTGGCGAGGTTGAGCATCCCGTGCGGCTCGCCGGCCAGGGCGGCCTCGTGGTACCAGCGCTCGGCCTCGTCGTGCGCGCCGCGTTCGGCCAGCAGGTGGGCGAGCGAGGTCATCGAGACGCGGTCGCCGCCCATGGCGGCCTGGCGGAACCACGTCTCGGCCTCGGCGAGGTCCCCGCGTTCGCGCATCGCCGACCCCATGCGGGCCATGGCGACGACGTTGCCGCCCTCGGCGGCTTTGCGCTGGAAGAACTCGTCGAACTTTTTGAGCCGGCCGGGCATCGGCTGCTCCCTCCGGATGGGTCCTGCTCCGGTAGTCGCAGATGATCGGCTCGGTGTGACACCTCCGCCGTGGGTGGGCGAGGTCACATTCGCGCCGGGTCGTCGTGTCGGCGCGGTTTTCCCAGGCCGGCAGGGGTGAGACTACGCCGCGCTCAGGTGAATTCGAGAGGAGAAAATCTTGGCGGCCCGCGGCTTTCGGCTCAGCGTGACGCAGCGATCTCTGCTGGTAGTCGCGATCCTCGCGGTTGCCCTCTTCGGGTACTGGGCGACGAACAGAAGCTCCGGTGCGACCCCGCCGCCGTCGTCGTCCCCGGCACCGGTTCCGGTGAGTGCGGCGGACGTGCAGAAGCAGCTCGGCGAGCTGAAGGTCGCCGCGCGGACGTCCATGGACGGCTATTCGCGTGAGAAGTTCCCGCACTGGGACAGCCAGGGGTCAGGGTGTGACACCCGCGAAGTCGTGTTGAAGCGCGCCGGAACGGACGTGAAGACCGACAAGGACTGCAAGGCGACGTCCGGGACGTGGAAGAGCGTCTACGACGACGAGACCTGGACCAAGGCGACCGACCTCGACATCGACCACATGGTCCCGCTCGGGCAGGCCTGGGCCAGCGGCGCCAAGACGTGGACGACCGAGAAGCGCGAGCAGTTCGCCAACGACCTCACGCGGCCGCAGCTGTTCGCCGTCACCGACAACCTCAACCAGCAGAAGAGCGACAAGGCGCCGGACCAGTGGAAGCCGCCGCTGGTCGCGTTCTGGTGCACCTACGCGACCGACTGGATCGTGGTGAAGCACTACTACGGGCTGACCGTCACCGACGGCGAGAAGACGGCCTTGACGGACATGCTGCGACGCTGCTGAGCTGGCCGGCATGACGACGTTCGCGCTGATCCACGGGGGTGGCGGCAGCGGGTGGGACTTCCACCGGCTGGTGCCGGAGCTGGCCGCGCGCGGCCACGACGCGATCGCGCCCGACCTGCCGATCACGGACTCCTCGGCCGGACTGGCCGACTTCACCGACACGGTGCTGGCCGCGCTGGGCGACGCTTCGGACGTCGCCGTCGTCGGCCACTCGTACGGCGGGTTCACGGCACCGCTGGTCGCTTCGAAGGTGCGGGCGCGGGTGCTGGTGTACCTGGCCGGGATGATCCCGGCGCCGGGAGAGCCGCCGGGGCAGTGGTGGGGCAACACGGGTTTCGCGGCGCCTTCGGGCTTGAGCGACATCGAGACGTACTTCAACGGTGTACCGGCCGAGCTCGCTTCGGAGGGCATGGCGCACGGCCGCGAGCAGGTGAGCAAGGAGTGGGACGAGCCTTGGCCGTTGCCGGCCCACCCGGACGTCCCGACCCGCGTGGTGCTGTGCCGCGACGACCGGTTCTTCACGCCGGACTTCCAGCGTCGCGTCGCGCGCGAACGGCTGGGCATCGAGCCGGACGAGGTCGACGGCCCGCACTGCGCGCCGTTGAGTCATCCCGCCCAGATCGCCGACTTGCTGGTGAGCTACCTGTAAAGCCATGAGGGGCACCCTCATGGACATAAGAGCCATCAGGGTGCCCCTCATGGCTTTGGTCCGTCCGGGGTACCGGGAAACTTAAAGGTCTAGACCTATTGACTGTGTGGTCCAGGCCACTTAACGTCTTTTTCGCGGCGAACCCGCACCTCCCCACCTGCGTCACCTCCACCCCGGTCCCCACCATGGAGGTTTCTCCGTCATGCGCTTCGCCAGGATCTTCGCGCTGGTGGCCGTCGCCGCCGGAAGCGTGCTCGTCGCCCCCGCCGCGTCCGCGGCCACCTTGCCGGCCTGCCAGCACTTCTACACCGGCACCATCCCGGACCGCCCGGTCACCGGCGGCCACGGTCCCGGCACGCTCGTCGGCGCCGTGAACGTGGGCAACCGCCTGCCCGCGCCCGGCTCGGTCGCCGGCGGGCTGGGTGCCGACGGCAAGGTCACGTTCACCTTCGCCCGCGTCACCGGCGCGAAGGCCTACCGCGCGTTCCGCAACGGCCAGGCCCTGCAGTGGATCAGCGACTGGGGCCAGCCGACGCTCACCGTCACCGACGCGAGCCCCTGCCAGAACGCGAACTACCAGCTTTACGCGATGACGGCGGAGGACAACTCGCCCGGCTCGCTCGGCCAGATCTCCACCGCGTACCGCCTCGACGGCGGCAACCACCTCGCGACCTACCGCATCCCGGCCGGCACCACGCTGAACTACCGCGTCACGTCCTACAACGACGTCGCGCAGACGGCGTTGGGCTACAGCGCGGGCCCGGGCTTCTGCGCGGTCGACGCCCGGAACATCCCGTGGGGCACCAGGTTCTCCGTACCGGGCTACGGCGAGTGCTACGCGGCCGACATCGGCAGCTGGATCAAGGACGACATCGTCGACGTCTGGTTGCCCGGCTCCCAGGCCGACGCCTGGGGCATCCAGCGGCTCACCCTGACGGTGCGCTGACTGCCCCGGACGCGCCCCCTGACGGCCGAAAGGCCGTGACGGCCTCCTTGCCGACGTCCCCTATGCCCCGGCAAGGAGGCCTCATGGCACCTACCAGCGGTCGAGGTGCAGCACGTCGTCGAGGGGCTGGCGGGCTGCCGGCTTGAACGTGTCGCCCGTGTAGAACGCCGTCGGGATCAACGCCGCCTGGTGGACGTTCTTCGGCAGCTCGAGCACCTCCGCCGCCTCCTGCTCGTACTTCAGGTGCAGCGTCGTCCACGCCGTCCCCAGCGTCACCGACCGCGCCGCCAGCATGTAGCTCCACACCGCCGGCAGCAGCGACGCCCACATCCCCGCCTGGTTGCCGGCCGGCAGCTCCGCGGACGCCGTCTCCAGGCACGGCACCACCAGCACCGGGACGTCACCCATCCGGTCGGCCAGGTACGCGACGCTGTCACCGACCCGCTTCTGCACCGGCGCCCGCGAAGGGTCGTCCGCGAACTGCTTGCCCGCCGCGTTCGGCGACGCCAGGTACTCGTGGCACGCCCGGCTGTAGATCCGCCCGAGCGCCGCCCGCTGGTCGGCGTCCGTCACGACCAGCCACTGCCACCGCTGGGTGTTCGAACCGCTCGGCGCCTGCAGGGCCACCTGCACGCAGTGTTTCACCAGTTCGAGCGGCACCGGCCGGTCGAAGTCCAGCCGCTTGCGGACGGTCCTGGTGGTCGTCAGGAGCTCTTCGGGCGTCATCATCGGCCCATCATGCCGGGACTACCAGCGATCGTGCACCAGCGGCCGGATCAGCTCGTCGTACGTTTCGCGGACACCCTCCAGGGCTTCCTCGGACAACGGCGGGAGCGCGGCCGCCGCCGTGTTCGCCGTGGCCTGCGAAGCGTTGCGCGCGCCCGGGATCACCGTGCTCACGCCGGGCTGGTCGATGATCCACCGAAGCGCGAACTGCGCCAGCGTCTGGCCCTCCGGAACGAGCCCGCGCAGCCTCTCGACGGCTGCCAGCCCGGCCTCGTACGGCACGCCCGAGAACGTCTCGCCGACGTCGAACGCCTCGCCGTGGCGGTTGAAGTTCCGGTGGTCGTTTTCCGCGAACGTCGTCGACGCGGTGTAGCGCCCGGACAGCAGGCCGGACGCCAGCGGCACCCGCGCGATGATCCCCGCGCCCGCCTCCGCCGCAGCCGGCAGCACGCGCTCCAAGGGCTTGCGGCGCAGGCAGTTCAGGATGATCTGGACGGACGCGACATGCGGCCGCGCCAACGCCGTCAGCGCCTCTTCGCACGTCTCGACACTCACGCCGTACGCCTTGATGCGGCCCTCGGCCACCATCTCGTCCAGGGCGTCGTACACGGCGTCGGATGAGTACACCGGCGTCGGCGGGCAGTGCAGCTGGACCAGGTCGAGCGTCTCGACGCCGAGGTTGCGGCGCGACCGGTCGTTCCACTCGCGGAAGTTCGCACGGACGTAGTTCTCCGGCACCTGCTCGACCCGGCGGCCCATCTTGGTCGCCACGAAGACGTCGCCGCGTTCGGCGAGGAACCGGCCGACCAGGGTCTCGCTGCGCCCGTCGCCGTAGACGTCGGCCGTGTCGAAGAACGTGACGCCGGCGTCGGCCGCCGCGTGCAGCACCGCCAGGGCGTCGTTCTCGTCGACCTCGCCCCAGTCGGCGCCGAGCTGCCAGCAGCCGAGCCCGACGACGGACACCTCGCGGCCCAGCCGGGTGATCTTCCGGTTCTCCATGCCGCGATCCAAGCACACCGCCCCGCCTATGATCGGCCGTCATGGCCATGACGTCGGGTCCGGACGGACTCGGGACCCGGATGCGGCACGTCCTCGAGATCCTCGAGGGCGACGTCGCGAAGTTCCTCGCCGACATCGGCCTCGACGACTACCGCCCGCGGTACTCGCCGGTCGTGCGGGCGCTGCTCGCGCGCGGCCCGCTGGCCATCCGCGACCTCGCGGCCGAGATGGGCGTGACGCACTCGGCGGCCAGCCAGACCGTCGCGCAGATGAACCGCGCCGGGCTCGTCGGCCTCGAACCGGGTGCGGACGCCCGGCAGCGCATCGTGTCGCTCACCGACAAGACGCGCGAGCTCCTGCCGCTGATCGAGGCGGAGTGGACGGCGACGACCGAGGCGTCGGAAGCGCTGGAGGCGGAGCTGCCGTACCCGTTGCGCGGGGTGCTGGCCGCGATCGTCGAAGCGCTGGAGCGGAAGCCGTTCCGGCAGCGGATCGGCGAAACCGGCGCGGCGCGGGAGCTGCTGGAGCCCTGATCAGGCGCCGGGGATGCGGAAGACGGCCCAGACGAACTTGCCGCCGGGGCAGACCTCGAAGCCCCAGTCTTCCGACAGTGCCTGGACCAGCACCAGCCCGCGGCTGCGCGCTTCGGCGGGGGCCGGCGCCCGCAGCTGGGGCAGCCGGCTGCCGGTGTCGTGCACCTGCAGCGTCAGCTGTCCTTCGAAGTAACCCAGCTCGAGCCGCTGCGGGCTCTCGCCGTGCTCGAAGGCGTTCGTGACCAGCTCGGACACGGCCAGCAGGACGTCGTCCAGCTGTCTTTCGTCCAAGCCGAAGCCGAGCAGCATCGAGCGGACCTCGTGCCGCGCGCGGGCCGGGGCGGTGACGTCGTCCGGGAGCAGCACCGTCAGCGGCGCGACCGGCACGGTCGTGCGCTGCGAGATGTTCGTCGTCATCGGTCCTCCTCCCAGTGAGTTCCGGTACCGTCCGCGAAGTACCCAGGGCCGTCAGCGGCTAATCAGGTGCCGTCGGCGAGCTCGGATTCGTCCAGGCCCGAACGCAGCTTCTTCAAGGTCGCGGCCAGCAACCGCGACACCTGCATCTGGGAGACCCCGACGCGGCGCGCGATGTCCGACTGGCTCATCCCGGAGCCGAACCGCAGCGCGACGATCTTGCGCTCCCGCTCCGGCAGGCTGTCCAGCATCGGGCGCAGCGCCTCGCGCAGCTCGGCCTGGCCCAGCTCGGCGTCCGGCGCCCCGAACCGCGTGTGCGCCGCGTTCTCCAGCAGGTGGTCCAGCGACGCGCCGTAACGGCCTTGACCAGCGCGAAGGCCCTCGTAGACGTCCTCGATCGGCACGCCGAGCCGGGACGCGATCTCACTCGGCTTCGGCGCGCGCGAGAGCTGCACGGTGAGCTCTTCGCGCGCGGCGGAGATGTTCGCGTTCAGCTCCTTGAGCCGCCGCGGCACCCGCACCGACCAGCTGTTGTCCCGGAAGTGGTGCCGCAGCTCCCCGGAGATGGTGGGGACGGCGAAGGCCAGGAAGTCCGTCCCCTGCTCGGGGTCGAACCGGTCGACGGCGTGGATGAGCCCGACCGTGGCGATCTGGACCAGGTCCTCCATCGCCTCGTCGCGGTTGCGGAACTTGCGGGCCAGGTTGCGCGCGAGTTCGAGGTGGCCGCGCACCAGGGTGTCGCGGACGCGCTCCCACTCCGCGGAACCCGCCGGCAGCGCGGCGAGTCGGGTGAACAGCGCGCCGACGTCGAGGTCGCTCCCGCTGTTCCCGGCGGGATCGCTCACGAGTCCGCCGCCTGGCTCTCCCGGACGAGGTCGACCCGGGACAGGTAACGCCCGTCCTCGGGGGTCACGGTGCGCTGGGCCGACGTCGCGAGCGCGGTGAGCAGCTGCCACGACAGGCCGGAGTCGTCCTCGTGGTCGGGGGTGTCCGAAAGCACCGACACCGAAACCTCGATGCGCGGCCCGCTCCACGAGAAGACGCAGGTGAGGCGGCCGTCCGAGCTGGCGGGGAGGAGCAGCGAGCACGCTTCGTCCACCGCCATCCGGAGGTCCTCGACGGCGTCGAGGTCGAAGTCCTGGCGCATGGCGATGTCCGCCACGATCGTGCGCAGCGTCGGCACGACGTGCGGGATCGCGGCCGTCCGCACCTCGATGACCTGCGCGCCTTCCGGGACGAGCGGGGCGTTGTCCTCCACGTTTGTTCCTTTCTCCGGCTCGCGCTCCAGGGTTCGGCGGTGTCCTCTTCACGCCCGGTCGCGAGATGCCCGTGGGGTGAGCAAACCAAACCCGGGTTTGATCCGCTCCACCGGCGGGCATGTAGCGATCGACATGCTCATCCTGGGAAAGGCAGGGACGACATGGCTGACGTCAGCCGACTGCCCAACGTGGTTGCTGAAGAGTGGGAATGGCAGCTGCGCGGTTCGTGCCGCGGCGCCGACAGCAGCCTCTTCTTCCACACCGACAACGAGCGGGGTTCGGCGCGGGAGCGGCGGGAGTCGAGGGCCAAGGCCATCTGCCAGACCTGCCCGGTCCTGGCCCAGTGCCGCACGCACGCGATGACGGTACAGGAGCCCTACGGCATCTGGGGCGGCCTCGGGGAGATCGAGCGGCGACAGCTCTTTCTGCGGCAACGCAGGGCGGCCCGGAAGGTGATGAGTGCGCACTGACCAGGCAGGATTCGATCGCACGTGAGCAGTCAGCGCGAAAGGGCGGCGGCCGTGGCGGGCTCGGTCGCTTCCTGGGTTAGGGTTGGCCCCGGAGTTGCCTTGACCGTGCCGCCGCGAGCTTCTGGAAAGGCACGGTGACACGGTTGCCGCTTGAGACAACAGGCGCGTACCCGGCGCAGGAGCAGCGCCTGACGAGGAGAAACTGCATGCCCGCAGCCGACCAGAACGCCACCCCGCCCGGGTTCGGCATCACGCTGGACACCGACGCGACGGAGCCCCGGGTGGTGGTCACCGGCGAGCTCGATCTGCTGACCAGTCCGCAGCTGCAGGAAGCCCTGGCGGGGCTGATCGCGGACAAGCGAGCGCAGCGGGTCGTGGCCGATCTGACCGGGGTGACCTTCTTCGATTCCTCCGCGCTGAACGTGGTGCTCCGCGCACAACGCCAGGCCGGCGAGCAGGATGTCGAACTCGAGGTCGTCCCGAGCCCCGCGGTGAGCCGCGTGATCGAGCTCACCGGCGTGGCCGAACACCTGAGCGTGTCGGAAGACCCCCAAGCCTGACCGCCCGCTACGGTTCCGCCGACTGATTTTTGTGCGTGGACCTTGGGGGCGGCACGATGATGGGGCGGACGCACGCCCTGACCGGCTGGTGCGCGGGCTTGGCCCTGGCGCCCGCGGTCGGGGCCGGTTCGGTGCACCAGGCAGTGGTTTTCGCCGCCACGACGGCGGGGTTCGCCCTGCTGCCCGACCTCGACCACCCCGGAGCGAGCGCGTCCCGTCTGCTCGGTTGGCTGACGGGCGCGTTGTCGTGGCTGCTGCGCCGCGTGTCGGCGGCGTTCTACGCGCTGACCAAGGGCCCGCGCGACGAGAAGGTGACGGGCCAGCACCGCCACCTCTCCCACACGGTGTTGTTCGCGGCAGGCCTCGGCGCGCTGACGTCGTGGGGCACCGAAGCCGGCGGCCCGTGGGCGGTCGTCGGCGTGGTGGTCTTCGGGTTGATGCTGGCGGAAGGCGCACTGGGCGACTGGCTCCTCCCGGTGAGCGGCGCCGCGGTGGCCTGGTGGTTCTTCACGGCGCCGCCCGACCGGGCGGGTGAGCTGGAGTCGATCACGGGCTGGCTGGGCGTCGCGGTGGCGGCGGGTTGCCTGGCCCACTGCCTGGGCGACGCTTTGACCGAGTCGGGCTGCCCGTTCCTCTTCCCGATCCCGATCGCGGGCGAGACGTGGTACGAGATCGGGCCCCCGAAAGCTCTCCGGTTCAAGACCGGGAAGAAGGTCGAGAAGCGGCTGATCTTCCCGGTGTTCGTGGTGCTCGGCGTGCTGCTGGTCCCGGGTGTGTGGGACTGGTCGGTGAACACGGTCGAGCGGCTGTTCATCCCGCCGGCGAGCCAGCAGGCGACGACTCCGTGAACCGCTTGATCCGCTCGGCCGACGCGGCGGTGTCCGCGTAGTCGCGCGAGTGCGTGATCAAGCCGTCCTTGATCGTCATCACCATGACGTAGGACGCCACGAAGGTTTCGCCGCCCAGTTCCTGGCGCAGGTCGAACTCCGCCACCAGCACCGACGGGTCCTTCGTTTCGTGGACCACGACGTTCTCCGCGCCCACGATCCGCCGGAGCGGTCCCGCCGCGCGGAAACGGCGGCGGAGTTCTTCGCGGCCCTTCGTCTCGCGGGGGACGCCCGCCGGGGTGAACGGCATCTCGAGCACCACATCCTCGGCGTACAGATCGGCGAGGTCGTCCCAGCGGTTTTCCACCGAAGCGGCGAGGAAAGCGTCGAACACCGCCCGGGCCCCGGCGGATGCGCCGGCCACGTTCGGGTAGTCGCGGTACGACGTGATCAAGCCGTCGGACACCGTCAGGATCCCCACCGACGACGGAAAGCTGAAGGCAGGACCGGAAACCGTCAGCTCCACCGTGAACCCGGACTCCGCCGGGGTCGTCTTGACCTGCACCTTCTCCACGCCGATCTCGCGGGCTCGCGTACCGCCCGCGGCGAGGCGCGCCAAGATCGCCTCCCGGCCTTCGACGCGCTGGCCGAGGAACGGCAGCTCGTACACCGCGTCGGCGGCGAAGAGGTCCGCGAATGGCGTGGTGTCCAACGTGGACATCCCCTGACTGACCAGCGAAGCGATTTCGGGCACGGTGCGTCGTGGCATCGGAATTCTCCTGGAAGACTGGACGTTGAATCGGAACGGTGCACCCGCTTACGACGATACGGAGCGCACGTTCCGGTTGTCAACGAGGAGAAGACACATGGAGAAGATGCGCGCGGACGCGCGGCGCAACCGGGCCAAGGTCCTGGCTGCCGCCGAAGAGGCGTTCGCCGCCGACGGGCTCGCCGTGCCGCTCGATGACATCGCGCGGCTGGCCGGGGTCGGCGCCGGGACCGTCTACCGGCATTTCCCCAGCAAGGAAGCGCTCTTCCAGGCCGTCGTCCTCGAACGCATCGAGCAGTTCGCCGAAGAGGCCCGCGCGCTCGCCGCGGCCGACGACCCCGGTGAAGCCTTCCTCGACTACTTCGTCCGCGTCATCAAGCAGGCGTCGCTCAACCGCGCCATCTGCGACGCGCTGGCCGAGACCAGCGGGCACGCCTTCAAAGCCGGCGCGGGGGACGATTTCCGCGCTGCCCACGGCGAACTCCTGCGCCGGGCCCAGGCCGCCGGTGCCATCCGGCGGGACATCGACGCCGACGACCTGCGCGCGCTCATCGTCGGCTGCCTCGCCGTCGAGCGGTACGCGCCGGGCAGCGAACACCTGGTCCGCGTGGTCGTCGACGGCCTCCGCGCGTCAGCCGGGAACTAGGTCGCGCAGCTTCCGCAGCGGCGAGCACACCAGGATCGCGGCCGAGGCGAGCACGCCCGCCGCCGCGATGTGCAGCGTCACCCGCATCCCGAACGCGCTGGCCAGCGCGCCGCCGGCGAGGCTGCCGAGCGGGATCGCGCCGAACACCAGCGTGTGCGTGATCGAGTTGACCCGGCCCAGCAGCTCCGGCGGCGCGGCGGGCTGCTGGAAGCTCATGCCGAACACGTTCAGCACGATGACGCCGAAGCTCGCGAAGAACCCGGCGACGACGTAGCAGGCGAGCGCCCAGCCGCGGCCGGTGAACGGGTAGAGCTGGTAGGCCAGGCCGTACAGCACCGCCGCACCCCACAGTGCCCGCGCGCCACCGATCCGGTCGCCGATCCGCCGCGCGGTGAGCCCGGCCGTGAGGGCGCCGGTGAGTGTCAAGGTGTTCAGAAGCCCGATGTCACGTGAGGAAGATGATCACAACAGCCGGGTGGATCGGCTGGAAGAAGCTCGACACCGCACCGTGGACGCTGATCGCCAGCAGGATGCGGTTGCCGCGGACCACTCGCAGTCCGTCGCCGATCTTGCGCAGTAGCCGCCGCGGTCCCGGTGCGGAGTGCCCGTCCGGTGTGGTCTGAAGCGGATCACAGGTAGCTGACGGCGTCGACGTCCAACGTCATCGCGTTGCCGAGTGCATGGATGACCAGCCTGGCCCCGCGACCGTCGCCATCACCTGACTTGCCCGGAGCCGGGCAGTCACGTCTGTTACCAGCTCGGTTCTGGTGGCCATGTCGAATTCATGAGTCAGTCCGATCCCCGGCGCGCGCGATCGGTAACCGGCATGCCGAAGTGAGAGCGGCACCGGCATCGACCCGATCAGCACCGCGCGCCCGAGGTCGGCGGCGATCAGCACCGGGCGGTGGCGCATCCGGTCACACCACGCGCCGACCTGCAGGCCCAGCACCAGGTAGGGGAGGGTTTCCGCGGCCCTCAGCAGTGAGACCTCGAAGACGGACGCGCCGAGCGCGGTGGCCGCGAGCAGGGGTACCGCCAGCACGTCGATCCGGCTGCCGAACTGGCTCACGAGGTCAGCCAGCCACAGTCGGCGGAAGTCGCGGTTCCCCAGTGCCCCCATGACCCCAACGTGCCGCGCTCAATAAAGTTGAGTCAAGCAGACTCAAGGTGCACGGTCTGTAACAAGAGCTAAGATCAACGCGAGTTAGTCCTCGTACCTGCGCTGCGCGTGGCGAGGGGGTGCCCGGATGCACGGCCGACCTACCTGGGGCTCCACCGCGGTGACCGGGCTGGCGGGATTCGCCACCGGGTTGCTGGTGGCCGCGCTGCTCGTCGCCGGCCGGCCCACTCCCGAGCCCGCCGACGTCACCCCCTCGCCGACCAGCACCGTTCCCGCCGCTCCCGCCGTGCCGGTCACCGTGACCGCGTCGGTGCCGCCGTCCACCGTCACGTCGGTCGAGACCTCGCCGCCGAGCACCACCACGAGCGTCGTCGAGGTCACCGTGACGCCCACCCCGACGTCGACAGTGCCGCCCACGACTTCGCCCGCCTTGCCGCTGACCAGCGTTTGGCGCGACTGACCCGTGCAACCCCGGCGCGGGTAACTCCGTCTGGACGGCATGCGAAGGATTCCGTGGATCGCGGCACTCCTGCTCGTCGCCGCCGGGTGCGGCCAGGCCGGCTCGGGGACGGAGGTCGCGTGCCCGGCGATCGGCACCCGGATCGGCATCGGCCTGACCGTCCCGGACCCCGCGGGCATCACCCGCGCGACGCTCGAAGCGTGCTGGGGCGACCAGTGCGTCACGCGCCCCGTCGAGCTCTTCCCCGGGACGGCCGCGGGCACCCAGACCTGCACCGGGACCGGCCCGGACGCCTCTTGCGGCGTCTCGATGGTGCCGACCGGCGAGCTGCAGGGCTTCGCCGACATCCCCGGCCTGCAGGCCGAGCCGATCCGGGTCACCGTCCGCTTCGACGACGGCAAGCCGCACACCGCGGTCGTCACGCCCGCGTTCAGCGAACCGGGCGGCCCCGCCTGTGGGAAGGCGGGGCCGCAGGCTCAGCTCGTGGCCGGGACCGACCGCGAGATCAAACCGCGCTAGCCGACGTCGCGGCGCCGCCAGCCCACCAGGCCGGCGACCAGGGCCGCGGCCGCGATCGCCGTGAGCCAGACGAGCGGCGTCGCGACGAGCTCCTGGCCGGGGATCTTCGGCGGGTGCTGGAAGGGCGAGACGTCCAGCACCGCCTGCGGCAGGTTGACGACCGGGCCGAACAGGCTCAGCAGCAGTGCCAGCGAGCCGACCGCCCAAGCCGCGGCCGAAAAGCCCGGCAGCAGCCCGAAGATCGTCACCGCCAATGCGACCACAACCCACGCCGCGGGCAGCTGGACGAGCATCCCGGCGAGGGAGTCGCCGACCGAGCCGCCGACGTCGCCGGTGCGCAACCCGTTGGCCAGCCCCATGAACAGCCCGCCGGCCAGCAGCAGCAACGCCGTGCCGAAGAACGCGAACACGAGGTGACCCGCCGCCCAGCGCAGCTTGCCGACGCTGGTGGCCAGCACCGGCTCGAGCCGGATCGCGGTCTCTTCGCCGCGCATCCGCAGCACCGCCTGGATCCCGTACAGCGACGCGACCATCGCGAACATCCCGGCCATGGCGGCGAGGAACGCCTGCGTGAGCGCGTCGCTGCCCCCGAGGCGCGCCATGATCTCCTGCGCCTGCGGGCTGGAGCCGACCAGACCGCCGATGCCGCTGGCGATCGAGCCGAACACCGCGCCGACGACGGCCATCCCGATGGTCCAGCCGAGCAGCGGGCCGCGGTGCAGCCGCACGGCGAGCGCGAACGGCGTCCGCAGGCTCGCCGCCGCCCGCGCCGGGCCCGGCCGCGGCGGCAGGATGCCGACCCCGACGTCGCGCCGCGGCAGCAGCCAGTACCCGGCCGCGCCGACGACCAGCGCGAAGACCACCGGCAGCATGAGCACCCACCAGCGTTCCCCGGCGAACGCGCGGACCTGCTGCACCCAGCCGATCGGCGACAGCCACGACAGCCAGCGGGCGTCCACAGTGGAGTCACCGGCGCCGCGCACCAGGAAGGCGGCGCCGACCACGGCGGTGCCGATCCCGTTGGCCGTGCGGGAGTACTCGGCGAGCTGGACGGCGACCGCCGCCACCGCGGTGAACACCAGGCCCGACAACGCTTCCGCCGCGCCGAAGGCGAGCGAACCGGCGGCGGGCAGCCCGGCGCCGACCATGCTGCCGTACTGGATCAGGCCGATCAGCACGCTCGCCCCGCCGGCCACCAGGACGGCCGACGTCAGCGCCGCGTACCGGCCGACGACCGCGGACGCGAGCAGCTCCGCGCGTCCCGTGTCCTCCTCGGCGCGGGTGTGCCGGGTGACCGTGAAGACCACCATCAACCCGGTGAGCAGGGCCAGGAAGCCGCACATGCGCCAGGAGATGAACCCGCCGGCGGTGGTCAGGTCGAACGGCGGCCCGTAGAGCAGCGCGTACGACGGGTTGGTGTTCGCGCCGATCTGCAGTGCTTGCCGGTCGGCGACGGTCGGGTAGAACTGCGTGAACGTCTTCACCGTGCTGGCCGGGACGATGCTCAGCAGCACGATCCAGATCGGCAGGACGATGCGGTCGCGGCGCAGCGCGAGCCGGGTGAGGTGCCAGGTGCCGGCCAGCTCGTGCGCCGGCGCGACCTCGACGGGCCGCGCGAGGGTCGCGGTCATTTCGCGCTCGCCTCGGTGGTGTAGTGCCGCAGGAACAGCTCTTCCAGCGTCGGCGGCTGGCTGACCAGGCTGCGGACGCCGACCTGGGTCAGCTGGCGCAGGGCTTCGTCGAGCGAGCGCGTTTCGACGTCGAACCGGACACGGTTGCCGTCGACCTTGAGGTCGTGGATGTTTTCCAGCTTCGCGAGCCCGTTCGGCGGGCCGGCGAGCTCGGCGGTGATCGACGTCCGGGTGAGGTGACGCAGCTCGGCCAGGGTGCCGGACTCGACCGTGGCGCCGTTGCGGATGATGCTGACCTTGTCGCACAGCGCCTCGACCTCGGCGAGGATGTGGCTGGACAGCAGCACGGTCCGGCCCTGCTCGCGCTCTTCCTGGATGGCGTACTGGAACGTCGCCTCCATGAGCGGGTCGAGGCCGGACGTCGGCTCGTCGAGGATCAGCAGGTCGACCCGCGACGCGAGGGCCGCGACGATGGCGACCTTCTGCCGGTTGCCCTTCGAGTACGTCCGCCCCTTCTTCTTCGGGTCGAGGTCGAACCGCTCGACGAGGTCGGCGCGGCGCTTCTCGTCGAGCCCGCCGCGCAGGCGCCCGAGCAGGTCGATCACCTCGCCGCCGGAGAGGTTGGGCCAGAGGTTGACGTCGCCGGGCACGTAGGCCAGGCGGCGGTGCAGGCTCGCCGCGTCCTTCCAGGGGTCGCCGCCGAGCAGCCGGACGTCCCCCGAGTCCGCGTGGAGCAGGCCGAGCAGGACCCGGACGGTGGTCGACTTCCCGGCGCCGTTGGGGCCGAGGAACCCGTGTACTTCCCCAGTAGGTACCTGCAGATCGAGGCCGTCCAAGGCCTTGGTCCGGCCGAACGACTTGTGGAGGCCGGAGATCGCGATGGCGTTTTCCATGCTTCGGAAGCTACACTGATTTCACGAAGTTGTGAAGTTAAGAAAATGTCTAGATTGAGTGATCTTGGTGGGCGGGTACGAGAGGATGGGCCGATGACGACGCCTGACACGAAGCGAGATGAAGACGCCGTCCGCCGGTACGTCGAGAGCCTGGCCCTGGTGCTCTCGCAGATCGGGATGCAGCGCATGTCCGCGCGGGTCTTCGCGGCCCTGATGACCACCGACGACGCCCGCCTGACCGCGGCCGACCTGGCCTCGCAGCTGTCGGTGAGCCCGGCGGCCATCTCCGGCGCGGTGCGCTTCCTCGAGCAGATCGGCCTGGTCGCCAAGGAACGCGAGCCCGGCGAGCGCCGCGACCACTACCGCCTCTTCGACGACCTCTGGTACGCCACGTTCCTCAAGCGCGACCGCATGATCATCATGTGGCGCGACGCGGCGGGCGACGGCATCGACGCCCTCGGCGAGGACTCGCCGGCGGGACAGCGGCTCGCCGAGATGCGGGACTTCCTGTCGTTCATGCTCGAGGAGCTCAACGGCATGTACGAGCGCTGGCACAAGCTCCGCGCGGAGAAGAACGCCTAGAGCGCGGCGAGCAGGGTGTCCACGAGCCGGCCGGCGAGATCGGCCGGCTCGCTTTCTTCGAACGTGGCCAGGAACGCCTGCTGGAAGCATGCGCCGAGCAGCAGGGACGCGGCCGCCTCGAC
Source organism: Amycolatopsis ponsaeliensis (assembly GCF_030182635.1). Classification (NCBI taxonomy): domain Bacteria; kingdom Bacillati; phylum Actinomycetota; class Actinomycetes; order Pseudonocardiales; family Pseudonocardiaceae; genus Amycolatopsis; species Amycolatopsis ponsaeliensis. The sequence goes on from NZ_JAPZLD010000016.1 coordinate 143,406, forward strand.
GTCGGTGTCCGCGCTGATCCGGCCCAGCGCCCGCTCGGCCCGCAGGTAGTCCGCGACACCCTTCAGGGGTATGCGCGGGCCGGTCGTACCCATCCGCTCGCGGTGGGTCCGGAGCAGTTCGCGCGACGAGAAGACCGAGACGGCGATCGGGAACCCTTCGAGGTAGAACGCCAGGCCGAGCCGCGCGACGCGGACGAGGTTGTCCCGCAAGGGCGCCTGGCCGGGGTCCGCGGTCAGGTCCGCCAGGGTCGCGCCGAGCGCGGGCAGTTCCTCGGCCATGACGCTGAGGAACAGGTCCGTCTTGTCGCGGAAGTGCTTGTAGAGCATCGCTTCCGAGTAGCCCGCGGTCTGCGCGATGACCTTGGTGGTCGCGTGGGCGTAGCCCTGCTCACGCATCACCTTCGCGGCCGCGGCGACGATCTCCTCACGGCTTCCCATGACGGCTCCTGAGTGCGTTCTCAGCGTGGTTAGTGAACACTCACTCTACCTGGTGAGTGTTCACTAACCGAGGAGGAACCACCATGAAGATCACCGTTCTGGGGGCCACCGGCGGCGTCGGCGGCGAGGTCGTCGGGCAGGCGCTGGAGCGTGGCTGGGACGTCACGGCCGTCGTCCGCGACCCCGCCCGGCTGAAGCTGCCGGCGCGGGTCGTCGTCGCCGGCCTGCACGAGCACGACAAGCTGACGGCCGCGATCGAAGGGCGTGACGCGGTGATCTCGGCGGTGGGTTCGCGGGACCGCGGGCCGACCACGGTCTGCGCCGACGGCGCCCGCGCGGCGATCGAGGCCGGGGCGAAGCGCCTGCTGGTCGTCAGCGCCAGCGGCATGCACACCGAGGGGGACGGCTTCTTCACCCGCACGCTCGTGAAGCCGCTGCTCAACACCTTCCTCAAGCACGGCTGGGCCGACATGCTCGCGATGGAGGACGTCGTCACGGCGTCCGGTGTGGACTGGACCGTGGTCCGCCCGCCGATGCTGCTCGACGGCCCGCGCACCGGCAAGGTCGCGAGCCGGCTCGACGGGAACGTCCGCACGTTCACCATCCGGCGTGCCGACGTCGCCGCCTTCCTCCTCGACGCCGTGGCGGACCCCACGCTGATCAGGGCGAAAGTCTCGATCGCCCACGGCTAACTTCGAAACCATGGTGATCCTCGCTCAAGCCCTCTACGTCAAGCGGAAGACCCCGCGGCTCCCCGGCGCGTCCGGTCCGACCGAGGGGCGGGTCCCGGGCGACGGTGAGCCCTTCCGCCTGGCCGTCCTCGGTGAATCCACAGTGGACGGCGTCGGCGCACGGGACCACGAGGAAGCGCTCACCGGCTGCCTCGCCCGCGAGCTCGCCCGCGACGGCCGGGCGGTCCGCTGGCAGGCGGTCGGCCGGACCGGGGCCAACGCCCGGACCGTCCGCGCCGAGCTGGTGCCGCTCGTCCGCCCGGCCGATCTGGTCGTGATCGCGCTCGGCGTCAACGACACCATCGAGCTCCGGACGGCCGCGGCCTACTGCCGTGACCTGCTGGAACTGGTCGTCGAGCTGCGGCGGCGGCTCGGTCCGGTCGACGTCCTGCTGGCCGGCGTGCCGCCGATGTCCCGCTTCCCGGCGCTGCCACGGCCACTGCGGGACTTCCTCGCCGCCCGCTCGGCCGCGCTCGACGCGGCGGCCGCGGCACTCGGGAAGATCCCCGGCGTCACGCACCTCCCGATGGACCCGCGGCTGCTCGACCCGGCCGCGTTCGCGTCCGATCGCTTCCACCCCGGGCCCGCGGGCTACGCGCGGTGGGCGCAAACGCTTTCCGAAGCACGTTCGGTGATCGCTTAGCGGCACTGCGTCGATCTTCAAAAAAAGTTCGCGGTTCGTGTATCTGGCCGTCCCGCCATTGCGTCCTGTGGAGCAGCCAAGCACGAGATTGGGAACGCGGCAGGGGGTGCCGAGTTCGGAAATGCGCGGTGACCGGGAGCCGAGGGGGCTTCCGGACACCGTCGGCCGGGTGCCCTTCGGGGGAGGGGACATCCGGCGGGGTCCGTTGGGGAGCGGGCCCCTTGAGGGAGGGGAGTACCGGTCGGCGCGCGTCACCCGCTCGCGTCGGCCGGTACCTCCCGCAGCTGTCATTGACCGGAGCGCGACCGACGAAGTAAGTGACCTTGATGTATCCGAGATCCACCTGCACGCTCCTTCCCCCCGAAGGACCCGCGATACTGCCGAAGCCGACTCGAAGACTTTTCCGAAGAGGGGCAGATACGGTGACCGACGTGCAAACCACAGAGGTAGACCCGCCTTGGGAGGGCTTGACCGGCGCCGAGCTGCACGCCGCGTGCATGCAGGCCGCCCGGGAGGGTGACCGCCGCGCGATGGATCGCCTCGTCGCCGAGCTGACCCCGCTCGTCTGGCACGTCGCCCGGGCCAACGGCCTCGACCGCTCGGTTGCCGAAGACGTCGTCCAGACCGTGTGGCTCGCCCTCTTCAGCCAGCTCGGAAAACTCAGAGACCCCAAAGCCCTCGCCGCGTGGCTGATCACGACCACCCGGCGCGAGGCCACGCACCCCTTCGGCCGCCGCATGCAGCCCGTGCCGCTGAGCGACGAAGTCGCCGAAGCCATGCCGAGCACCCAACCGGCACCCGAAGACGAAGCCGTCCGCGCCGACCGCGACCGCCGGGTCTGGCGCGCCTTCGTCCGGTTGCCCCACCGCTGTCAGGACCTGCTCCGGCTGACCGTGCTCGCGGGTCGGGCGGAGTACCAGCTCGTCGCCGAGACACTGCGCATGCCCCGTGGCAGCGTCGGACCGACCAGAGGGCGCTGCCTCGACCAGATGCGCGATCTCCTCGCCAGTGAAGGGGGAACCCGATGAACGACCTCGGAGCGCCGGGCGAGGCCTTTTCCGACGAAATGATCCTGGCCGGCATCGGCCGCTTCCTCGACGAGCTGGACCCGCCACCGGACGACCTGGTGCAGCGGGTCCAGTTCGCGCTCGCCCTCGAAGACCTCGACGTCGAGGTCGCGCGGTGGGAGCGGCTGGACACCCTCGCCGGCGTGCGCGGCGGCGGCACCGGGACGATCACCTTCACCGTCAGCGACCTGACCGTGATGATCAACCTGACCAAGATCGGCAAGCTGCACCGCATCGACGGGTGGCTGGTGCCCGCCGGCCAGTACGGCGTCGAGGTGCGGGTCGCCGAGCACGGGACGTCGTCCACGACCGCCGACGAAGGCGGCCGGTTCGTGCTCGACAACGTGCCGCGCGGGACGACGCAGATCCTCGTGCACCTCGGGGACGTGTCGTGCCGGCGGACCGTCGTGACGCCGACGGTCGTGCTTTAGCCCAGGAAGTCGGCCAGGGGGACGGGTGTGAGCCCGTCCTTCTTGGCCTGCTCCACGAACGCCGTGTAGTCCTCGGCGAACGTCTTGCGGAAGTGCATCAGCACGATGTCGCCGGGCTTGAGCTTGTCGCCGGCCTGGAACTGGACGTGCCCGTCGTTGACCGCGGCCGTCCACAGCACCGCCGCGCGCATTCCGCACGCCGCCGCCGCGCGCAGAGTGTTCTGGTCGTAGTTGCCGAAGGGCGGGCGGAACAGCGACGGCCGCACGCCGAGCCCGCGCTGGAAGTCGTCCGCGTCGTCGCAGATCTCCTTGCGCTGGAACTCGTACGGCTTGCCCTTGAGGTTCGGGTGGTCGACCGTGTGGTCGCCGAGCGTCGCGCCGGTGGCGTCGAGGATCTGCTTGAAGTAGGCCTCGTGGCCCTTCACGTACTTCTGGTTCAGGAACAGCACCGGGTGGGTCCCGTTCTGCTGCATCAGCTTCAGCGCGCCGGGGTCCTTGACCGCGCCGTCGTCCATGGTGAGGAAGACGTACGGCTTGTCGGTGGTGATCCGCCGGACCACCGGGACCTGGCCGTTCGCGATCGCCGGCACCTTCTGCTGGACCGTGCCGAACGGGTACGGCCCCGACGTCGTCGCCCCCGGCCCGCCCCCGGGTGCCGGGTTGGGCTGGCTGGTGCCGAACTCCCGCTGGTCCGGCTCGTTCGCCGAACAAGCCGCCAGTGCCGTCAGTGCCAACGCCGCGGCGGCGACCACGGCTACGACGCGCTTCATCCCCACGTCCCCCTTCCGGGTAGTGCAGGACTACCCGAAAGGGTGACGTTGGAGTGGGGGGTGAAGTTGCGTCGGCTGATCTTGTGTGGCCGGGGCCACCCAGGTCAGCGCCCTGTTTCGGCCGCCTTGACCAGCTTGCCGGAGAACAGCCGGATCACACGTTCGAGTCCGGCCGCCAGGATCGGGCCGCTGCCCTTGACCGGCTCGGTGAACGACCCGGTCCAGCGCAGGTGCGTGCCGCCGCCGTCGGTCGGCGTGAACAGCACCTCGGCGCGGTAGTCCTTGATCGGGTTGGCACCGAAGAACGTGTAGACGTGCTTGTGGCCGGGCTCGTACTCGAGCGTCTCCTCGCGGATCAGCACCGGCCAGAGGCCGACCTCGCGGACGGCGCCGACGCCGCCCGGCTCATCGGTGCCCTGGCGCTTCCAGCGGGCCTGCACGATGAGTGGCTTTCCCCACTTCGCCCAGCTCGGCCCGTCGGCTTCGAGTGCGAACAACGCGGCCGGCGGCGCGGTGCTCGTGCGGTTGACCTCGAAGGAGAACTTGCGGCCCACCGGAACCTCCCACGTTGTTGACAGATTGATAATTAAGCGTTCCGCGCAGCGTAGGTCAAGATGGGGGCGTGAGCACGCCGCGTCCCGACATCGCCGCGCCGCACTGGCTGACCCAGCTCCTGCGCAGCAAGCCGGTCCCGGTGCCGTGGAACATGGTCGCCCGCGCCGTCCTCGCGCTGGCCGTGCCGCTCGCGGTCGCGTACGCGGCGGGGGACATCGCCGTCGGCGCGCTGATCTCGACCGGCGCGCTGCCCGCCGTGCTGTCCGAGTCGGCCGGCCCCTACCGCTACCGCGCCCGGCGGCTCGGCGGCGCGACCCTGGCGGCGACGGCCGGGTACCTCGTCGGGCTGCTCACCGGCGGCACGCCTGCGCTATCCGTGCCCGCGGTGATCCTGGTCGCGGCGGTGTCCGCGCTGATCAGCGCGGCCGGCAGCAACGCCTCGGTGGCCGGGCTGCAGATGTTCGTGTTCTGCGTCCTCGGCACCGGCCAGCACGCGACCGGCGTGCGCGTCGAGGTCCTGCTCGGCTTCTTCTGCCTCGGCGCGGTGTGGAGCCTCTCGGTGGCGCTCGCCAGCTGGACGTTCCGGGCGACCAGCCCCGAACGCACCGCCGTCGCGCACGTCTACGTCGAGCTGGCCGCGATGCTCTCGGCGACCGACGAAGCCGTCTCGCGGGTCGCCCGCCACCGGCTGACCACGGCCATGAACACCGCCTACGACCAGCTGCTCACCGCGCGCTCGTGGCTGTCCGGCCGCGACGCCGCCTACCGGCACCTGCTCAACCTGCTCTCGGCGACGACGCCCGCGGTCGAGGCGTCGGTGGCGATGGTCAACGCCGGCCACCGCACACCGCAGGAGGTCATCGACCACTTCGTCGCGCTGTCGGCGTCCGTGCTGGCCAGCCAGCCGCTGCCGGAACCGCCGCCGATGCCGGCCGACGAAGGCGACCCGCTGCTCGCCGCGCTGTACGCCGGCCTGGTCCGGATCGGGAAGGGCGACGACCGCAAGCGCCGGGAGCCGACGCCCTGGTACCGGCGCCTCCGGACGTGGGCGGGCTCGCTGGCGTCCGGCCCGCTGACGTGGATCGCCGCGCTGCGGCTGACGCTGTGCGTCGCGATCGCCGAGGTCGTCGGGCTGCTCGTGCCGTTCGAGCGGTCCTACTGGATCACCCTGACCGTCGGGATCGTGCTCAAGCCCGACTTCGGCTCGGTCTTCGGCCGCGCGGTGCTGCGCGGGATCGGCACGGTCGTCGGCGTCGGGGTGGGCGCCATCGTGCTCGGCGTCGGCGGCCACGGCTGGCTGCTGGTCGCGCTGATCGCGATTTTCGCCGGCGGCGTCGCGGTCGGGAAGGTGCGCAACTACGGCATCCTCAGCGCGTTCGTGACGCCGTTGATCATCCTGCAGATGGACCTGGCGAACACCGGCAGCTGGAACGTCGTGGTGGCGCGGCTGGTCGACACCGTGCTGGGCTGCGTGATCGTGCTCGTCTTCGGTTATCTGCTCTGGCCGGGCAGCCGTCGTCCGCAGGTCGGCGGCCGGCTCGCCGACGGGCTGGACGCCGTCGCGAAGTACATCTCGTGCGCGCTGGTGGAAGCGTCTTCCGGGGACGCGCGGCTCGCGCGGTCACGGGCCCGGCGCGGCGCGTACCGGGCGCTGGCCGACTTGCGGACGGCGTTCCAGCAGGTCGTCGTCGAGCCGTCCGCGAACGGGCGGCAGGCGGTGGCGTGGTGGCCGGTCATCGCCGCGCAGGAGCGCGTCGCGGACGCCGTCACCGAGGTCGGCGTGACGATCGGCCGGGGCGTGGTGCCGCCGGACCCGCGTGACGTCGAGCTGCTGACGACGGCTTTGGACGAACTGGCGTCGGCGATCCGCGAGCAGCGCGAGCCGGCCTCGGTGCCGCTGCCGGACAGCGCGCAGCTGGCCGGGGTGGTCGACCAGCTGGAGTCGGCGTTCGACGCCGTCCGCGGTCCTGACCTGGTGGAACGCTCGCCGCTGCGGCTCGTCCGGCGGTTCCTGCCCTACCACAGGCGCACGTGACGTCCGTGCTGTTCAATTGCCCTCATGGGAATCGACTTCGATGCGTTGAAGGGCAAGGCCGAAGAGGCCCTGCGCGAGCACGGCGACAAGATCGAGGATGGCCTCGACAAGGCGGGTGACTTCGCGAAGTCGAAGTTCGCCGGTCACGACGAGCAGATCGACAGCGGCATCGAGAAGGCGAAGAGCTTCCTCGACAAGTTCGACGACAAGCCGGACACGCCCCCGGCCCAGTAGGTCCCGAAAGCCATGAGGGTGCCCCTCATGGCTTTTAAGTCCATGAAGGTGCCCCTCATGGCATTTCCTACTGGACCTCGCCGGTCGCGATCCCGTCCGCGAGGCCGGTGATCCGGCCGCCGCGTTCGCCGAGTGCGATCAGGCCCTGCCGCGCGTCCGGGGCCGAGAGGCTGATCCGGACGCCCGCGCGTTCGACGTCCAGGCTGGCGGCCAGCGCTTGCGCGCCTTCGTACCCCGCGTTGATCGTGGCCGCCAGCCCGCCGGTCGAGGCGAGCGAACCGCGCGCGGCGCCGAGCCGGCCGAGGGCTTCGTCGACGATCGGCAGCAGCGCGTCCCGGTTGCCTTCCGTCATCGCGCGCACGAGCTGCGGGTTCGACCCCGCGACGCGCGTCCCGTCGCGGTAGGACCCGGCGGCCAGCGACATGGCCAGCGGCCCGCCCTCGGCGCCGATCGTCGCGAGGATCGCCGCGAGCAGGTGCGGCAGGTGCGAGATCCGGGCGACGGCTTCGTCGTGCGACTCGGCGGGCAGCGGGACGACGTGCGCCCCGATGTCCAGCACGAACCCCGCGATCTCGGCCCACGCCTCGAGATCGGTGTCGTCCTCGACGGCGACGACCCAGGCCGCGCCCTGGAACAACGCGGCGTCCCCGGCCAGCCAGCCGGAGCTCGACGTCCCGGCCATCGGGTGCCCGCCGATGTAGCGCGTGTACGGCACGCGACGGCGGACGGCGTCCAGTACCGGCGCCTTCACGCTGGTCACGTCGGTGAGCAGGCAGTGCGACGCGTGCTGGGCGACCAGGCGCAGCAGGTCATCGACGGCAGGCAGCGGCACGGCCAGCACGACCATCGCCTCCTCGGCGGCGGCCCGGTGCAGCGCGGCTTCGACGTCCGTCGTGACGTCGTAACCCGCTCTGCTGGCCGCGTCGGCGTCCACTTCGGAAACCGCGGCGCCGAACGCCGTGCGGCCGCTGGCGGCCGCCGCGCGCAGCAGCGAACCGCCGATCAGCCCGAGCCCGATCACGCATACGTCTCGCACGGGGTTCATCCTGCCAGTGCCGGACGCATCTGGTGCTACAGCGCGGCGGCGAGCCTCGTTCCCTGGTCGATCGCCCGTTTCGCGTCGAGTTCCGCGGCGACGTCGGCACCGCCGACGAGGTGCACCGGCAGGCCGGTGGCGCGCAGCTCGTCCGCGAGGTCCCGCACGGGTTCCTGACCGGCGCAGACGACGATCGTGTCGACTTCCAGCAGCCGCGGCGCGCCGTCCACGGTGAGGTGCAGGCCGGCGTCGTCGATCCGCTCGTACGTCACGCCGGTGAGCTGCTCGACGCGCTTCGCCTTGAGCGCGGCCCGGTGCACCCAGCCCGAGGTCTTGCCGAGCCCGGAACCGATCCCGGACTTCTTGCGCTGCAGCAGGTAAACCTGCCGCGGCGACGGCTCGGGCCGCGGCTTCGCGAGCCCGCCCGGCGCGTGCTCGGGGTCGGTGACACCCCATTCGGCCATCCACGCGTCGCGGTCGAGGGCCGGCGAAGCGGTGTGGGTGAGGAACTCGCTGACGTCGACGCCGATGCCGCCGGCCCCGATCACCGCGACCCGCTCGCCGACCGGCTTCCCGTGCCGCACGACGTCGACGTACGAAAGCACCTTGGGGTGGTCGATCCCGGGCAGCGACGGCACCCGCGGCGTGACGCCGGTGGCCAGCACGACCTCGTCGAATCCGGTGAGATCGGCCGCGGTCACACGGGTACCGAGGTGCAGCTTCACGCCGGTCACCTCGACGCGCCGCTGGTAGTAGCGGATCGTCTCGGCGAACTCCTCCTTGCCGGGGATCTTCCGCGCGATGCCGAACTGGCCGCCGATCTCGGCGTCGGCCTCGAACAGCTCGACGCTGTGCCCGCGTTCGGCCAGCGCGGTCGCGGCCGACAGCCCGGCGGGCCCGGCGCCGACGACGGCGACGTGCTTCGAGCGCCGAGTGGGTGCCAGCGTCAACGTCGTTTCGTGGCCGGCGCGCGGGTTCACCATGCAGGACACGAGCTTGCGCTTGAAGGCGTGGTCGAGGCAGGCCTGGTTGCAGGCGATGCACGTGTTGATCTCGTCCTCGCGGCCGGTCTCGGCCTTGCGGATCCACTCGGGGTCGGCGAGGAACGGCCGGGCCATCGACACGAGATCGGCGTCGCCGCTGCTCAAGGCTTCCTCGGCGACCTGCGGCATGTTGATCCGGTTGGACGTGACGACCGGGATGGTCACGTGCGGCTTGAGCTTCCCGGTCACCCAGGTGAACGCGGCGCGCGGCACCGACGTCACGATCGTCGGCACGCGGGCCTCGTGCCAGCCGATGCCGGTGTTGATGATCGTCGCGCCGGCGGCTTCGACGTCCTTCGCGAGCGCGACGACGTCCTCCCAGCGCTGGCCGCCCGGGACGAGGTCGAGCATGGAGAGCCGGTAGATGATGATGAAGTCGTCGCCGACCTTTTCCCTGGTGCGCTTGACGATCTCGACGGCGAACCGGCGGCGCTTCTCCGGCGTGCCGCCCCAGGCGTCGGTGCGCTTGTTGGTGCGCTCGGCCAGGAACTGGTTGATCAGGTAGCCCTCGGAGCCCATGATCTCGACGCCGTCGTAGCCCGCTTCGCGCGCGAGAGCGGCGCAGTCGGCGAAGGCGCGGATCTGCTGACGCACGCCGTAACCGGTCAGGGCACGCGGGCGGAACGGGTTGATCGGCGCCTTGATGCTCGACGCGGACACGCTCAGCGGGTGGTAGGCGTACCGGCCCGCGTGCAGGACCTGCAGCGCGATCTTGCCGCCGGCTTCGTGGACGGGCGCGGTGAGCTGCCGGTGCTCCCGGGCCTCGGCGGACGTCGTCAGCTTGGAGGCGAGCGGCAGCAGCCAGCCGGTGCGGTTCGGCGCGAACCCGCCGGTGACGATCAGCCCGACGCCACCGCGGGCGCGTTCCGCGTAGTACTCGGCCAGCTCGGGGAAGTGGGCGGCCTTGTCTTCGAGGCCGGTGTGCATGGACCCCATCAGGACGCGGTTGCGCAGCGTCGTGAAGCCGAGGTCCAGCGGCGACAGCAGGTTCGGGTACGGGCTCATCAGGCGTCCTTGGTGTGGTGGAGGGCGGCGAGGACTTCGTCGAACCACTCGACCTGGCCCTCTTCGACGCGGATGCCCCCGCGCAGGACCAGGTACTGGTGTAGGTGCTGGCCGGTCAGCGCGGCGGGCGCGGGGAAGTCGCGCTTCTCGATCTGGCGGTAGACGTCGAGGCGCTCGGCGTGTCTCGCGCGGTGCCGGACGATCTCTTCGGCGACGGCGCCGGGGTCGCCGAAAGTCGCGCCGCGGATCTTCACGGCGAGTTCCACCGGCCCCGCCGACGGGTCCGGCTCGGCCAGCCAGCGGACGAGCTCGGCGCGTCCGCCGTCGCTGACCGTGTAGACCTTCTTGTCCGGCCGTCCCGACTGCGCGACGACATCGACGGCGACCCAGCCGGCCTCTTCCATCCGCTTCAGCACGCGGTAGATCTGCTGGTGGGTGGCGCTCCAGAACAGCCCGATCGACTTCTCGAAGCGGCGCGTGAGCTCGTAGCCCGAGCCGGCGCGCTCGGACAGCGAGACAAGGATCGCGTGCTCCAGTGCCATGGCCCGAGGGTCCTATGCAACGAGTTGCAGTGCAACGAGGCGCGCATCACTTCACCCCCCTGGGTGGGATAAATCGGGTCGACGGATCGCCCGAAACGACGAGGATGGGAGGAGTGCACCCGGTACTCGAACTGATCTCCGAACGGATGGCGACGGGCAGCGTCCCGGGAGAACGCACCGACGGCCGCCGTCTCGCGCTGGCCGTCGAAGGCGGCAGCAGCCGCGGCACCTACTCGAGCGGCATGGCCCTGGCGCTGGACGAACTGGGCGCAGTCCCCGTGTTCGACGCCGTCTACGGCTCGTCGGCCGGCGCGCTGAACGCCGCCTGGCTGCTCAGCGGGTGCTCGTCGACGGGTGTGCGGACCTGGTGGAACCCGGTGGTCATGCGCCGGATCATCAACCCGCTGCACACCCTGCGCGGCCGCGCGGTGATCGACCTCGAATACCTCGTCCACCAGGTCTATTCGGTGCTGGAGCCGATGGACTTCCCGGCGATCCTCGCCAACCCGGTGACGTTCCACCCGCTGGCGACCGACGCCGACACGGGGGAGTCGACCGACCTCCACCCTTTTCTCGACGACGTCGACGCGGTCAAGGTCGCGCTGGCGGCGTCGTCCTGCATGCCGGTGCTGGCCGGCCCGCCGATCCCGATGGCCGGCCGCCGGTTCGTGGACGCGGGGGTCGCCGAGCCGATCCCGTTCCGCACGGCGCTGGCCCAGGACGCGACCGACGTCCTGGTGCTGCGCACCCGCCGCGCGGACGAGCTGCCGGTGCCGCCATCGCGGGCGTACGACGTCGTGGTGCCGCGCTTCCTGCGTCGCCAGGCCCCGGGCACGATTCCCGCGTGGCGTGACACCTACCGCCACGACGTCGAGGACGAGGAGATCTTGGCGTCCGACCCGCGGATCCTGAGCATCCGCCCGCCCACCGGCTCACCGGACGTGGCGGTGCTGGAGCGCGACCCCGAGGTGCTGCGCAAGGCCGTGGAGCTGGGCAAGAGCGCGGTCCTCGACGTGCTGGAAGGGCTACGCGAAGCTTCGTAGCCGGGTGGCCCGCGACTGCACGACGAGCCGCTGCGCGCCGAGCGAAACGGCCAGGTAGAGCAGGATCGACGCGCTGCCGAGGCCCTTCGCGCCGCTGTCGATCAGCGCGTCGAGGCCGATGTGGCTGCCGATCGCGACCAGCCACAGCACGATGGTCAGCCAGGTGCCCTGGCGGAAGAACTGCCCGTCCTGCTGCCAAAGCCGCACGGTGTACCCGCGGACGACGCCGAAACCTGCGGCCAGCACGAGACTGCCGGCCAGCAGCGCGATCGCGAGCCCGGTCGCCGGCGCCGTCTTGAAGTACGCGCCCAGCGCGACGACCCCGAGCACCAGCAGGATCAGCAGCACGGTCGGCTTGCGGTCCTCGCGGACCGGGCGCCGTTGCGTCTGGCGCCACAGCAGCCACGCCAGCACGACGAGTCCGATGACGATGTTGGCCGAGCCGTTCACGAGCATTCCCCCTGGTGATCCGTTCGATCACCAGGCTGCCCGCGCTTCGGCGTCACGGCGTCAACCCGGGGGTTGAAGCCAGGTGGATCAGGGCTTGCGCGCGATGCCGCCGATCACCCGCGACTCGGACGGCGAGCCGGCGAACACCGTCTGCTCGTCGGGGTGCCAAGCCGGCGCGTAGACCAGCCCCGGCTCGAGCATCGGCCAGCCGCCGAAGAAGCGTTCGAACTCGGCCATCGGCCGCAGGAAACCCGGGTTCGTCGTGGTCTCGTAGTACTCGAGCAGGTCGATCAGCGCCTGCCGCTCGTCCTCGTTGACTGGGTTCTCGTTGGTCATCTGCGACAGCACCAGCAGCGAGCCGGGGGCGAGCCGCCGGCGGTAGAACTCGAGCAGCCGGTCGGGGTTCGCGTCGTCCTTGACGAAGTGCATGACCGCGTTGATCACCAGGGCGACCGGCTTGCGTACGTCGATCACCTCCGACGCGGCCACGCGGTCCCAGAGGTCCTCCGGCTGCAGGAAGTCCGCGGCGATGGCGTGGTGGCGCTCCGGATCGGCGGTGCCGGCGAGCAGCAGCGTCGAGTGCGCGAGAGCGATCGGCTCGTTGTCGATGTAGAGCACGCGCGCGTCGAGCTCTTCGCGTTCTTCGTCGGCCACCTCGTGGACGTTGCCCGCGGTCGGCAGGCCGGAGCCGATGTCGACGAACTGCCGGATGCCGGCGCGCACGCATTCGCGGACCGCGCGGCCGAGGAACTGGCGGCTCGTCAGGCAGTACTCGCCCATGAGCGGCAGCCGGGCGCGGACCTTCTCGGCGAAGTCGCGGTCGATCGCGTAGTTCGTGGTGCCGCCGATGAAGTAGTCGTAGATCCGCGCCGCCGACGGCCGGTCGAGACTGCTCTCGACGGCCTTGAGCGCGTCGTCGTGGTTGATCATGCGGGGGACCGGGCCTCTCGGTAGGCGTTCACCGACTCTGTCAGCCGGTCCAGCTCGGCACGCATCCGGGCCACGCCGGCGTCGTCGAGGCCCATCGCGGTGCCGATGACGTCCGGGATGCCCTCGGCCTTCTCCCGCAACGCTTTGCCGGTCTCGCTGAGGCTGACCATGACCGCGCGCTCGTCGTCGGCCTGCCGGTTGCGCTCGACCAGCCCCGCCGCGTGCAGGCGTTTGAGCAGCGGCGACAGCGTGCCCGAGTCGAGGTTCAGCTCGGCGCCCAGTTCCTTCACGAGCCGGTGGTCCCGCTCCCAGAGCGCCAGCATGACCAGGTACTGGGGGTAGGTCAGGTCGAGGTCTTCCAGGACGACCCGGTAGAGCGCGGTCACCGCGCGCGACGCCGAGTACAGCCCGAAGCAGAGCTGGTCGTCCAGTCGCAGCGACGCCATGGCGTCCTCCTCTCTCGTGACTCTCCATGATCCCCGCGACGGTACTTCGAGGCAACTTAAGTGCCCTTAATCTCATTGGACGTCATTCAGTTGTGCACAACTTAGTTGGGAGCTACCTTCAGTCGTGTCAGCTTCACCGCCCCCGAGGAGGACGACATGACCGCCAACCCCCACAACCTCGCCCTGGAGCCGGCCGCGCAGGCGTTCGCCGAGGCCACCGACCAGCCGCCGTACCTGTTTCAGCTGCCGCCGGAGGAGGGGCGCAAGGCCGTCGACGGCGTCCAGGACGGCGAAGTCGCCATGGCCGACGCCGAGATCGAGGTCCTGAAGGTCCCCGGCGGCCCGACCGGCGAGGTCGAGACGCGGATCGTGCGCCCGGCCGGCGTGACCGGACCGCTGCCGGTGATCGTCTACATCCACGGCGCCGGCTGGGTCTTCGGCGACTTCCACACCCACCAGCGCCTGGTGCGCGAACTGGCCGCCGGGGTCGGCGCGGCCGTCGTGTTCCCCGAGTACGACCGCTCGCCGGAGGCGCGCTACCCGGTCGCCATCGAGCAGAGCTACGCCGTGGCGAAGTGGGTCGCCGAGCACGGCGCTTCGAAGGGGCTGGACACGTCGCGCATCGCGATCGCGGGTGACTCCGTCGGCGGGAACATGACCGCGGCGCTGACGCTGCTGGCCAAGCAGCGCGGCGACGTCACCTTCAAGCAGCAGGTGCTCTTCTACCCGGTGACCGACGCGAACTTCGACACCGAGTCGTACACGAAATTCGCCGAGGGCTACTTCCTCGGCCGCGAAGGCATGAAGTGGTTCTGGGACCAGTACACGACGGATCCCGCGCAGCGAGCGGAGATCACCGCGTCCCCGCTGCGCGCGTCACTCGAAGAGCTGGCCGGGCTGCCGCCGGCGCTGGTGATCACCGGTGAGGCGGACGTGCTCCGCGACGAAGGCGAGGCGTACGCGGCGAAGCTGCGTCAGGCCGGCGTGCCCGTCACGGCCGTGCGGTACCGGGGGATCATCCACGACTTCGTGATGGTCAACGCGCTTCGCGAGACTCACGCCGCCGAGGCCGCGATCACCCAGGCGATCACCGTCCTCACGCGGGCTTTGGAGCGGTGACTTTCGACGAATAACTGAGAAAACGCTGAGTTCGGCAAGCGTTGCGGCCCTATGGCGCAAGTCACAGGGCCGCAACGTGCATGCCCGCTCAAACGTGATATATACGCGACTCCGGGGGGTTCCGGGTGCGCATTCACTGCCCGCCCGGAAGGACCCGAACCATGAACCTGAGCAGCATCCGGCTGGATTCGCCGGTCAACATGATCGTGGTGGTCGTGCTGACGCTGCTCGCGATCATCGCGGTCCCGTGGTTCTGGGACCGCTGGAAGCGCAAGCAGCTGTGGCGCAGCGCCACGGTGCTGCTCGCGGTCGTGCTCCTGGTGCTCACGACCGGCATGGCGGGCAACATGATCGGCGGGTTCTTCCCGACGGTCGGGTCGCTGCTCGGCACCGGTGCCTACGCCGGCCAGGGCACCGACGCGGAGGCGGCGCAGAACGGCGAGGACCTCGAAAAGCTGCGTGACACGGGGGTCGCACACGCGCGCGAGGGCAAGGGAACCGTCGTCCACATGAAGGTGACGGGCCGGCGCACCAAGCTGACCCGCGACGTCACGGTCTACCTGCCCCCGCAGTACTTCGACGCGGCGTTCAAGGAACTGCGGTTCCCGGCGATCGAATGGATCCCGAACTACCCGTCCGGCCCCGAGGTCTTCGCCGTCTACGGCATGCCGCAGCAACTCGACGCTGCGATCGCTCGCAAGGCGCTGCCCCCGACAGTGGTGATCGTCCCCGACCCGACGGGTGTCCCGAAGGTCGGCCACGACACCGAATGCGTCGACGAGGTCAACGGCACGGCGAACGACACGTACCTGACGGCCGACCTGCGCGACTGGGCCCAGCAGAAGCTCGGCGTCTCGCCGAACCGCCGGGCGTGGACGATGGCGGGCTGGTCGTCCGGCGGCTACTGCGCGATGAACCTGGTGACGCGCCACCCCCAGTGGTACGGCCAGGCGGTCAGCGTGAGCGGCTACGACAAGGCTCAGGTCGACGCCGAGACCGAGGACCTGTTCCACGGCCGCCAGGACATCAACGACGCGAACAACGTCCGGGTGAACGTGCGGCTGCACCCGTCGCCGGTGGACATCCTGGCGATCTCGGGCGACAAGGAGAAGTACGAGAGCTTCGCGATCGACCAGATCCGCGCGGCGGTGCGGCCCCCGCTGCAGTTCTCGTCGTGGCGGATCCCGGACGCGGGGCACAACATGAACACGTTCAAGTCGCAGATCCCGGACGTGCTGACGTGGATCGGAGCGCACTCGCTGGCCCCGGCGCCGGCCGGCCGGCAGGTCGAGACCAGCGGCGGCGTGCTGCCGTGGCCGTTGCCTCGCTCCGGCGCACACGGCGCGCTGGCCGACACGGACCAGTAGGCGCGGCAAGGGTTTCGGGACCGCTCACTGCTGCGGCGGTCACGGCCGCCGGCCGCGTCGCCTCCGCCTCAGTCTCAGTCTCAGTCTCAGTCTCAGTCTCAGCCGAGGATCGCCTTGACCACCGTCGTCACCCGCTTCGAGGCGGTCGCGTAGTCGACCGAAGCCGGGTGCTCGCTCAGCACCGCCACGATGTACCGGTCGTCCTCGCCGACCAGGCCCGAGGTGTGCAGCATCCGCGTCGGCCGGCAGCAGGACCAGCCCTGCTTCACCGCCCACGGCCGGCCACCGGCGGCGTCCGGGATGCCGAAGTACTGGCGGAAACCGTCCGAACCCCGCTCGGACGCGGCACGCAGCGCGGCGAGGATCGCGCCGGGCGCGTGCGCCACCACGTACTGGTAGATCCGCACCACGTCCTTCGCCGTGATCCGCGTGTCGCCCCACCGCCCGGGATCCGCGGGCGGGCGCGTGCCGGTGAGGCCGATCTTCTTGGCCCAGCCCGTCACGATCGCCGGCCCGCCGTAAGCCGACCAGAACCGGCTCGCGAGGTCGTCGTCGCTGTGGGACAGCATCTTCTGCACCTGCGCCACGGGACCGCCCTGCTCGAGCACGGCCAAGGCGATCAGCAGCTTCACGAGCGACGCCGACGTGTACCCACGATCCGCGTGCACCGAGACGGTCGTCGCGCCGGCCTGCCGGTCGAACACGACGACGCTGACGTCGCCCCCGGCCACCATCCGGTCCAGTTCGGCGGCGTCCACCTTGGGGTCCACCTTGGACTCGGGCTTCGGCGACGGTCCGGGTGTCGAAGCAGGGGTCGGTGTGGGAGCCGGGCTCGACGCGACGGGCGATTCCGACATCGTTGTCACCGCTTCTGTGACGGCGATCGCTTTCGGCGGCACAGCAGTACCGTGACCGATCGTGACGGCCACCGCGCCGATCGCCCCCACGCACAGTCCCACCAGGAAGATGCTGCTCAGCTTGCGCATGATCCGGATTGCCGGGAACGCGGCCTGGCGTTCCCCGGATCGGGTGACTTTGTGGGATAGCTCTCGGATCGCCCCGGTTCCGGGAACGCTCCGGAGCGCTGCGGGCAAGCGCCGTCGTTTCGCGCACTGTGTTCGCGGGGTACCTGTGTGCGGTGACGATCGTCACCACACGCTGGGAAGGACTGGAGTCATGACTCACGCGAAAGGCGCACGCATCCGGGTTCGCGGCCTGCAGCCGGCGCAGGTGCTGGCCGGGCTGGCCGGGATCGCGTTCCTCGTCGTCGGCATCATCGGGTTCACCAGGACCGGGGTCGGGAACTTCGCCGGCCACCACGACGCCGGGCTTTGGCGGTTCTCCGGCAACCCGCTCATGAGCCTGGTCCGCGTCGCGACCGGCGTCGTCGGCCTGCTGCTGGCGTTCGGCTCGGGCCGCGCCCGGACGTTCGGCTGGCTGCTCTTCATCTTCTACGGCGCCCTCTTCGTGTGGGGCCTGATGATCGACGGTCTCATTTCGACCAACCCCTTCGCCAACGCCGGCAACCCGCTCGACATGGGCCGCGCCGACACCTGGCTGCACCTCGGCGTCGCCGCGGTCGGCCTGCTGATCGCCGTCCTGCCCGCCCGCCGCACCATCCACGTCCCCGAGGACGAGCTGGTCGACGAGCCGACGGTCGTCGAGCAGCGCACCGACCACGTCGTGGACACCGACCGCACGGAAACGCTTCCGGCCGAGGAGCCGCGCCGCCGTTCGTTCCTGCGTCGCCACCACGACGAGCGAGGCCCGGAGGTCGCTCGTGAAGAGCGTCCGCCGGGCCTCGCCCACTAGGTAGTTCCTGGGTGGCTCAGTAGGTGGTGCCACCCGAGCCGGAGTTGCTGCTGCTCCCGGCGCCACTGTCAGCCGGAGCCTGGTTGGCGGTGGAGCTGGGGGTGGTGCCGACCTTGCACCCGTTGGGCTCGATGACGAACCAGGTGCCGTTGACGCCCATGCCGTTCGCGTCGCCCGGCTTCAGGTCCTTCGAGAAGGTGTAGACGGGCCAGCCGCCGATGGTGACCTGCTCGGTGCCGTCGGTGCGCTTGATGCTGCCGAGCAGCTTCGAGTCGATGCCCTGCAGTTCCACCTTGCCGTTGGAGAGCACCGCCGGCCAGGTCTTGGCGCAGTCGCCGTTGCAGGCGGAGGTCTTGGCCTTCTTGGTGTCCTTCGTGAACAGGTAGAGGGTCATGCCGTTCTGGTCGACGATCGCCTCACCGAGGCCGTCGATGTTGCTGGCGCTCAGCTTGACGACGCCCGCTTCGCTCGCGGCCTGCCCGGCCTTGCCACCCTTGGCGTTGGCGGCGTACCAGGCGCCACCGACGCCCTGGCCGGTCGCGTCGCCGGCCTTGGTGTCCTTGGCGTAGCGGTAGAGCGCCCATCCGCCGACGGTGATCTGCTCGGTGCCGTCGGAGCGCGTCACCTTCCCGACGAGGTTCTTGTCGACGCCCTGTACCTGCACGTCCCCGGTGGCCAGCATCGGCGGCCAGGCCTTGGCGCAGTCACCGTCGCAATTGGACTTCGGCGGCTTGGCCGTGTCCTTGTCGAAGCGGTAGAGGGTCATGCCGTTCTGGTCGGTGAGCACCTGGCCGACACTGGCGACGTCCGCGACGACCAGTTTCGACTCGTTCGACGCGGGGGCTGCGTTGCCGACCTGCCCGTTGGCGATCTGGCCGCCACCGGTGCCGCCCGCCGCCGCGGGGGCGATGACCGGCTGAGCAGTTTCGGCACCCGAGCAAGCGGTGAGCACTGCCAGCCCGGCTGCCGCAGCGGCGACGGAGACGGCGATGCGCGTGCGAAGCATGGAAGTTCTCCTTGTATCCGTTGGGTTTCCCGCCGCTCGGTGCGGCTGCCTGATACCCACTACACGGACACTCGGCGGAGGCGGTTCAAAGAATTTTCCGCGGAGGCTCACGCCTGGTCAGAAGGGTGCGGTCACCGGGGCGGCTCACCGAGGGCGCGGTCGACCAGCGTCGCCGCCGCGCCTGTATAGGCGGACGGGTCGAGGAGGGCGTCCAGCGCTGCCGGGGTGAGGACGTCGGTGATCGCGGGCAGCTCGTCCAGCACCTCCCGCAACGCCCGGTCCTCGCGCACCGCCCGTCGGGACGCCTCGCCGAGCAGCTCCTTGGCCCTCGCCTTCCCGAGCAACGGCGCGAGCACGGCGGAGAGCCGCTCGGACACGATCAGCCCGTGCGTCGACGCCACGTTCGCCCGCATCCGCCCGGGCTGCGCGGTGAGCCCGCGCGCGAGCTCGGCAGCCGTGTGCGCGGCGCCGCCGGTCAGCCGGAGGCACTCGCGGATCAGCTGCCACTCGGCGTGCCAGACCCCGGCCGAACGCTCGTCCTCGGTCAGCATCGACTGCGTGACGCCCGCGGCCAGCACCGGCACCTGCAGCGCGGCCGAACGGATCAGCGTCGCGAGCACCGGGTTCCGCTTGTGCGGCATCGCCGTCGAGCCACCCCGCCCCTCGGCAGCCGGCTCGACGACCTCGCCGACCTCGGTCCGGGTGAGCGTCGCGACGTCGACGGCCAGCTTCCCCAGCGCCCCCGCGGTGAACGCGAGCGCGCTCGCGAGGTCGGCGACCGGCGTCCGCAGCGAGTGCCACGGCAGCACCGGCGCGGCCAGCCCGGTCTCCTCGGCGAACGCGACGGTGAGGCGTTCCGCATAGTCGTCGAGACCACCGCCGGGGTGTCCGGCCGTATCGGCCAGGCGCGCGTACTCGAGGTACGCCGCCAGCGTCCCGGCCGCGCCGCCCAGCGAGACCGGCAGCCCGCCGTCCAGCACGCGCCGGACCCGGACGGCCGCGTCCAGCACCAGCTGCCGCCAGCCCGCGACCTTGAGCCCGAACGTCGTCGGCACCGCGTGCGCCGTCAGCGTCCGGCCGGGCATCGTCGTGTCCCGGTGCTCGCGTGCCAGCTCGGCCAGCGCCTCGGCCGTCGCGTCGAGCTCGGCGACGAGCGGCCGCAGCGTCCGGTCGGCGACCAGCATCATCGCCGTGTCGAAGATGTCCTGGCTGGTCGAGCCGCGGTGGACGTACTCGGCAGCGCTCGCCTCGACGGCCGACGTCAGCGCCTTGACCAACCCGACGACCGGGTTCGCGGTCGCCCGCGACCCGCGCGCCAGCTCGACGACGTCGATCCGCGCACCGCTCGCGGCCGCCGTGATCGCGTCCGCGGCCCAGACCGGCACCGTCCCGAGCCGTGCCTGCGCTCTGGCGAGGGCCGCCTCGGCGTCGAGCATGGCGCGCAACCAGGCCTCGTCACCGGTCGACGCTTCGGCCGGTGTACCGGCCCGGACCGGGGACAGGAGTCCGGAATCGGGGTCGACGGTCATGGCGCCAGCATCGCACGCGGCCGGTCTCGGCTGCGTTCCCACAGCCGGGTCTGGCAGGCTCACCCGCCATGAGTACCGCCACGTCCGACGAGGACACCGCCGGCTCCGAAGCCCGCGGCATCGCCGCCGAGCGGCTCACCTTCTTCTCGGACGCCGTCGTCGCCATCGCGATCACGCTGCTGTCGCTCGAGCTGCCGCTGCCGGAGGGCGCCACCAGCGCCGAACTGCTGCGTTCACTCGGGGATCATCAGAACGAATACATCTCCTTCCTGATCAGTTTCGCCGTGATCGGCGGACACTGGCGCGCCCACCACCGCCTCTTCCACTACGTCACCACACTGGGCGGCGGCCTCCTGCAACTCAGCTTCGGCTGGCTGCTGATGCAGGTGATCACGCCCTTCGCCACGAAGGTGATCGCCGAGGAAGGCGGGTTCGAATTCCGCTTCGTCTTCTATGCACTCGTGCAGGTCGTCGCCCTGGCGCTGTTCCTCCTGATGACCAGGCAGATCCAGCGGCACCACCTCTACCGCGAGGACACCCCACCGGAGCTCTTCGGCGGGATTCACCGCGGGGTCGGCACAATGGCTCTCGCCTTCGCCGTCTCGATCCCGGTCGCCTTCTTCACGCACTGGGCCTACGCCTGCTGGATCGTCATCCCCGTAGTGGGGCACCTCCTCTTCCGGTTCCGTCGCCGTGCGTCGGCGGCAGCCTGATCCGTCATTCGCCGGTGGCGCCGTCGATCCGCTCGCGAACCAGGTCGGCCTGCCCGATGTGGCGCGCGTACTCGCCGATCATGCGGAGCATCAGCCAGCGCAGCGTGAACGGTTCGCCGGTGCTGATCCGCGTCCCTGTCTGTTCCAGCGCACTCGCCGTCACGATCTCCCGGGAACGCGCGCATTCGGCCTGCCACAAGGAAAAGGCCTCGCCGACGTCACCGTCCAGCGCCGTGAAGTCCTGCTCCGGGTCGTCGTCGGAGTAGTACAGGTTCGGGACGTCCTCACCCGCGAACTGGATCCGGAACCACCAGCGTTCGACACCGGCGAGGTGCCGCAGCAGGCCGTGCAGGGTCAATGTCGAGGGTGGTACCGAGCGCTCCGATAATCGTTCCGGGTCCAGGCCTTCGCACTTCAGCTCGAAGGTGCGCCGGTAGTAGTCGAGGCTCTCGGTCAGAGCCTGGCGCTCGCCGGCGACCGGCGCCGGGTCGATCCGGGCGCCGGTCAGGCGGCTCGGGGTGGCCACCGGGGTGCTGTGTTCGGTCATGTGCGGAGCGTGCCACAGGGGTCTGACAATTTCGGGTCGCGAGCGTGGCCGGTGACCGGGCAACGGCGGGAAACCCCAGTTCAGACACGGTTTCGCGAACCCGGTAACGAATGCCGGGGTGCGACGATCTGATCTTCGTCAGCTGCTTCGATCACCCGTCCCCACCAGGTTGGAGCGGCACCCCTCGTCCGGAATCAGGAGATCACGACCATGGAGCGAACCGGTCGAAGAACCGCCGTGCTGGCCGCGTTGACCGCAGCGGCCCTCTTCGCGGCCCCCGCCGTCGCGTCCGCCGCGCCGGCTCCCAGCACGATCGACGTCAGCGACACGTCGGTCCACGCCGGCGACACGTTCACGGTCACCGAGCAGCTGTACAACCCGACGGACTTCACCGTCACCGGCGCGAAGGCCGCGGTCTACACCAAGGAAAAGCCGATCACCGAGCTGGTCGACCTGGTCTCCTGCGCCGGCACGGTCGGCTGCGACCAGTACCTCAGCAGCTACCGCGGCGGCGTCGGCGACCTCGGCGCGGGCGAGAGCCGCACCGTGACGTTCACCCTCCGCGTGAAGGAAGACGTCGCCGGCGGCCAGTTCACGCTGCAGCACCAGTTCGCGGGTGACAACTACGCGTTCAGCGTCGAAGACGGTCCCGCCATCACGATCACGGCGGCGCCCAAGGCCGACGTCAAGGTCGCGCTGACCGCGACTCCGCGCGTCGGCCTGGTCGCCCGCGTCGACTACGTGATCACGGTGTCGAACAGCGGCCCGGCCACCGCGACCGGCGTCCGCGTGACGGCCAACGCGGGCTCGGGCCGCTCGGTCACGTCGGCAACCGGCTGCACCCGCTCGGGCGCGAACGTGAACTGCACGATCGGCACCCTGGCCCCGGGCGCTTCGGCGACGGCGAAGTTCACGTCGGAGGGCGGCGTCTTCGCATGGGGCTCGTTCACGGCGACGGCCCAGCGGGCGGCCAGCACCCCGGCTGACCCGACCGCGGCGAACGACACGGCGTCGAAGAAGTGCACGGCCTACACCGGGCTGTACGTGACCTGCTGAGTCCACATCAGAGCAAGTACGGCGCCGAGCGTGCTCGGCGCCGTACTGCGTCCACGGTGTCTTCGATGGAGTGGTCCGTGGTGTCGATGACGTGGTTCTCGAGCTCGCCCAAGTCGGCGAACGCGCCGTGCATGCCGGTGATGGGTTCGACGTCGGTGAGTTCCCGGCCTTCACGCGCGGTCCCGCGGGCGAGGGTGACCTCGAGACTCGGCCGCAGGACGACGTAGAAGAGGTCCAGACCGTCCCGCTCGGCGGCGTCACGAAAGGGCTCCAGCGCCCAAGGCCCGACGACCCCATCGAGCACGACGTCGTAGCCACCGCGGCCGTACCCACAGGCGGCCTCGGCGATCACCCCGAGCACGACATCGTTCTGCCGGGAGGCCTCGGGCAGATAGGGCGCCACGAACCCGGTCCGGATCCAGCCGTAGAAGCTGTCGGTGTGCAGGTGCACGGCCGGCCGCGGCGCGCCTTCGGTGACCAGCCGGGCGACGGTGGACTTCCCGGCGCCGGGCGGCCCGGTGAGGATCAGCAGTGAACCCGGCATGCAGGCATCATGCGGGCCCGGCGGGGCGAGAACCAGTCTTGACCTTCCCAGCGGCCTCAGCCGGACCCGGTGTGCAGGTGGGTGACGGCCCCCTGGCTAAACTTGGGGTACGGGCCGTTAGCTCAATTGGTAGAGCTGCGGACTTTTAATCCGTAGGTTCTGGGTTCGAGCCCCAGGCGGCCCACCATTCCTCGGCGCAGTCAACCGGGGCGACAGGCGGTGAACATGGACGTGACCAGGCGGCTCATCGTCCTCCGGCACGCCAAATCGGCCTGGCCGGACGACGTCCCCGACCGCGAACGCCCCCTCGGACCCCGCGGTCTCCGGGACGCGCCCAACCTCGGCCGCTGGCTCGGCGACAGCGGCTACGTCCCCCAGCACGTCGTCTGCTCCACCGCCCGCCGCACCCGGGAAACTTGGGAGCTGGTCAGCGAGGCGCTCCCGAGCAAGCCGACCATCGAGTACGACGAAGACCTCTACGGTGCTGGTCCCGAGGAGTTCCTGAATGTCGTGCGGCGGATCCCCCGCGACGTCACCACCCTCGCCCTCGTCGGGCACGAGCCCGGGGTCAGCGAACTGACCCTGCACCTCGCCGGCGACGGGGAGGACACCCGGCTGGTCCAGGCCAAGTTCCCCACCGGCGCCGCGGCCGTGCTCGCCACCGCCGACACCTGGGCCGACCTCTCGGCCGCGCGGCTCGAGGCCTTCTTCCGTCCGCGGGACTGAGTCCGCAGGTATTGACGGCAAAGAGCCCGGCCGCGAAACGGCCGGGCCCTTTCCCGAGAATCAGACTCCCGCGACCGAGGAAATCCAGCTGCGATAACGCGTGATGTTCGTGTACGCCGTGTTGTTCGACCGGTCGCTGGTCGACGCGACGCCGACCTGGCGGCCCGAGGCGAACATCGGGCCGCCCGAATCGCCGCCGGCCGTGATGCCGTTGACGCGGTTCGCGCACACCGCGACGCCGCCCGTGTAGTCGCTGCAGCCGATCGAGTTCACCCGCACCGTCGCGACCTTCAGGTACCGCGACTGGCAGTTGATCTCGGAGCCGCACTGGCTGGTCGCGCCCCAGCCGTAGACCGAGACGTTCTGGCCGACCGAAACATCGCCGACGTTGCCGAGCGGCGAGTACGTCGCGTTCACCGACGTCGTCAGGCGGACGATCGCCAGGTCGGCGGTGCCGTTGTAGCGGGTGATGGTCGAGCCGGTGGCCATCGTCCCGCCGCTGGACTGGTCGAGGCTGCCGATCCGGAACGTGTACGTCCCGGAGCTGCTGACGCAGTGCTTCGCGGTCAGGATGTACTGCGGCGCGATGATCGTCGCGGTGCAGTTCTGCTGGCCGTTCACGAACAGCCGGGCCGCCCACGGGCCGCTCGACGCGTTGCTGCCACCGATGATCGACGGCTGGGCCTGCGGGGTGGTCTGGGCGGTCGCCGGGCCGCCGAGGCCGACGACGGCCAGCGCGGTACTCGCGGCCAGCAGCACGAACTTGCCGAATTTCACGCTCACTCCTTTTCGTGCGGAGAACCCGCACGGGAAAGCCGGTGGGGACCGAACGAGAAGAGTGTCCGAGTTTTGGGGGAATGTCCGGAACCGACGAAAGTCCGGTCGTATCCGTATTTATCTCGCCGAATGGACTACGTGCAGTTCCCGTACTGTTCCGCGCTCAACCCACGGGTGGAGGCCACTTCAATCCGGAGCTTGAGGACGCCGGCGCCGCGCCGCCCTAGCGTTTTCGAGGGGGAACCGGAGGGGGAGACATGACGGCGAAGGCCGAGCGGATCGCGCTGGGGACGGTGCTGGGTGTCGCGGCGGTGCTGTGGGGATGGGCGCTGGGCAGCCGGCCGCTGCAGCCGTACTACGCCGCCGCGGTGCACTCGATGTCCCACGACGTCGCGGCGTTCTTCTTCGCGGGCTTCGACCCGGCGGGGGTCGTCACGGTCGACAAACCGCCGCTCGCGTTCTGGACCCAGACGCTCGGCGTGGCCGTGTTCGGTTTCCACCCTTGGGCGATCGCGCTGGTTCAGGTCATCGAGGGTGTCGCCGCTGTGTTCGTGCTGCACCGGGTGGTGCGCCGCTGGGCCGGCCCCCGGACCGCGCTGCTCGCCGCAGCCCTGTTCGCGCTGACGCCGATCACCGCGGCGATCAACCGCGACAACCTCCCGGACACGCTTTTGGTGCTCCTGCTGCTCCTTGCCGCTTACTGCGTGACCCGCGCGATCGAGAACGCGCGGTGGCTGGTGTGGGCGGGGGTGTTCGTCGGACTGGGGTTCATGACGAAGATGCTCGCCGCGTGGATCGTGCTGCCCGGCCTGGCGCTGGCTTACTTCGTCGCGGCGCCCGGCTCTCGCGGCCGACGGCTCGCCTGGATCGGCCTGGCCGGCGGGGTGACGCTCGTCGTGTCGCTGGCGTGGCCCGTCGTCGTCACGCTGTGGCCGGGCGCGAAGCCGTTCGTCGGCAGCACCACGGACGGCTCGGTCTGGCAGCTGGCCTTCGGCTACAACGGCGTGACGCGGCTGGTCGGCGGGTCGACCGGGATCGGCGGGGGCTACGGCGCCACGGTCGGCGCGGCGCTCGGCGGCGGATCGGGTCCGCTGCGGCTGTTCGACGCCGAGGTCGGCGGGCAGATCGCCTGGCTGCTGCCGCTCGCGCTGGTGTCCGTGGTCGTCGCCGCCTGCCGCGCTCGTGGCGCCGCGCCGCAAGCGAAGGCGGGCTGGGCGTTGTGGGGTGGCTGGCTGGTCGTCGGCGCCGCGGTTTTCTCGTTCACCGGCGGCATCTTCCACGCGTACTACACCGCCGAACTCGCTCCGGCGATCGCGGCGCTCTCCGCGGCCGGTCTGGCCACTGCGTGGCGGTGGCAGCGCTCGTCGGGATCGGTCCGGTTCGTGCTGCCGGCCGCCGTGGTAGGGACGGCGCTGCTCGCGTTCGTCCTCCTCGGCCGGACGCCGCAGTGGCTGCCGTGGCTGCGGTACACCGTGCTCGCGCTGGCGGTGCTGGCCGTCGTCGCGGCGCTCCTGCGGGCTTCGCGCGTCGCCGTCGTCATCGGGCTGGCCGCCGTCGTGGCCGGTCCCGCGGCCTTCGTCGTCGACACCGCCGTGCGGCCGGTCAGCGTGCTGGAG
Source organism: Amycolatopsis ponsaeliensis (assembly GCF_030182635.1). NCBI lineage: Bacteria > Bacillati > Actinomycetota > Actinomycetes > Pseudonocardiales > Pseudonocardiaceae > Amycolatopsis > Amycolatopsis ponsaeliensis. The sequence continues at coordinate 169,617 of NZ_JAPZLD010000016.1, forward strand.
ACCGCCGACCCCGGTGCCGGGCCGCCGTCGACGGACGCGGTGCGCACGGTCGTCGGCCTCAACACCGGCGCCGGCGCCGAGGCCGGGTATGTCCGGTTCATCGACGACGCGTACCGGCTCAGCGCAGGTCAGCGGGAGGTGGTCGCTTACGCGCAGGCGTCGTCCACGGGAGTCGTCTTGGCCGTCGAGGGCGGTACGTACGGCGCGGACCCGTTCCTGCTGAACACCGACGCTCGCGTGGCGCCGCTGGGTGGTTACCTCGGCTTCGACCCGGCGCCGTCCGCCGCCGACCTGCCGCGGTGGGTCGCGGCCGGGAAACTCCGGTTCGTACTGTTGCCGCAGGTGTTCCTCGAGATCGGCCGCGGCGCCTCCAGGCAGCGGACTGGCGCCGCCGTGGGGGACGCGGGCGAGCTGACCGGGCGCATCGCGTGGGAGGCGAAGCACTGCCGTCCGGTGCCGCCCGCGCGGATCGGCCCGGACGCCGCTACCGCCGGGGTGCTGTTCGACTGCGGCGTCAGGCAGTGACCTTCGCGGGGGCGGTGCGGCGGAGCCAGTACAGGCCGATGACCGGCAGCACCAGCGGGATGAACAGGTAACCCTCGCCGTAGACCGACCAGACGGTCGGGTGCCGGAACGCGGCCGCGTCGACGAGGCTCAGCGTGCCGATGGTCAGCACACCCAGCAGCTCGATCGAGCAGGCGGTGAGGGCGACGCGCCACCAGGCGTCGCCGCGGCGGGCCAGCGCGACCGTGGCGACGATGTACACGACCGCGGCGAACGCCGAGAGCAGGTAGGCGAGCGGTGCTTCGTGGAACTTCGTGCTGATCTGGACGCCGGCGCGCGACGTCGCGGCCAGCGCGAAGATCGCGTACACGGCGACGAGCACCCGTCCGGGGCCGGTGGCCGTCCTACGCTGTTGCTCCACTCCACACCTCGTTCAGTCGCAGCACCATCACCGGGATGGCTATGCAGGCGATGCCGAGCACCGCCGTGCTCGACCGGCTCCGCTCGGCCAGCGCCCAGGCGGCGCCGACGGGGAGCACGACCAGGCTGCCGATCAGGTAGGCGAGGTAGGTCGCCAGGCTGCCCGGCCGGTCGCCGCCGGCGAGCAGCACGATCCCGATCACCAGCTGGACGACCAGCAGGACCTCGACGACCGCGATCCCGATCAGGAGCGGGTTGTCCGGCAGCCGGTTGCGGGCCGACTGGACGAAGCTCCAGAGCGCGACGAGCGTGGCCGCCACGGCGACCGTCACGGCGAATCCGAAGATCACCCGTTCCTCCTTCCGGTCCGCCGGGGGCCAACGTACTCCGTAGTGCCGGTGGGGCCGTCCGCCGAGGTGCCGCGGGGTGGCGTGGACCACCTGGGCCGCTCCACAGTGGACTTGCCCGAGGCGACCAGGTGTGCCCACACCGAGTTAATTGATCACCAGAAGGCCTTGATGGCATTGTGCCAATTCCGTCGTTTATTCCGTGTTATCCTGGGGTGGACCTGCGGGAATGTTGTAAAAAGCTTCGTGTTACACCCCGACAGGGTGGTTGGCGATCAGCCAAGAATCACGCTGGGTTCGGGTTCCGGCTGGTATGTGCCCTTTTTGCCTACCTCGGATAGCCCAGTTGAACCCCCGGGTTGGCGGATAGGCGCGAGGCCGTCCGGCATGGGGGAATATTCCTCGTCCCCGGTGCCGAGGTGCCCGGGGGAACACGGAGGGGTATCTTCGATGGACCTGCGCTACGAAGCATTTTGCTTCGCCGACCCGTTGTTCTACGACGAACAACAGGAAATCGGCGCGCCGGTCGACGATTTTGCCCAGGCGCTGCCGATGCCGGCCACCGGCTGGGTCACCGCCGACCGCGGGGTCTGGCGGGCACTGCGCCCCGAAGGGCGTCAACTTCCTGGCCAGGGTTGGAAAATCCACGTTTCCGCTGGTCTGGACAATGCGCGGCGCGTGCTCGTGCAGGTGCACGAGTACTGTGTCGAGCACCGGATCTCTTACAAGCACCTTCGCTCGCTGATGATCCTGCTCGCCCGCAATTCGAAATACGCCCCTCGTGACGGAAGCGCCAAGCTCATCACCATTTACCCGGCTGACGAAGACGAGCTGGGGCGTGTTCTCGAAGATCTGGCGGTCCGGCTCGAAGGCGAACACGGCGCTTATATCCTGAGCGACCTCAGATACGGCGACGGCCCCCTCTATGTCCGTTACGGCGGATTCGCCGAACAGTGGGTCGAGCACGACGGTAACCGTGTCCTGGCGATCCGCAAGCCGGATGGCCGGCTCGTACCCGACAAGCGGGAACCGACGTTCTCGGTCCCCGACTGGGTGAAGATTCCGGCCTGTCTGCGGAGCAGCGTTGCCGCGCGTAAGAGCGGCGACCCGGACCAGTTCCCCTACCGGGTGACGCGCTCCCTGCACTTCTCGAACGGCGGCGGCGTCTACCTCGCCGACCCCAAGGCAGGCGGCGACGAGGTCGTCCTCAAGGAAGCCCGTCCGCACGCCGGCCTCGACAAGGCGCGGATCGACGCCGTCGAACGGTTGCGCCGCGAGCACGAGGTGCTCGACCGGCTGGGCGACGTCCCCGGCGTGCCGCGGGTCTTCGAGCGCTTCACGGTCTGGGAGCACCACTACCTGGCCATGGAGTACATGCCGGGCAACTCGCTGGGCAACTGGCTGGCCCGCAACTACCCGCTGACCAGGCGCGGCACGACGGACGACGACCTCGCCGCCTACGCCCGGCGCGCGCTCGACGTCGTCGCCCGGGTAGAGAAGACGGTCGAGGAGATCCACGCTCGCGGCATCGTCTTCGGCGACCTGCACCCGCTGAACATCCTCATCGACGAGGACGACGACGGCCGGATCTCCCTGATCGACTTCGAGATGGCCTTCGACGTCGAGTCCGGCGACCGCCCGGCGCTGGGCGCGCCCGGATTCCGCGCCCCGGCCGACCGCACCGGTTTCGAGATCGACGAGCACGCGGTCGCGGCGTTGCGGCTGTGGCTGTTCCTGCCGCTCTCACAGCTGACGGAGCTCGCACCGGCGAAGCTGCGCGGCATCGCCGACTTCGTCGAACGCCGGTTCGCGCTGCCCGAGGGCTACGCGGACGCCGCAGTCGCGGTGCTGGCCCCGCGTGCTGTCCCCGCGGAGCCGGCACCGGTCCACACGGAGCTCGACCAGGAGAAACCCGACTGGCCGCTGGTCCGCAAACAGATCGCCGAAGGGATCCTGGCGAGCGCGACGCCTGAGCGCCAGGACCGGCTGTTCCCCGGCGACATCGAGCAGTTCCGGGTCGGCGGCGCCTGTTTCGGCGTCGGTGCCGCGGGCGTGCTGCACGCCCTCGACGTCATCGGCGCCGGCCGGTTCCCCGAACACGAGCGCTGGCTGATCGACTCGGTCCGCCGTGAGCCGCCGACCCGGCCCGGGTTCTTCGACGGCAGCTACGGCATCGCCTACGTGCTGGAGAACTTCGGCCACCACGAGGAGGCGACCAGGCTGCTGGCGTCGTCCGCGCGGCTCGTCGAGCAGACGACCGACCACGCGCTGGAGGGCGGTCTGGCCGGCATCGGGCTGGCCATGCTGCACTTCGCGACGGTCCGCCAGGACAACGAGTTCGGCCGCCAGGCGCTGAGCACGGCCGTCCGGCTGGCCGAGGCACTGGAGACGGCGGCGCCGCCGGGGAACTTCGCCCGCGCCGGCCTGCTGTCCGGCTGGTCCGGACCCGCGCTGCTGTTCGTCCGGCTCTTCGAGCGCACTGGTGAGCCCGCGTGGCTGTCCTTCGCCGACCAGGCGCTGTGCCGCGATCTCGAAGAATGCGTCGAGTCCGACGACGGCTCGCTGCAGGTCCGCGACGGCGCGGCCCGCACGTTGCCTTACGTGGGTATCGGCAGCAGCGGGATCCTCCTGGTCGCCGAGCAGCTGGCGCGGCACCGCCCGGACGCCGAAGCCTGCGAGAGCCTGCCCGGCCTGCGCGAATCGTGCCGCGGCGAGTTCGTCATCCACCCCGGCCTGCTCTACGGCCGGTGCGGGCTGGCGGTGGCGCTGGGCATGGACCCGGACCCGGAGCCGCCGATCCGCGCGGCGATCGACCTGCACCTGGCGCGGCTGGCCTGGTACGCGGTGCCGTTCAAGGGCGGCCTCGCCTTCCCCGGCAACCAGCTGCTGCGCCTGTCGATGGACCTCAAGACCGGCAGTGCGGGGATCCTCCTCGCGCTCGCCGCCCTGCTGGACGGCAAGGAGGTGCTGCCCTTCCTGGGCAGCACGCCGTCCCCTCAGACCACCGGTCGTTGACCGGCGGACCCCGAAGTGAAAACGAAGGAAGGAACACCAATGGAACTCGTTCTGGACCTGCAGGCCATGGACACCCCCGAGGTGCTCGACGGCGGCCACGGTGGCGGTGGCGGCGGCACGTCGAACCTCAGCCTGCTGGCCTCCTGCGCCGACAGCACCATCAGCCTGCTGACCTGCCACTGACCTGGCGGATCACCGGCAAGTAGTGCCTAGGTGAACGGTGCGGGAGCGGCACAGGCCAAGTGCGCCGCTCCCGCACCTTCATTGTGGCCCCGGTACCGCCTCGGCGGTACCTCGTCCGAAGGAGTGAGATGCGCGGCCCCGCCGATCGGTTGCTGGCCAGGGTGGCCGGTCTCGATCGTCCCCGGCTGGCCGCCGTCGTCGGTACCGCGCTGGTCGCCACCGCGGCCGGTCTCCTCCTTCCCGGCGCGCTCGCGGCAGCGGTCGACAGCGTTGTCGCGGGCCGCCGGAGCTGGCCCGAGGTCTCCTGGCTGCTGCTCGTCGGCGGCGCGGAGATCGCGGCCGACGTCGTGGGCGGCATCCTGACCACTCGCGTCACCGCGACGGCGTCGGCATGGCTGCGCCGCACGGTCTCCGACAAGCTCTTCGCGCTCGGCACCCGTTCACGCTTCGCCGAGGGCGACGCGATCAGCCGCCTCACCGGCGACTGCGTCGGCGCCGGCGGCATCGTCACGATCGTCGTGCAGTGCGGCTCGATGCTGGTCATCTCGACCGGCGCCGTCGTCCTGCTCGCCCTCCTGGACTGGCGCCTGGCGCTCGTTTTCCTGGGCAGCATCCCGTTCGCCCTGCTGCTCGCCCGCAGCCACCTCCGCCGCACCGCCGACGACGTCCTCACCTACCAGCGGGTTTCCGGTGAGCTGGCGGCCCGGATGGTCGACGCGGTCGCCGGCCTCCGCACCATCGCCGCGTCCGGCACAGCTGATCGTGAAGCCGAACGGGTCCTGCGCCCCCTGCCGAAGCTGACGCTCGCGGGCCAAGGCCTCTGGCGCACCCAGGCCCGGATGGTCTGGCGCGCCGGCCTGCTGACGCCGGCGGTCGAAATCTCCGTGCTGGCCGCGGCCGGCTTCGGCGTCCTGGCGGGCCGGCTCAGCGTCGGCGACGTCGTGGCCACGCTCGGCTACGTCGCGCTCGGCCTCGGCCTGGTCACCCAGATCCCGCTGCTCACCATGCTGTCCCGGGCGCGCGGCTGCGCCGAACGGCTCGTCGAAGTCCTCGACGAACCCGAATCCGTGCCCGGCAAGCTCCCACTCCTGCCTGGCAACGGCACCGTCGACCTCCGCCACATCGGTGTCACGGGCGCGCTGGCGGAGATCGACCTGCGCATCGACGGCGGCACCTTCCTCGCGGTCGTCGGCCGGTCGGGCGCGGGCAAGTCCGCGCTGGCCGGCGTGCTCGGCGGGCTAATCACGCCCGACGAAGGTCAGGTCCTGCTCGACGGCCGTCCGCTCGAGCGCCTTTGCCGCGAGGAGCTGCGCGCGGTCGTCGGCTACGCCTTCGAACGGCCCGCGCTGCTCGGCGCCACGGTCGCCGACGCGGTCGGCTACGGCACCTGGGCCGGCGAGTCCGCCGTCCGCAGTGCGTGCCGGACCGCGCAGGTCGAGGAGGTCGTCGTCCGCCTGCCCGATGGCTACCGCACGCCGTTGGCCGAGACGCCCCTTTCCGGCGGCGAAGCCCAGCGCCTCGGCCTGGCCCGCGCGATCGTGCACAACCCACGCGTCCTGATCTTCGACGACGCCACGGCCAGCCTCGACACGGTCACCGAGGCCGCGGTCGAGCGTGCGTTGGCCGGTGCGTTGCCCGGTCGCACCCGCGTCGTCGTGACCCATCGCGCGGGCACCGCCGCCCGCGCCGACCTGGTGGTCTGGCTCGAGGAAGGCCGGATCCGCGCGGTGGCTCCGCACGCCGCCCTCTGGCAGGAGCCCGGTTACCGGGGTGTCTTCACGGAGGACGACGAGTGAGCCTGCGCCGGTTGTACTGGTCCGCGCTCGCCGGGCAGTGGCGCGGCGGCGCGGTGCTGCTTGTGTGTTCGGTGCTCGAAGGCGTACCTGCTTTCTTCTCGGGACGGCTCGTCGAGCTGTCCGTGGACCGGGGTTTCTCGATCGGCGACCCGGCGGCCGGCCTCGGCTGGCTGACGTTGTTCGGGCTCGCCGCCGTGCTCGGTGCGTTCGGCTCGCGGATGGTCTGGCACCAGCTCGGCAAAGTGGTCGAGCCGCTGCGCGACGCTCTGGTGACCGCGGTCGTCCGAGGCGTGCTGCACGACGAGTCCCCGCCGCGCAACCAGCCGGACTCCAGCGGCGTCGCCCGGATCACCCAGCACGTCGAGGTGGTCCGCGACGCGACGGCCGGCCTGCTGGTGCAGGCCCGCGGCATGCTGGTGACGACGGCGTCCGCGCTCGCCGGCCTCGTGACGGTCGCCGGCGCGCTGGTGGTCCCGGTCGCGGTGCCGGTGGTCGTCTCGTTGGTCGTCTTCGTCTGCCTCCTTCCCTCTCTTGCTCGCCGCCAGCGCGCGCTGGCGCTGGCCGACGAGCACACGGCCGCGACAGCGGGCGCGTCCTTGGCCGGGATGCGCGACATCGTGGCCTGCGGTGCCGAGCCGATCGCCGCGCTGGCGATGTACGACGCGGTCGACGAGCAGGCGACGGCCGCGATCCGCGTGGCGCGGTCGAGCGCCCTCCGAGCCCTGGTGATCTCGCTCGGCGGGTTCGTCCCGTTGCTGCTCGCACTGGCCTTGGCACCGGGCCTGGTGGCCCGCGGCGAACTGACCGCGGGCGCGGCACTCGGTGCGCTGGTCTACCTGGCCACCACGATGCAACCGGCCCTCCGCGGCTTGGCGGCCACCGCCGGCACCGTCGTCCTGCGCCTGCTGGTCGCGCTGCGCAGGCTGGCGGAGACGGCCGAGCTACCGGTCGTGTCCGACGGCACGGCGACCCCACGCGGCACCGACGTCCAGGTCCGTGGCCTCACGTTCGGCTGGGGCGCGACGGCCGAGCCCGTGGTCCGTGGGTTGGACCTGAGCCTGCGGCCGGGTGAGCACCTCGCCGTCGTGGGGCCGAGCGGCATCGGCAAGTCGACATTGGCCGGCTTGCTGACCGGGATGCTGACGCCACAGGCCGGCCGGGTAGTTCTGGGCGGCGTCCCGGTCCGGGACGTGCCCGCGGCGCTCCGGCACGAGCTCGTGGCGCTGATCCCGCAGGAGGCCTACGTCTTCGCGGGAACCGTGCGGGACAACGTCGGCCTCTTCGCGTCGTCAGCTTCGGACGACGCGTTGTCGGCCGCCGTGGACGCGGTGGGCGCGGGCGCGTTGCTTCGGCGCCTTGGCGGTCTCGACGCCGAGATCGGTCACGGCGGCGAAGGCATCTCCGCGGGCGAAGCGCAGTTGCTCGCGCTCGCCAGGGTCTACGCCAGTTCGGCGGAGTTCGTGATCCTCGATGAAGCCACCTCCCATCTCGACCCGGTGTCGGAAGCCCGCGCGGAGCGGGCCTTCGCCGCGCGGGGTGGTGTCCTGGTGGTGATCGCGCACCGGCTTTCGTCGGCGTTGCGCGCGGATCGCGTCCTCGTCATGGACGGCCGCGAGACCGCACTGGGCCACCACACCGACCTGTTGGCCAGGTCGGCGCGGTACGCCGAACTCATGCAGGCGTGGGCGACACCGGTGGCTGGGGAACCAGCCACCGGTGCCGAGCCGACCGCGGGTGCAGGCAGCCAACCGGCCGGTACCGGGGGCTCGCCGCCTGCGGGCAGTGGCGCGACCGTTGGCGGGGCGCCTGCCGGCAACGGGTGCGCTACCACTGCGAATCCGCCAGTGGGCACAGGAACTGCGGTCGCCTCCGGGGCGCCTGCCGGCGACGGAGCCGCAGCTGCTGCTGGTCCATCCGTGGACGTGGGGGCCGCCGCCGGCACGCCTGCCTGCAACGGAGCCACGAGCGGGCCGCCTTCTCACAACGGTGCCACCGGATCGACGCCTAGGCCGCCATCCGTGTCGCGAGCCGCTCGAGTGAGCTGACTTCCCGTCCACTGTGGACGTATCTCATGGGGACTTCCAGATTATCGCCATCGAGCGGTCCGGGAACCCCTCGTCGCGAATCTGTGGACAACTCGCCGATGTTATCCCCGCCTGTGGACAACTCGCGTCGTCCGACCGGTTCTGTCGGTGCCGTCGTGCATGATCGGAAGCGCGGGAAGAACCCGGCCCGGAACCGGCACCGTCAGAGAGGAGGCGAACCACCGGCGGTCGACGTCATCCGGGTTGCAGTGCTTCCAATGCCTCACGCAGCTTGCCGGCGAGTGGTGCCGGCCGGCGGGACTCGCGGTCCACGAAGACGTGCACGAAGTGCCCTTCCGCGACCAGGGACTCGTCGGCGGCGTACATGCCGATCTCGTAGCGCACGCTGGACTTCCCGAGGTGCGCCACGCGCAAGCCGACCCGCAACGCTCCAGGAAAGGAAACCGATGAGTGATACCCGCAGTGCGACTCGACGCACAGCCCGATCACCTCCCCGGCTTCGATGTCGAGGCCGCCCTGCTCGATCAGCCACGTGTTGATCACGGTGTCCATCAGCGAGTAGTGCACCACGTTGTTGACGTGCCCGTAGACGTCGTTGTCCTTCCAGCGCAACGGAATCGTCTGCCAGTGCGGGTATTCGTTCACCACAGTGACACCGACTCGCGCAGGATGCCGCCAAGGTCCTCCTCGGACGCCTCACGAGGTGCGGTGGCCAGCAGTCGTTGCTGCTTCAACGTTCCCTCGACCAGCGAGTCCACATCGGACTCCGCGTATCCGACGGCACCGATGCCGTCCGGGATGCCGATCTGCCGCATCAGGTCGATCAGCACCGCGGGCAAGTGGTCGGCGAAGTCGCCGGGCCACTCGAAGTCGGGCGCGAGGAGGCGTGCGACGCGCAGGTGGCGGTCCGGCGCCGCGCCAAAGGTGAAGCGGAACGCTGCGGGCGCGGTCAGCGACACGGCCATGCCGTGCGGCACCATGGGTTCTTCGCCCGGGTAGCCGTCCGGGTGGAAATCCCTGACCTGGCCGGCGATCGGGTACGCGTTGGCGTGGGGGATGTGCACGCCGGCGTTGCCGAAGCCGAGTCCGGCGAACGTCGCGGCCAAGGCCATGGCTTCGCGCGCCTTGAGGTTGTCGCCGTCGCGCACGGCGGCCGGGAGGGCCCATGACAGCAGCCGCAGCGACTGCTCGGCGAACATGTCGGCCAGCGGGTTCGAGCCGCAGTACGGCACGCGCTGTTCCGGGCGCTTGCGCTCGAATTCGGTGTACGGCTTCGCGGTGTAGCTCTCCGCGGCGTGGCAGAGGATGTCCATGCCGCTGGCGGCGGTCACGCCGGCCGGCTGGCTGACGGTGAGCCGGGGGTCGACGACGGCGAGGGTCGGGCGCAGCCGCAGGTGGCTGATCCCGCTCTTGACGCGCAGGGACAGCACGTCGAGCACGCAGACCGTGGTGCTTTCCGAGCCGGTGCCGGTGGTCGTGGGAACGGCGACCAGCGGCTTCAGCGGGCGGTCCGGTGCGCGACCGCCGCCGACCGGGGCGTTGACGTAGTCCATCAGCTCGCCGTCGTTGCTGGTGAGCAGGTTCGCCGCCTTGGCGGTGTCGATGGCCGACCCGCCGCCGACGGCGACGAAGGCGTCGTACGGGCCGGTTCCGCGAGCGAAGTCAACCGCCTTCTGCATGCTGACATCGGTGGGCTCGACGTGTACGCCGTCGAAGACCTCGGCTTCGATGCCGTAGCTCGCGATCCCGTCGGCGATGCGGCGCGGCCAGCCGGTGGCGGCGACCTGCGGGTCCGTCACGACGAGCACGCGGTGCACGCCGTACTGGGTCAGGTCGTAGCCGATCTCGTCGCTGGCGCCGGTCCCGTACTTCAACGCCGGTGCGCCATAAGTAAAAACGGTTTCATGTTCGGTCACGGTCAAGACTGCGGTCCTCGCTCCCTTGATCGGCTAGCAGTCGGTCAAAGCGGACATTCAGTCCATCCTTACCGGGTTTCGGCGAAGATCACTTGACTGCACTGAACGGTGCCCGCCTAAGCTCTCCTCATTAGATACCAACTGGGAGCGACCGTCGCCCAGACGGCCGTGCGGATCCTGACCGAGGCGCGGGTCCGCCGCGTGTACGCGGTGGTCGGCGAGTCCTTCCTGGAACTGCTCGACGCGCTGCAGCGCGAGCGGGAGATCACGCTGGTCTCGGCGCGCCACGACGCGGGCGCGGCGTTCATGGCGGAGGCGGAGGGCAAGCTCACCGAGCGGCCCGCGGTGTTGCTCGCCAGCCGGGGGCCGAGCGCGGCGAGCCTGGCGATCGGCGTCCAGACGGCGTACCAGGACGAGACCCCGATGGTCGTGCTGCTGGAGACGCCGGCGACCGAACCGGTGCCGTCGTCGTCCGGGGAGCTGCCGACGTCGGACCTGACGGCGATGTTCGAGTCGATCGCCAAGTCGACTTTGCGGGTCACCGACCCGGACAGCCTGCCCAGCCTGCTCGCACACGCGCTGACCACGTCGCAGGAGGGCCGGCCCGGGCCGGTCGTGCTCGGCGTGCCCTGCGACGTCTGGGGGATGCCCTACGACGCGGCGAAGCCGATGGCGCGGGTCCGGCCGCCGGCTTCCGGCACGCTGGGCCGTTCGGCGGACGCCGTGGCGCAACTGGTGGACGAGGCGAAGTACCCCGTGGTCATCGTCGGCGGGCGGGCCCGGTCCGCGCGCGACGAGCTGATCGCGGTCGCCGACGAGCTCGCCCTGCCCGTCTACAACGCCTTCCGGCGGCAGGACGCCTTCCCGGAGAACCACGCGCGCTATGCCGGCCACCTGGGGCTCGGTATCCCGGCGCGGCAGCTGGACGCCCTGGAACGGGCCGATCTGGTCCTCGCGCTCGGCACCCAGCTCGACGAGGTCACCACCCAGGCCTACCGCTACCCGACGGCCCAGCAGACGCTGATCCTGGTCGGCACCGGCATCGACGTCAGCTCGCGGCGGCGCGGGCTGACGTTCCGCGTCGACTCCGAGGTCGAGCCGTTCCTGCGGGAGCTGCGCGAGGTGGCGTCGCCGCGGACGCGGCGGGCTTCGGCGGCGAACGCGGCCGTCCACACCTTCATGACCCCGCCCGACACGAGCGGGAACACCCGGGTGCACCCGGTCGACGTCGTCCGCGCGTTGCGGAAGCTGGCGCCCGAGGACACCATCGTGACCAGCGACGCGGGCAACTTCGCGCAGTTCATGCACCGGTACTGGTGCTTCACCGCGCCGCGCAGCCAACTCGGCCCGAGCAACGCCGCGATGGGCTACGCCGTGCCGGCTGCGGTCGCGGCGAAGCTGGCCGAGCCGCGGCGGACCGTCGTGGCCATGGTCGGCGACGCCGGGACGCTGATGACCGGCCAGGAGATCGAAACGGCCGTGCGGTACCGGGCGCCGGTGATGGTCGTCGTCTTCCAGAACGGCGTTCACGGCGCGCTGGCCATGCACCAGGCCCGCACGCACGGCAGGCTGTCCGGGGTGTCCATCCCGCTGACGGATTTCGCGTCTTGGGCGCGTGGACTCGGCGCGGCCGGGTACACGGTGGACGATCGCGAGGAACTCGAGCCGATCATCGCCAGTGCGCTGGTGCGGCAGCGGCCGTGCGTCATCGACGTGCGCACCGACCCGGACGTCGTGACCCCGGACGTGCGGCTTTCGGCCCTGCTCGGGCAGGCACGTCCGCAACCGCCCGCCCAGTAAGGGTTTGCTCGGTTTCGCTTCGGAAAACGCCGGGGAAGTTGTGTGGTAGCACGGCGGCGGCTCAGGTAATCTGGCCTTGTTCCGGTGGTGGTTCGCCGCTGAACCTTCCCGGCCGGGTCCCGGCGGGAAACAACCGGTTTCTGTCGGTGCCGCATGGCACCATCACGGTCATGACCCGCGCCGAAGCGGGCAGGGAACGAGGGGAGTTTCGACGTGGCCGATCACCAGCACGCATCCGAAGCAGCGCGGAAGTCCTCCGGCGTCGTGCCGGTGCTGTTCAGCGCCAGCTCGGAGGCCCACGACGACGCCGTCGTCGCCGCCGAGCGCGACACGACCTGGCGGTCGCCGTTCAGCGCGGAAGGGTTGCGGCCGGCGAGTGGCGAATAGCTCACCCTGTCCGGGTGACGACGGCTTGTCCGCCCTGCTCAAGGTGTGCTTTACTGCTCATGGTCTCGATTTTTGTGTTCGTGTTGAGTCACGCTCGCAGAATTCAGCGGGCGTAGTGTCTCCTCGCCGAGGAAGCAAACCGTCCCCGTGTTGACCCGGGGCGCCGAAGTGGCTTCCTGTTTTGTGGTTGCATATGGAGATTTTGATGACTCAGGGCACTGTGAAGTGGTTCAACTCCGAGAAGGGGTTCGGCTTCATCACCCCCGACAACGGTGGCGGCGACGTCTTCGTTCACTACAGCGAGATCCAGGGTAACGGCTTCAAGAGCCTCGAAGAGAACGCTCGCGTCGAGTTCGAGATCGGCCAGGGCCAGAAGGGCCCGCAGGCCACGTCGGTCACCGTGATCTGACTTTGATCTTGGGAAAGGGTCGTCACCTGTTCGGGGTGGCGGCCCTTTTCGTATGCTGCGCACCATGATCGAGCACGGTTACACCGTCTCCGGGATGAGCTGCGGACACTGCGCCCAGTCGGTCACCGAGGAACTCACCGGCCTGCCGGGAGTGACCGAAGTGGACGTCGACGTCGCGACCGGCCGGGTGATCGTTCGCGCCGACGGGCCGTTGGCCGAGGATGATGTGCGGGCGGCGGTCGATGAGGCCGGTTTCTCCTATGAGGGCACGGCGAGCCTGGTCCCGTAGCTCTTCGCCGGGGGTTGACCCCGGTTCGTTCTTCTCCGCCGGATTGATCTCCAAGTTGGACAGTCCACTGGAGATCAACGCCGGTGTGACCTCCGGCTCAGTCCGGTAGTGGCCGGGTGGGCGCGGCTGCGCGATTCGCCGGCACAGTGCTCGGGGTGCATGACGCGGCCCGCACTGCGAGCGGGCCGGCGGGCGAAGCCAGCGTGGTGTACCAGCGCGGCGAGTAGGCCCACTTGGTTCGGCATGCGCAGCGACTGGCGAGGACTGCGAGGCCGCTCGATTTAGCCGGCGCCGCACGCGCCGCCGGTGGGCACGCCCGCTCGATCCGGCCAGCAGCGCGCGGTGCGGTCGGCACATCCGCTCGATCCAGCTCGCGCAGCTCCTGGCGCGACCGCTCGATCCGGCTCGACGTGCGCACGGCCAGCCCCGGCGCGACCGCTCGACCCGGTACCGACCTGTGCACGGTCTGCCCTGTAGGGCCGCTCGATACGGTCCGACCTGCGAACGGCCTGCCCTGTACGACCGCTCGATCCGGTCCGTCTACGCACGGCCAGCCCTGACGCGACCGGCTCGATCCCGCCCGGTCTGCGCACGGCCAGCCCTCCACGACCGCTCGAACTGGCTTCCTCGACCGCGCGTGACCGCTCCTGTGAATACTGCAACGGCCTGCAACCCTTCCCTTTCGGCCTGCCACGGAGTCTGCTTGTGCTCCGGTGCCGCGGTAGTGCCGTGACAAGGAGGTCAGGTTGGGCGAGACGGTGGCGGGGATCGTCGCGAATCCGGCTTCGGGGCGGGATATCCGTCGGCTGGTCGCGCAGGCTTCGGTGTTCCCCACCGCGGAAAAGGCGAACATGGTCCAGCGCCTGCTGGCCGCCTTCGCTGTGACCGGGCTTGATCGGGCCCTGGTCTCCACTGACCTCGGGGGCATCTCCGCCGCGGTGCTCAAGGCGCTCGGGCGGGGTGGGACCTGGCCCACCGTCGACTTCTGTGCCGACGATCCCATCACCGGCACCGCCGCCGATACGACCAACGCTGTGCGGCGGATGGTCGAGGCCGGGGCCGGGGTCATCGTCGTGCTCGGTGGGGATGGCACCGCTCGCGTTGCCGCCGCTGCCTGCGAAGACGTCCCTATCCTCGCCCTCTCCACCGGGACCAACAACGCCTTTCCGCAGATGCGGGAGGCGACCGTCGCCGGGCTGGCTGCCGGGCTGATCGCCTCCGGGCAAATCGACCCCGATCTCGTCACGCACCGCGTCAGCGTGCTCGAAGTCGTCACCAAGGCTCGCCGGGAGATCGCGCTCGTGGATGTCTGTGTCTCGACCAGCCGGCACATCGGGGCGCGGGCGCTCTGGGATCCCGCCTCGCTCACCGAGCTCTACTGCACCTTCGCCGAACCCGACGGCATCGGTATGTCGAGCGTGCCCGGGCAGCTGTGCCCGAGCCCGCGGTCGAGCCCGGATGGCGTCGCGCTGCAGCTCGGGCCCGTCGACGAGACGCCGTACGTCGTGCACGCGCCCATCGCGCCCGGGCTCGTGCGGCCCGTCGGGGTGCGTGGGTGGGGTGTGCTCGAACCCGGGATGCGCGTCGAGCTCGCCGCGTCGGGTGGCGTCATCGCGCTGGACGGCGAGCGCGAACTCGAACTGAAGATCGGCGAAAGCGCGTTCGTCGAGCTCAAACCGGACGGGCCGTGGGTCGTGGACGTCCGGGCGGCCATGGCGGAAGCGGCACGGAAAGGGCTCTTGCGCACGGAAACCGAACTAGGGAAGGAGCGTCGAAGATGACGGACACCCTGCGGGAGGCGTATCGCGTGATGCGCACCATCCGAGCGTTCGAAGAGCGGGTGCACGACGAGTTCGCGACGGGCGAAATCCCCGGGTTCGTGCACCTCTACGCCGGTGAGGAGGCCTCCGCCGCAGGGGTCTGCGCCCACCTCGACGACCGTGACGCCATCGCCAGCACCCACCGCGGGCACGGCCACTGCATCGCCAAGGGCGTCGACGTCAAAGCCATGATGGCCGAGATCTACGGCCGCAAGACAGGATCCTGTCGCGGCAAGGGTGGCTCGATGCACATCGCCGACCTCTCGAAGGGCATGCTCGGCGCCAACGGCATCGTCGGCGGCGGCCCGCCGCTCATCTGCGGCACCGCCCTCGCCGCGAAACAGCAGAACACCGGCGGTGTCGGCGTCGCCTTCTTCGGCGACGGCGCCAGCAACCAGGGGACGACGCTGGAGGCGCTGAACCTCGCGTCGGTCTGGGACCTGCCCGCCCTCTTCATCGCCGAGAACAACGGCTACGCCGAAGCCACCTCCAGCACCTGGTCCGTCGCCTCCGACAACATCGCCGACCGCGCCGCCGGGTTCGGCATGCCGGGCGTGATCGTCGACGGGTTCGACTTCTTCGCCGTCCACGAAGCCGCGGGGGAAGCCGTCGAACGCGCTCGCGGCGGCGGTGGCCCGACGCTCATCGAGGTCAAGTTCACCCGCTACTTCGGGCACTTCGAGGGCGACCAGCAGACCTACCGGGCCGGCGAAGTCGCCGACGCCCGCGAGAACCTCGACTGCCTCAAGCGGTTCCGGGAACGCGTCACCGACAGCGGTGAGCTGCCCGGACCGGTCCTCGACGACATCGACGCCGAAGTCGCGAAGCTCATCGAAGCCGCCGTCTCCGAGGCGAAGGCCGCGCCGAAACCCACGAAGGAAGACCTCGAGACCGACGTCTACGTGTCGTACTAAGGAGCGCGCGTCATGGCCAGGACGATCAGCTACCGCGAGGCGATCAACGAGGCGCTCACCCAGGAGATGGAACGCGACGAGTCGGTCATCGTCATGGGTGAGGACAACGCGGGCGGCGCCGGCAGCCCCGGCGACGACGACGCCTGGGGCGGCGTCCTCGGCGTCACGAAAGGCCTGTTCCACAAGTTCCCCGGCCGCGTGCTCGACACGCCGATCTCCGAGTCCGCTTTCGTCGGCGCGGCGATCGGCGCCGCGACGCGTGGGCAGCGGCCGGTCGCGGAACTGATGTTCATCGACTTCATGGGCGTCTGCTTCGACCAGATCTTCAACCAGGCGGCCAAGTTCCGGTACATGTTCGGCGGCAACGCGCGGACGCCGGTGGTGATCCGCACGATGTACGGCGCCGGGCTGCGGGCCGCGGCGCAGCATTCGCAGTGCCTCTACCCGATCTTCACGCACATCCCGGGCCTGAAGGTCGTCGTGCCGTCGAACCCGTACGAGGCGAAAGGCCTGCTCATCCAGGCCATCCGCGACGACGACCCGGTGATCTTCTGCGAGCACAAGGCCCTCTACGACACCAGCGGCGACGTCCCGGAGGACAGCTACACGATCCCGTTCGGCGAGGCGAACGTCGTGCGCGACGGCGGTGACGTCACCATCGTCGCGATCGGCCGCATGGTCGCCGTGGCCGAAGAAGCGGCGAAAGAACTGGCCGCCAACAAGATCGAAGCCGAGATCATCGACCCGCGCACCACCAGTCCGCTCGACACCGGCACGATCCTCGAAAGCGTCGAAAACACCGGACGCCTGGTCGTCGTCGACGAGGCCTCGCCGCGCTGCAACCTCGCCACGGACATCTCCGCGCTCGTCGCGAAGGAGGCGTTCGGCTCGCTACGGGCCCCGATCGAGATGGTGACGCCGCCGCACACGCCCGTCCCGTTCTCCGACGCGCTCGAGGACCTCTACATCCCGGACGCGCAGAAGGTCCTCAACGCGGCGAAGGCGGTCGTGGAGTACCGGCGATGATCCAGCCGGTCACGATGCCCAAGTGGGGCCTTTCGATGGAACGCGGCCGGATCACCGACTGGTTCGTGGCCGAAGGCGACGAGGTCAGGACCGGTGACGACCTCGCCGACATCGACACCGACAAGATCAACGGCACGCTCGAATCCCCGGGCGACGGCGTGCTGCGGCGGGTGATCGCCGCGGCCGGCGAGGAGGTGCCGGTCGGCGGCACCATCGCCCTGCTCGCCGAGGCGACCACGGCCGACGAAGAGCTCGACGAAGCCGCCACGAAGGCTCGCGAGGAGATCGACGCGGGTGCGGTCGAGGCGCCGGAAGGACCGGTCACCGGCACGGTCGAGGTGAACAAAAGGACGCTCGCCTACGCGACCATGGGCACCGAGGGTGACGTCGTCGTGCTGGTCCACGGCTACGGCGGCGACAAGAACTCCTGGCTGTTCGTGCAGGAACCGCTCTCCCGGACCAGGATCGTGCACGCCCTCGACCTGCCCAGACACGGCGATTCGACCAAGGACGTCGGCGACGGCTCCCTCGACACCCTCGCCGACGCGGTCCTCGGCTTCCTCGACGCGCGAGGCATCGTAAAAGCCCACCTGGTCGGGCACTCGCTGGGCGGCGCGGTCGTCACGGCGGCGGCCGCGAAAGCGCCGGGCCGGATCGAAAAGCTCACGCTCGTCGCCCCGGCCGGGTTCGGCACCGCCGTCAACGCCGGCTACCTGCGCGGATTCGCGACGGCGACGACCCGGCGCGAGCTGAAACCGCACCTGGGTGCCCTGTTCGCCGACCCGGACCTCGTCACCCGCCAGCTGGCCGACGACCTGCTCAGGTACAAGCGACGAGACGGTGTCGACCAGGTCCTCGGGACCCTGCTGGACACCCTCCTCGACGGCAACGCGCAGGCCATCGACGCAGCTCCACTGCTGTCCGAAGTAGACATACCGACCACGACGATCTGGGGCCGACAGGACGCCGTCCTGCCGCCGGGAAACGCGGACGTGTACGTCGAAAACGCCGGGCACATGGTCCACCTCGAAGCTCCGGGAGCCGTAATCGCCGCGATCACGGGCTGACCCGCCCGCCCTCCGGTGGCTCTTGGCCCCACCGGAGGCCGCTGAAGGGCTCTTCGCCGACACCTCCCTCGCCGGCGAAGAGCCCTTCGGCGAGATTGTCGCCACCTTCCGATCAGCGGACCGAAAAGGCAGACTGAGGAGGCGGAGCGCAAGGAGCGGCGGTTGGGGCAGCGAGACCTCGAGGCAGCGTTGCCTGCCGGGGTGGACCCCCGGCGGCACGCTCGTGTCCTCGCGCAGGTGCACGAAGCGGCTCTGACCGGCAAGGCGCTGCCCAGCCGTCCGCGGCCGGTCATCGACGCGTCCTGGCAGCGGATGCGCCGGCTCGGCATCGACCCCGACAGCCGGTCCGCCCCGCCCGTCCTGAGCGTCGAACAGCTGGAAGCACGCCGCCGCACGAGCGGGATGGCCGAGGCGCTGCCGACGTTGCGCGGCGGCTTGATCAGCCTGGCCGAACAGGCCGCGCACATCATGGTGATCGTCGACGCCGGGGGACACGTCCTCTGGCGTGACGGCAGCGCCGCGGTCGGCCGCCGCGCCGACGGGCTCGGGTTCGTCGAAGGCGTGGACTGGCAGGAAGAATCCGTCGGCACCAACGCGATCGGCACCGCGCTGGTCACGCGCCGCCCGGTCCAGATGTACGCCGCCGAGCACTACGTCCGCGCGCACCACTCCTGGACGTGCGCCGCCGCGCCGCTGCACGACCCGCGCGACGGCAGGCTGCTCGGCGTCGTCGACCTCTCCGGCCCGGCCTCGACCGTCCACGCGACGACGTTGGCGCTGGTCGACGCCGTGACGCGGCTCGCGGAGTCCCAGCTGCGCACCACCCACCTCACCGAACTGGAACGGCTGCGCGGGTTCGCCGTCCCGATGCTCGCGAAGGTCGGCGGGCAGGCCGTCGTCGCCGACGAACACGGCTGGGTCGCCGCGGCCGCCGGGCTCGCGCCGGTCGACCGGATCGCGCTGCCCGCGAACCTCGCGCCCGGCGGGGTCTGGCTGCCGGCGTACGGCCACTGCGCGGTCGAGCCCGTGCCCGGCGGCTGGCTGATCCGCCCTGCCGAGAACGACGCCGCCCCGCCGACCCGCGTCGTCCTCGACGTCCGGTCGCCGCGCGAACCCGAGCTGACCGTGGCCGGGGCGGCCGGGACCTGGACGCACCGGCTCAGCCCGCGCCACGCCGAGATGCTGTACGTGCTGGCCAGCCACCGCGGCGGCCGCTCGGCGTCGGAGCTGTCGTCGGACCTGTTCGGCGACGCGGGCCGCACGGTCACCGTCCGCGCCGAGATGTCCCGGCTGCGCCGCCACTTCGGCGGCATCCTCGGCGCGAAGCCGTACCGCTTCGCCGACGACGTCGAGGTGCTGGTCCGGCGCCCGCCGAGCCCCGAAGCGGTGCTGCCGCACTCGCTCGCCCCCGCCATCCGGGGCTGATCCCGCCGGGCAAGATGGGGACGTGCCGAAACGTCCGCTGCTGCCCGACACCATCGCGCCGAGCTGGCTCGTGGTGCAGGTCCTCGGCACCCTGTTCGTCGCGGCGACGCTGGTGACCGCGCGCGAGCCGGACGCGCGGATCTGGGCCGCCTACGGCGTCGCGAGCGCCTGCTGGCTCGGGTTCGTCGGGCTCGCGTCCCGGCTGCCGAAGACCGCGGCCGCCTTGCTCGCCGTGGCGAGCGTGCTGCCGGCGGCTCTCGTGGGCCGGGCCGGGGACTCGTCGGCGATCCTGCTGTCCGTCATCCCGCTCGGCCGGCTCGCGGCGCTCACCACGGTGAGCGTCGGCGTGATCCTCGGGACCGGCCTGCTCGACGTCGCGCTCGCGGTGACGGCGCACCTGATCGCCGGGCATTCGTTCGGCGCGGCGCTCGCCGACCCCGCCGTGATGCTGATGCTCGTGCTGGTCGGGCTCAACCGCCGTCAGTACGAGGTCCAAGCCATCCAGTCCGGGGCTCTGCTCGAACAGACCCGGCTCGCGCAGGCCGAACACGCGCGCGCCGCCGCGCTCGACGAACGCACGCGCATCGCCCGCGAGATCCACGACGTCCTGGCGCATTCTCTTGGCGCACTGGGGGTCCAGCTCGAGCTAGCCGAGGCGCTGCTCACCGAACGGTCCGATGTGGACGGTGCACTGCGGTCGGTCCGCCGGTCGCGGCGCCTGGCCGCCGACGGGCTGGCCGAAGCGCGCAACGCCGTCGCCGCGCTCCGCCGGGACGTCCCGCCGCTGGCCGGGGCACTCGCCGCGGTGGCCGCCGAGCACGCCGGCAACCACGGCGTCGACGTCGGCTTCGACACCGGCGGCGAGGCCCGGCCGCTGCCGTCGGCGGCGGTCGTCGCGCTGGTGGGCGTCGCGCGGGAAGCCCTGACGAACGCGGGCAAGCACGCGCCCGGCGAGGACGTCCGGATGCGGCTGGACTACGAGCCCGGCGCCGTCCGGCTCGACGTCCGCAACAAGCTCGGTGAATTCACTCGGACGAGTGAAGGTTTCGGGTTGGCCGGCATGCGCGAGCGCCTGGCGCTGACCGGTGGCACGCTGGAATCGGGACCAGAAGACGGCTACTGGCGCGTACTCGCCGAAATCCGGCACTGACCGGCCCGCTCCGAGATCACGTGCTGGTGACAGCGGGCGGTGCCCGTGCCCGCGTGCCGCGCGACTCGGCTACCTTCTCCGGGTACGGCTTTCGGGGAGGAATCGGGGATGACCAGCACTGCGACGGCCCCGGGTCCCACGGCGCCCGCGCCGGGACCCCCACCGCCGCCACCACCGGACGGCCGCGACCGCGCCGGGGGCCGCAGTGGCCTCCTCGGCCTGCTGGACCTGCCGGGCCAAGCGGTGCGCGCGATCATCCGGTCCGCCGCGAGCACGCCGGGCCGGCTCACCGTGATCGCCGTCGGGCTGGTGCTGCTGGCTCTCGTCGCCGGGCTGGTCGCGACGCTTTCGGTGCAGGACCGTGACGACACGATCAGCGGCGTCATCGACCACCGCGAGCCGCTCGCCGCCGCGGCGCAGCAGGTCTACAAGTCGCTCTCGGACGCCGACGCGACCGCGGCGAGCGCGTTCCTGTCGATCGGCACCGAGCCGCCCGAGCTTCGCTCGCGCTACGAGCGTGACATCGCCGAAGCCGGCGCCGCGCTCGCGAAGGCCGCTTCCGACTCCTCCGACGTCGCCGGCGCGGCCGGTCCGGTCGACGTCCTCAACCAGTCGCTGCCGGTCTACACCGGGCTCGTCGAGACGGCCCGCGCGAACAACCGCCTCGGCTACCCGGTCGGCGCCTCCTACCTGCGCGAGGCGTCCGAGCTGATGCGCGCGAAGATCCTGCCCGCCGCGCAGGACCTCTACCGCGTCGACACCGAGCGGCTGGTCGAAGAGCAGGACAGCGCCACCGGCTTCCCGTGGCTCGCCACGATCCTCGTGCTCGCGTTGCTCGCCGCGCTGATCGTGGCCCAGGTCTACCTGACCCGGCGCACGAACCGGCTGCTCAACGTCGGGCTCGTCGTCGCGACGGCCGCCGTCGTCGTGTCGCTGCTGTGGGGCGCGGTCGCGCTGGTCGTACAGGGCAGCCTGGTCGGCAACGGCCAGGACGACGGTTCGCACCGCGTCGACGTCCTCGTCCGCGCGCGGATCGCCGCGCTGCAGGCCCGCGCCGACGAAACGCTGACGCTGGTCGCCCGCGGTGACGGCGCGGCGTACGAGAAGGACTTCGGTACCAACGCGGCCCAGCTGGTCGGCCCGGACGGTCAGGGCGGCCTGCTCGCCGAAGCCCGTGGCCTGATCCAGGACGGCGACGGCGCCGCGAAGGTCGCCGACGCGACGAAGGCCGCGGAAGACTGGATGAAGGCGCACAAGCAGGTGCGCGACCAGGACAACGCCGGGCTGTACCAGGAAGCCGTCGACGCCGCGGTCCTCGAGGACAAGACCGACGGCTCGGCCCCGGCCTTCCGGCGGCTCGACGACAGCCTCCAGGCGGCGATCGACGTCGGCAGGCAGGAGTTCCTCGACGACACCCACGGTGGCGAGGCCGCGCTGACGCTGCTCGCGCCCGGCCTGGCCGTGCTCGCCGTGGTCGCCGCGGCGGGTGTCACCATGGGGATCCGGGAGCGACTGAGGGAGTACCGGTGAGCAGGCGGGGGAACACGGTCCGGGCGGGTGCGCTGGCGGTCGCCGCGCTGATGCTGGCGGCCTGCGGGAGCCCCGGGAAGCCGGTCGACCCGGCCCCGGTGAGCAACGCGGCCTGGCCGCAGCCCGCGCACGTCGGCGGCCCCGACTCGTCGGCCGGCGGCGCCACCGACACCAGCTGCGACCCCCTGGTCAGCCTCGCGCCGAACGGGACCGGCGTCCCCGACGGCTCGACCATGGCGAAGATCAAGGAACGCGGCAAGCTGATCGCCGGCGTCGACCAGACGACCTACCTGTTCGGCTTCCGCAACCCCACGACGGGCAACCTCGAGGGCTTCGACATCGACATGGTCAACGAGATCGCGCGGTCGATCTTCGGCTCGCCGGAGGGGCGCGTGCAGTTCCGCGCGATCACGTCGGGGCAGCGTGAGGACGTCCTGGAAGAGCACCAGGTCGACATCGTGGTCCGGACCTACAGCATCACCTGCTCGCGCAAGAAGAACGTCCAGTTCTCGTCCGTCTACTACAAGGCGGGGCAGCGGATCCTGGTCACCAAGGAGTCGAAGGTGACCAAGCTGGCCGACCTCACCGGCAAGCGGGTGTGCGCGGCGAAGAAGTCGACGTCCGCGGCGAAGATCGCGACGGACCCGTCGAAGCCGGTGCCGATCTCGGTGGACAACTGGTCGGACTGCCTGGTGATGCTCCAGCAGGGCCAGGTCGACGCCGTCTCGACCGACGACACGATCCTCGCCGGGATGGCCGCGCAGGATCCGACGCTGAAGGTGGTCGGCGACCAGTTCACCGAGGAGAACTACGGCATCGGCGTGCCGAAGGACAACGAGGACATGGTCAGGTACGTCAACGCCGTGCTGGACAAGATCCGCAACAGCGACGCGTGGCAGAACAGCTACCGCCGCTGGGTGGAGCCCTCGCTCGGCCCGGCGTCGCCGCCGTCGCCGCAGTACAAGTGAACCGGTCGCGACTAGGATCGATCTCCGTACGTCGCCGGGGATCTGGGAGGTAGCAGTGTCGGAGGAGCCGCGCCGTCCTCGGCACGCCGCACCGGATGACGAGCAGCAGGTGGCGCCGCCGAGCTGGCAGCCGCCGCCACCGGTGCGGTGGGAGACGCCGGAGCCGTCGATCTCGGGCCGCCTCGACGACGGTGAGCCGCCCCGGGGCGAAGAGACCGTCTTCCACGCGCCCGTCCGGCGCCCGCCGACGCCGCCGCGCGGCCAGCCGACGGCTGTGCGCGGGACGCTCCCGGGCGCGGACGATCCGACCCGCCCGCCGGGCAGCATGAACCCCGTCACGCCGCCGGTCCAGCCGACGCAGGCGATCCGCCCGGACCCGAACGCGCCGCAGCCGACGAGCGTGCTCGCCGCCCCGGCGCCGGAGACGCAGAGCATCATGCCGCCGGCGCCGCGGCCGGACGCGGGCCCGGGCACGCCGCTGCCCGACCCGGGTACGGAAAGCGTCCTGCCCGAACGCACCAGCGAAGGCCGGCACACCGGCACCGGGACCGGCTCGGGAACCGGCAGCGGCTCGGGCTCCGGCTCCGGCGCGTTCCCAGGTACCGGCCGGCGGACGTCGTCACGGACGTCCCGCTCCCGCCGCGGCCGGCTCGGCGCCGGGCTCGTCGAAGTGCCGGCGGTGCCCTCGCGCGACCCCGCGTCCGCGGTGCTGACGAACCCGATGGTGTCGGAGGAAAAGCGCTTCTGCAGCAAGTGCAGCGCGAAGGTCGGCCGGGGCAAGGACGGGAAACCCGCTGCGGCGGAAGGAAAGTGCGAGAACTGCGGGACGCCGTTCTCGTTCGTGCCGAAGCTGCAGCCGAACGAGCTCGTCGGCGGCCAGTACGAGGTCCTCGGCGCGCTCGCCTACGGCGGCCTGGGCTGGATCTACCTGGCGCAGGACCACAACGTCAGCGACCGCTGGGTCGTCCTCAAAGGACTGATCGACACCGGTGACCAGACGGCGATGGCGGCCGCGGCCAACGAGCAGCGGTTCCTCGCCGAGGTCGAGCACCCGAACATCGTCAAGATCCACAACTTCGTGCAGCACCCGGACGCCCACAGCGGGACGACCGTCGGCTACATCGTCATGGAGTACGTCGGCGGCCAGTCGCTGCGGCAGCTCGCGCTCGCGCACCACCGCGAGAGCCGCCGCCCGGAACCGCTGCCGATCGGCCAGGTCATCGCGTACGGGCTGGAAATCCTGCCCGCGCTCGGGTACCTGCACAGCCAGAACCTGCTCTACTGCGACCTCAAGCCGGACAACGTGATCCAGACCAACGAGCAGCTGAAGCTGATCGACCTGGGCGCGGTCCGGCGGATGGACGACTACGAGAGCCCGCTGTTCTTCACCACCGGCTACAGCGCGCCGGAGCTGGCGAAGCAGGGCGCGTCGGTGGCGTCGGACCTGTTCACCGTCGGGCGCACGCTCGCGGTGCTGAGCTTCGAGTTCACCGGCTACACCAGCAAGTTCAAGACGACGCTGCCCGGCCCGGACGCGGTGCCGCTGTTCGCGCTCTTCGGTTCGTACTACCGGTTCCTGCGGCGCGCGACGCACGCCGACCCGGACCGGCGGTTCCTCTCCGCCGAGGAGATGGGCGACCAGCTGACCGGCGTGCTGCGCGAGATCATGGCGCTCGGCACCGGCAAGCCGCGGCCCGGCGCGTCGACGGTGTTCGGTCCGGAGAGCCGCACGTTCGGCGTGCAGCTGGTGGTGCCGGAGGCCGGCCGGAGCGTGCCGCTGCCCGGCGCGGACGAGGTCGTCGCCGGCCTGCCGATCCCGCAGGTCGACACGGACGACCCGGCGGCGGGCGTGCTCGCCACGACCACCGCGCTCGAGCCGCGTGGCGCCATCGAGGCGCTGGCCGGCGCGCCGCGCGAGTCGATCGAGGTGCGGCTGCGGATCGTGCGCGCCCGGATCGAGCTGGGCGAGCTGGCCGAGGCGCAACGGCAGTTGCAGGCCGGGCAGTACCTGGCGATCAAGAACGGCTTCCCGCACGACTGGCGGATCGACTGGTACCGCGGCCTGATCGAGCTGGCGGGCGGCCGGTCACGGGTCGCGCAGGTCGCGTTCGAATCCGTGTACGACGACCTGCCGGGCGAGGTCGCGCCGAAGCTCGCGCTGGGGATCAGCGCCGAGGGCGTCGGCGACTACTTCGCCGCCGCGCGGTTCTACGAGCTGGTCTGGCGGACCGACCGCACGTACGTCAGCGCGGCGTTCGGCCTCGCACGGGTGTACCTCGCGCAGGGCGCGCGCAACAGCGCGGTGGAGGTGCTGGAGACGGTCCCGCCGTCGTCGACGCACTACGTCGACGCGCAGGTCGCGGCTATCAGGATCAAGACCACGGCGACCAAGGCGAACGGCCGCGAGACGCCGGTGACCGAGCACGACCTGGTGGACGCGTCGTCCCGGCTGGAGCGGCTGCGGCTGGACCTCGAACGTCAGACGCGGCTGTCCGCCGGGGTGCTCGAAGCCGCGCACGACTGGATCAAGCAGGGCAAACCCAGCCCGGGCGTGCGGGTGCTGGGGTGTTCGCTGGACGAGCGTGAGCTGCGGCTGGGGCTCGAGCGGTGCTACCGCGCGCTGGCGCGGCTGGCGGGCACGGTCGACGAGCGCGTGAAGCTCGTGGACCGGGCGAACGCCATCCGCCCCCGCACCCTGACGTGACCGCACTTTCACGTGAAAGTGCGGCCCGCAGGTCGGACCTTTCACGTGAAAGTGCGGTCAGGGGTTGATCTCCCAGTCGCGGTCTTCGCGCTGACGCTGCTGGTTCTTCTCGTGCTGCGCCGCCAGCTTCTCCAGCGCCTGGGAGTCGCCGTGCGTGCTGAAGTGCTCGAAGCCCACGACGATGAACAGCGCCCGCGCGCTCACCGCGATCGGGCCGTCCTCCGCGTCGAGGCGGCCGTCGGCGCTGACGTAGATCTTGCGGCCCGCGATGCCGTCCAGCCGGGCCTCGATGAACAGCGTCGAGCCGACCGGGACCGGGCGGCGGAAGTCCGTCTCGAGCTTGCCGGTCACCGCCGGCCGGCGCATCAGGTTGCCGACCGTCGACCCGAGGGCCTCGTCGAACGCGCAGGCCAGCAGGCCGCCGTGGGCCAGCCCGGGGGCGCCCTGGTGGGCCGCCGTCACGGTGAACCGCGAGTGGATGACCTGGCCTTCGCCGACCGTCGAGCGCAGGTGCAGCCCGGCGTCGGCCTCGTCGCCGCAGCCGAAGCACTCGCTGAAGTGGACGCCGACCTCGGTACCCGGCGCCGGCGCCTTCGGGTGCGGGACCGCGGGCTCCACGGCCACCGGCGGCCAGGGTTGAGAAACACGACTCATGCGCTGACGTTAACTCGCCGGTAGCCGCCCGGCGCGCCCGACCCGGGCCGTAATCAGGCAACGTATACCTCTCGGTAGCCGGAAAGTTCCTCACCGTAGAGATTTCTCGGCTCAGCCTGCCGACCTGCGTCGATCCGGCAAGACTGAAGAGATGAGCTTGAACGGCCCTAAGGGCACTGCACGGAGGAGGTCGTCGCCGGCATGAGCGAAGAAGCAGCAACGACGGGCAAACCGTCAGTGGACGAGAGAACCGTCAAGCGCGCCGTGTGGGCGTCCGCGATGGGCAACGCCACCGAGTGGTACGACTACGGTGTCTTCACCTCGGGCGCGATCGCCGTCAGCATCGGCACGCAGTTCTTCCCCGGTGAAGGCAACGCGGTGCTCAAGTCGCTGGCGCTGCTCGCGGTCGGGTTCATCGTGCGGCCGTTCGGCGGGGCGTTCTTCGGTCCGCTCGGCGACAAGATCGGCCGCAAGCGGGTCCTCGCCGTCACCATCCTGCTGATGTCCGGGTGCACGTTCCTGGTCGGCGTCCTGCCGACGTACTCCGGCGGCTACAGCATGGGCATCGCGGCGCCGATCGCGATCCTGCTGCTCCGGATCATCCAGGGCTTCTCCACCGGTGGTGAGTACGGCGGAGCGGCGACGTTCATCGCCGAGTACTCGCCGACGAAACGCCGTGGCTTCTTCGGCAGCTTCCTGGAGCTGGGCACGCTGGGCGGCTACGTGCTCGGCAACCTCGTGGTGCTCTCCGTGACGCTCTCCCTGTCGGCCGACCAGGTCGACGCGTGGGGCTGGCGGATCCCGTTCTTCGTCGCGCTGCCGCTCGGCCTGATCGGGCTCTACCTGCGGAACAAGCTCGAGGACACCCCCGAGTTCCGCCGGATGGAGGCCGCGGGCGAGGCACCGAAGAAGGCGCCGCTCAAGGAGATCTTCACCCGCAACTGGCGGATGATCCTCAACCTGGTCGGCATCGTGCTGCTGCTGAACGTCGCGGACTACCTGCTGCTGACCACGATGCCGACGTACTTCACGGAAACGCTGAAGATCAACGACAACACTTCGACGTTGATCATCATCGCGGTCGAGGTCATCCAGATGGCGATCATCATCCCGCTCGGCGCGCTGTCCGACAAGATCGGCCGGAAACCGCTGCTGCTCACCGCGGCCATCGGGTTCCTGGTGCTGAGCTGGCCGTCTCTCAAGCTGATGCAGTCCGGCAGCATCTTCTGGCTCTTCGTCGGGTTCCTGATCGTGGCGATCCTGCTGGTGCTGATGCTCGCGGTGATCGGCTCGACGTTCCCGGCGATGTTCCCGACCCGCGTCCGGTACGGCTCGTTCGCGATCGGCTACAACGTCTCGACGTCGCTGTTCGGCGGCACCTGCGGTGTCATCGTGACGGCGTTGATCCAGAGCACCGGAAACCCGGACTGGCCGGCGTACTACCTGATGGCCGCGGCGCTGATCGCGATCATCCCGATCATCAAGATCCCGGAGACGTCGCAGGTGCCGATGGACCAGATCGAGGCCGAGGGCAGCGGCGGCAAGCTGACCTCCGCGGCCGCTCAGCGCTGAGCGGCCGCCGAAAACACGTGTGCCCCGTCCGGATCACCGGGCGGGGCACACGTGCGTCGCAGGTCAGCTGGCGTCGCTCCGAGGAGCGAAGCGCTTGCGGGACCAAGCGGCGAGCGCGCCCGCGACAATGACAGCGATTCCGGTTTCGACGATGAGTGCGGCGAACACCATGTGCTTCCTCCTCGGGTTCTCGGGCCGGCGGCTGAGCGTCCGGCTGAGCAGTTGTCCGGCGTCCGATCGGAACACCACAGGGCATATCGCCACGACCCGGCTCGGTATTTCGTCGGAAACCCACCTTGCGACGGTGATCTACGCCACGTCCCTGACCTGCGGAAACGATTAGCGCGACGTGGTCGCTACCGGTGCTTTCGCGCTCGTCTCCGTCGGGTTCGCCGAGGGCGGCGACGTCGGCCGCTCCACCTTCCGGGTGGACGGGGTCGGCATCGTCGTCTTCGTCGCGCGCGACGGCGACCGGCCCGGCTGGGCCTCGGGCGGCGGCGGGACCGAGGTCGCCGGGACCTCGGTGGGCGACAGGGGGCTGGGAGCGGTGGTGCCGACCGTGGACAGCCCCGGCGGATCGGCGGGCTGCACGGGGTCGGGCGGCCCGGCGCGGTGACCGGCCAGGAAACCGGCCACCGCGAGGATCACCGCCGTCGCCGTCGAGGTGCCGGCCATCGCCCAGCGCTTGCGTCGGCGCCGGACCCGGCCGCCGCGCTCGATCACGTCGGTGGCTTCGAGGCGCATCGGCGGCTGAGTGCCACCGGCCGCGCCGGTCAGGAACGCGCGGACGTCGTCTTCGGGGTCCATGTTCGTCACCTCCCCTCCGTGGTCGCGCTGAAGGTCAGCGCGTAGTGCGGGCCGAGCCGGTTGCGCAGCGTCGCCAGGCCCCGGGAGGCCTGGCTCTTCACCGTGCCGGCGCTGCAGCCGAGGGCCTGCGCCGTCTCCTCGACGCTCAGGTCCTCGAAGTACCGCAGCACCAGCACGGCGCGCTGCTTGGGGGCCAGTACGGCCAGCGCCTGCCGGACCAGCATGTCCTGGTCGCTCCCGGTGGTTTCCGCCGGGAGCTCCGGCGGGGCGTCGGTGAGCCGCTCCCGTTTCCACCTGCTGCGCCGGTGCTCGGCGAGGAACGTGCGCAGCACGACCTTGCGGGCGTAGGCGTCCAAGGCGTCGTGGCGCGACAGCCTCGGCCAGGCGAGGTAGAGCTTGAGCAGCGCGGCCTGCGTGAGGTCCTCGGCTTGGTGCCAGTCGCCGCAGAGCAGGAAGGCGGTGGACCGCAGGCTGTGCGCGCGCTCGCCGAAGTACCGGGCGAACTCGCCGTCCCACGGCGAGCCCGGCCCGGTCGACGGACGGGAGCGGGAGATCACCGAACTACCGGGTCACCTCGATGGCCGGCAGGTGCAGGTCACCGGTCGGCCCGGCGGGCACGGCGACGGGGACGCGCTGCGGACGCGCGGACGGCGCCTTCGTCGCCTCACGCGGCGGCGCGGGCACGGCGGTCGGCGCCTTGGTCGGCTTGCGGCTGGTGGTCGGCATCGCGGACGGCGGCTCGGTGGGCCGGGTCGTCGCGGTCGGTGCCGGCGGCTGCGCCTCCGAAGCCAGCGCGATGCCACCGGTCAGGGCACCACCGGCGAGCACGAGAGCGCCGAGGGAAAGGGCGATACGGATACGCAAGACAGCTCCTCTTCTCGCGGGCGCGGCCGTCGATCGCCGCGCCTCTGCCCTTAGTCATGCGATGGGTGGCCGCCGGGGTTGCATCGAGTTCCGGCCGATCTTGAAGACGTTCGGGGCGGCGTTCGGTGGCCCGCGAAACGCGAACGGCCGGGAAGCCCGCGAGGGACTTCCCGGCCGCCCGGTGTGCGTGAAGAGACTCAGCCGGCCAGTGCCGACAGCTTCTGCCAGCCCGCCCAGTCGTACGTCCAGTCGCTGTAGTCGCCGTCCTTGGCGCTCAGCGTCTGCGTGCTTCCGGTGATCTCGACCGGGTCGCCCGTGAGCACGCCGTCGTAGTACTCCTTGGCCCGCGCCGGCGACAGGTTCAGGCAGCCGTGCGAGACGTTCTTCTTGCCCTGCGCCCAGACCGAGGCCGCCAGGCCGTGGATGAACTCGCCGTTGTTGGAGATCCGGACCGCCCACGGCACCACGACGTTCTCGTAGTGGTACTTCGGGTTGCTCATCGCGTAGGTGGACTGCTTGCCCATCACGACGTGCACGCCGCTGTGGGTGACGCGGCCCGGGTCGGAGTCGAGGCCGTAGCTCACCGGGTAGTCGGCGATCTGCTGGCCGTCGCGGATCACCTGCATCGTGTGCTGCGTGGTGTTGCCCTTGACGATCTGCGAGCGGCCGATGGTGAAGCTGGCCGACACGTCCTGCTTGCCGTAGGTGCCTTCGCCGATCTTGACGCCGTAGATCTTGGCGTTGACCTTCACCGTGGTGCCCGGCTTGTAGTACTCCTTGGGCCGCCAGTGCACCGAGGTGTCGCCGTCCGTCCAGCCCCACGAGCCTTCGGTCTTCGGCGTGGTCTCGACCGAAAGCGCCTTCTCGACGGAAGTCTTGTCCGTGACGCGGCTCGGGAAGGACAGCGCGATCGGCATCGCGATGCCGTACGTCTGCCCGTCGCCGACGTTCAGGCTGGCCGACGTCTGGCGCTTCGGCTTCACCGTGGTGAACGCGCCGCCGATCGGCACGTTCTTGCCGTCTGCGCCCTGCGCCTGGCCGGACCAGGTGTAGGTCTTGCCGTAGCCGAGCTGTTCGGTGGTGTTCCAGCTCTTCTTGTCCGCCGACGTCTGGCCCTGGACCTGCTTGCCGTCCGGGTTGGTCAGCGTGACCGAGACGATCGTGCCGCTGTCGACCTTGACCTCGACGGGTTCGCCGGGCGGCACGTCCTGCGCGCCGCCGGCCGGCGTCACCGTCAGCTTCGCCGGCTGCGCGGTCGGCGCGGGTGCGGAAGTCGGGCCCCCGCCCGATGTCCCGCTCGCCGACACCGTCGGTTCACTGCTGCACGCCCCCAGCGTGAGCACGGCTACCAAGCCCAATGCCACAGCAGCGCCCCGGCGCCGCGTGGAAGTCCTCACCGTCAACCCATTCCCCTTTGCCCCTTTGGTGCTTCCCCTCATCGAGACGTCTCGCGGACCTGCGACGTTGAGCAAGAGTCGCGTGACGAAGGTCACAACTGCTTGCCCACGCTGCTTCACAGAGGGGGCACGAGTGACTCCGAGCCGTATCCGGTGATCACGGTGTCGCTGTGCTGCGCAAGACTAACCGGTGGGTCCGACAGAACGTGGCGGGAGCCCTACGACGTTCCGGTGACCTTGGCCCGGGCAGGCGTTTTTCGCCTCGATCACGGGGTTCAACTTTGGCCAGATCCCGGTAGTCTGCTCTCAGGCCGTCGTTTTGCGTGTTCGTGGCTTCACACTCGCGGAACTTCTGACGCGAGCCATGGAGCCGAACCGCTCTTGACTCGTCTCGTTGGAACCGCCCGGGACGGTCGGGGTGCCGCTTCGGTGGCATTCGAAGCGGATCTGTGTAACGAGGAGTACAGCGGTGGCGCAAGGCACTGTGAAGTGGTTCAACGCGGAGAAGGGCTTCGGCTTCATCGCGCAGGACGGCGGCGAAGGCGACGTGTTCGTTCACTACTCGGAGATCGAGGGCCGCGGTTTCCGCACCCTCGAGGAGAACCAGCGAGTGGAGTTCGAGGTCGGCCAGGGACAGAAGGGCCCGCAGGCCCAGAAGGTCCGCGCGATCTGAGACAGGCCCTTTAGCGTTGTCTTAAGGCCTGAGCGAAGGGCCCCCGGTTGCTGCCGGGGGCCCTTTCTCATGCTTGTTCGAGTTCAGCGTCGTCCGACGGCCGGCGCGTCGAAGGCGTCGGCGGGGAAGTGGAACTCGTCGGTGAGATCGGTGAGGTCGCCGACCTGCTGCCGCTGGTCCTGCAGCGAGGCTGCCTGACCTTCCCAGTTGAGCCGCTCGAGGATCCATTCCTGAGCGAGCACCTGGGGCGAGATGTCCCGATCGGCGGCGATGTCCTTCAGCTGCTGGTTGGCGATGAGGCTCATCCGCAGCTGAATGACCTGGGCTTCCCCGAACCGCTTACCGGTCCCGGTGCTTTCGTTGTCGGCATCGGGGGCCAGGGCGGCAAGGTAGGAGGTGAGTTCCTTGTCCTCGACAACACCATCATCCGCAGGCTTAGCGGCACCACGATGGCGTCCGGAGGACGCGGCTTTGAGGTTCGTCCGGCTGCTCAAGCGGCCAAGGGAGGGAAGAGGCACGCCAGCCACGATAACGGTTAGGTCTCACCCCGCAAACCACTGTGAGCTACGACACGCTGAGGACTTTCCCCATTCAGCCCAACCGCCACCCATTCAGCCCAACCCACCATGAACACAACGCAACCCCCCACTAACCCAACGAGTCGATCACAAGAGGCGAGGGGCCTTGCGCGGGAGCGGGTAGCGCCAACGGCACAGGACGGGGACAACGCCAGGGCGGCAGTCGGCCACAAGGAGGTAGGGGAGGGGGCACGCCAGGGGGTCGGTAGGGGTCAGGGGGCGGCGGCAACGCGCAGGGGGGCCAGCTGGGGGCGGGAAGGCGGGTTGCCGGGGTCGGCACGTAGCCGCAGGAGTGGGGGAGGGCGGGGCGCGCGGGAGCAGGGGGGCGGCAGGGCGGACGGAGGTGGGGAGGCGGCAGCTGGAAGCGGTGCGCGGGGCAAGTGGCTAGGGACTTGTATCGAAGTCGAGCTGAGCAGGAGTTGGTGTTGCCGCGGCAGGCGAGGGGCTCTGCCGGGGCGGCAGCGGAGGAAGGGTCGGCGAGGGGGCGGGGAGGGGAAGGGAAGGCTGCGCGGGGAGAAGGGAGTGTCGGCAGGGCGGCCGGAGGGGCCAGGGGCCGAAGTTGGCAGCAGGGCGGCAGGGCGGCAGGGCAGAGGGCAGCAGGGCAGAGGGCAGCGGGCAGCGGGCTGGCGGCAGGAGAGCTAGGGCGCACGGGGGCGGCGGTAGGCAGCAGAAAGGAGGAAGAAGGGGCCGGCCAGGAGGGCTGCACAGAGAAAGGCACGCCAGCGCCAGTCATCTGGCGGCAGAGCGAGCGGAGGGGCGGGCGGCAGCTACCGGCAGGAGAGGCAGCGCCGAAGCCGCCAGCGGACCACGAACCGGGACGTGGGGGGAGAGCCGGAGGCCGCCAGCGGACCACGAAACGGGACCTGGAGGGGCGCCGGAGCCGCAGGCGGACCCCGAACCGGGACGTGGAGGGGCGCGGGAGCCGCCGGCGGACCACGAAACGGGACCTGGAGTGGCGCCGGAGCCGCAGGCGGACCACGAAACGGGACCTGGAGGAGCGCCGGAGGCCGCACGGCGAGAAAGAGTGCGCGAGAGCCCGGCACCTAGCGGAAGGGGATGAAGGGACGAGGCGCCAGAACCGGCGGGCAGCCAGACAGCGCCAGGGCCGCCAGCCAACCGCAGAACGGGACGTGGAGGGGAGAACCGGAGGCCGCACGGGGAGAAGCGGCGCGCGAGCGCCTGGCGGCCAGCGGCAAAGGTCGGAGGCGGGAGGCCAGTGGCCGCACGCCGAGCCAGGAGCAAACCTGAGGGGGAGGGCGCGCCAGCGTCCGAACCCGGAGACGGCCGCCAGGGCGCACAGCGCCCGAAGCGAAACCCAGCCACGCTGGAAGCCGAACCAGAGGCACCGTGGGGGGTCCGGGGGGCTCGGCCCCCCGGGTAATACGCCGAAATGAACTGGGGAGCGAAGGGCGAAGCCCGAAGCACCCCAGAAAATGGAGGACCCCCGCGCCAGGGGGAGGAACGCGGGGGTCGGAGGGGATCTCCACAGGCGCTGACCGGGGGTGTGTCAGCACTTCGATTGTTGCACGAGTTCCCCTTCTGGGCGAGTGGAGAGCGGGAAATTTCCGCGCCTCGTGTCACTTCCGGGCCAGGTGACCGTCGTTCGGGTGGTCCCCTTCTCTCTCCGTGCTGATTGCGCTGCGTTGAGCGGAGCGTGGCCTCAGGTTCACTCTCCGGGGGGCTGTGTGTGGCGGCCGGTGCTGGTTAGCCTCGCGGCCAAGCTGTTGTGAGCCGTATGGAGGGGCTATGAGCGGGTCTGTTGAAGTGCGGCAGTTCCTCCTTCGGTACGAAGGTGCCGATGGGGGGAGTGCTCCGTTCGCCGGGGGGTTGCCGGCGCAGCGGAGTGGGGCCGCGGATGCGCAGCGGGTGTCGGATGATCAGGTTCGGCGGGCTCGGCTGGCGGTGGCGAACGGTGCGCTGGGGGTCGAGGACTGCGCGCAGCTGCTGGAGATGCTGGGCTTGAACCTCGATGACGACGGGCAAGCGCCGGTTCAGCGCTGAGTGGGGGTGGGCCGGTGGGTCCGGTCGGCGGTGTGAGTGGCCGCCGGGCCCGTCCGGTGATGTTCGTGCTGGTTGTCGCCGCTTTCGGTGAGTGATTCGCGAGGCTGTCCGGGTTGCTTGACGCGGGTTTAGTAACAGTGTTACGTTTGCCGAGTCGAAAGGGGACGGTCATGACGACGATCGAAGGTGCGGCGGGATTGGCGAACCGGATTCGGGCGGTGGTCCAGGTGCTGGGTGGCAGGTTCATGACGTCGCCGGAACTGGCGGCGGTCGAGGCGGAGGTGGGGTTGCCGCCGCGTTCGCTGTACGTGCGGGGGCGCTCGGCCGTGCTCGGGGACGTCCCGCCGAAGGTGGCCGCGGAGCTGTTCGGGATCTTCCCGCACTGGCTGTTCGACTTCGTCCTGCCGCCGGCGACAGCGGCCTTGGACGCGCCCGCCGCCGTTTGCGCCTACGCGGAGTCATCGGCTCGCTGGTCGCGCGTCAGCCTTTCGGCCGTATCGGAGCCCGGCCGTCTGGCGGAGCTGCTGTTCCGCGTCGTCGACGCCGCGGACGCGAGCGGGCTGGCCCTGTTCGCCGGCTGGAAGAACGCGTCGCGCCCCCTGGAGGACGTCGAACGGCTCGGGTTCGCGCTGATGGTCTTCCGCGAGCTGCGCGGCGGCCTGCACTTCGCGGCGCTGCGGGCGATGGGACTGTCGGTGCCGGAGGCGGTGATCGCCGACCCGGAGGGCGGCCGCGAGCGGCTGCTGCGCACGGCGTGGCCGGCGGAGGCGGCCGACGAGCTGGTGGCGGCGGCTTCGCGGAAGCCGGATCTGCGCGACCGCTGGCAGCGCGCGGAGTCCTTGACGGACGATCGGATCGACGAGCTTCTGACGTCGGCGCTGACGTCCACGGAGCAGGCGGAGCTCGAAAGCCGCCTGGCTGGGCTGTTTGCGCAGGTCTCGGCGTCGCCGGGGGCTTAAGGGAACCCCCGTGCAAAGCGGTGGCGGCGTGCCCTATGCTTGTAATCGCTCCCGGGGGGACCTGAGAGCGCGGTCGGTCGGTCACCCGAAACCGGCCGGGCTCCCATCGTCCAGCGGCCTAGGACTCCGCCCTTTCAAGGCGGCAACGCGGGTTCGAATCCCGTTGGGAGTACGTAGTACCGTAGTAAACGCAAGAAAGCAGTATGCAAGGCCCTGTGGCGCAGTTGGTTAGCGCGTCGCCCTGTCACGGCGAAGGTCGCGGGTTCGAGTCCCGTCAGGGTCGCAAGATCGTTCGGCTCCTTGCCGGCGTTCCCGGCCAGGTAGCTCAGTTGGTACGAGCGTCCGCCTGAAAAGCGGAAGGTCGCCGGTTCGACCCCGGCCCTGGCCACCGCATCTACCTGCGTAAACAGCCACCACCCCGATCGGGGTGGTGGCTGTTTCGTCTCTCAGGTGTCCAAATAGGTGCCCAATGGGTGCCTCACGCGGCCTTCCAGAAGTAGTCGTTGAGCTGTCCGGCGACGTCGTGGCGGAGCGCCTCCGTCACGTGCTGGTAGCGCTTCTTCATGCTCTCCGTGGACCAGCCCATCATCTGCATGACGACGCGAGGGTCCACACCGAGCAGCAGCAGCACCGTGGCGGCGGTGTGGCGCGCGTCATGCAGCCGGGCCGGCCGCACCTTCACTTCGGCGAGCAGCTCGCACCATGTGCCGTAGTCGGCCCTCGGGTCGATCGGCCTGCCGTTGGGCTGAGTGAACATCCACCCCCCTTCGTGCCACTCGCTGCCCGCGTGCTCTCGGGCGCGCTGTTGCTGCTCCTCGTGGCGCTCGATCAGGCCGAAAGATCTGCGGTTACCAAGGCGTCTAGGACTGGATTGTCGGCGAACGGGAATTCGCCCAGTTGTGCACTCATCCCTCGCTCTGCTGCCTCGAAGCGAGCGCCGGAATGGTGTGCCACGAGGTTCACGATATCTGCCGGTCAGCCGAGGTCTCGGAGGTGTCGCGCGCCGTCGAGAGGGTGGAACTTCGTCAGGCCGATCTCGGGGGCGTAGCCAATGTCATGTAGCCACGCTGCCGCTACCAGATGCTCCGTCTGGTCCGGCTGCACGGCGCTGGTCAGTTCGCCTGCGCGTGCTGCCACGGCTTGCACATGCGACCAGCGGCGCCCGAGCGGGCTAACGAGCTGCTCCGCAAGGCGCGCGGCGTCCTCAACTAATGTTGCCATGGCTCCGACTCTCGTGCATCGCATAGGCCAACGCATGCCTCGCGGCGTGTGGCCATCGAACCGATGCCAGTGCGGTTCCGGTCATAGCCGCACCGACGCTGCGTACTCCGGCATCCCGGGTGCGAGGGGTTGCAAGCCTCGTTTGCTGGTTAAAAAGGAGGCTCATCGTCCTCTGGCTTCTCCTCTGGAGACTCTTCCTTTTCAGTACCATTGGCATTCGCATAGTTGCTGCGAAGCCAGTCTAATGCCTCCGACCTCTGTCGCCCAAACCACTGCCTCTGGCCAAGGCGTGGCAATTTGAATACGAGGTAAGTATTCCCCTTCAGCGAGAGAATGAGTTTCATCCTCTCGCTCCATTTAAAGGTGTCCCCTCCGCCTGTGAAGAGCCAAACCCCTGGCATCTCGTGCCACCATGAGTCGGCGTGCGATTTGACCATTTCCAAAACTAGATCTTCCTGGGTATCGTTTAAGCCGTCAGATATAAGTACAAAAACATCTGCGTCTTCCAGGGTGTCCATCTCAGGCATCGCTGTTATCTGCGCCTTCGTCTGGGGTGACGGTCGGAAAATCCTCAGGAAGTGCGCGTCCGAGGTGGCCAGGAGGAGGGGAGTCGGCCACCACGCCGCTCTCTGCAATTACCACTTTTCGCTCCCCTGCCATGTCATTCCCTAGCACCATTACTCGGCTTATTTCGGCATATTCACTACCGCTTACTTGTCCGAGCATCAGATTTGCTGGATGTTTTATGTTTATATACAGAACGCTAATTATCGTCAAGACGATCAGAAATCCTGAGAACCCCAGAACCCATGGGATACAGGCGACATATGTGTCCGTCGTCGCCAATGTTGTAACGATGCCCACTGTGCCGGTCAGGATAATCCCTAGAACTGAGGCGTAGAATCCCAGGACATTCCGAGGGCTGGTCGTACTCCGCTGTGCCACCTGTCGTGTAAGCTCGCCGGCCGCCATCGTCCCCCTCAGCTCCAATGATGTGGCATGGAGCTTACTGGGCAGTCAGCGGAGGCGCTCGTGTGCTCGGAACCCCCTCCTGAGGCTGCTGCCGTCAGGTCCATTGCCCTGGTGTCGGCCGTCTCAGCCCTGCTCAGTCGGATGACGCGGCTGCGTTGCATTGCATGCGCCTGTTGCGTGCCCAGTGAGGGTTCCAGTCGTAGGGGGTCGTCGGAGGTCGAGCCCGTGCGTGTAGCACCTCTGACCTGCGCGAATTGTGTCCGCGAACGGCCGTGAACGCACGACCCGAGACCTGAAAAGCGGAAGGTCGCCGGTTCGACCCCGGCCCTGGCCACCGCTACGAAAACCGCCCCGAGTGTTCGGGGCGGTTTTTTCGTGTGTGGACTGCGGTGGGGCCATCGGGTCGGACCTGCCATGACCGGCGAAGCCGGCCGGTGACGAGACTGCCCCGACCGCTCGGAGCGGCTTTTCGTCGGTGGGGCCGGGCAAGATTCCCGGTGTGACGCCGAACCCCTGGGACGCGGAAGCCGCGACCTTCGACGACGAGCCCGACCACGGCCTCAAGGACCCCGCGGTCCGCGCGGCCTGGGCGGAGCTCCTCCTGCCGCTCATGCCCGCCGCGAAAACGAAAGTCGTCGACCTCGGGTGTGGCACCGGCAGCCTCGCCGTCCTCCTGGCCGAAGCCGGGCATGACGTCCGCGGGATCGACCTCTCGAGCCGCATGCTCGACGTCGCCAGGCGGAAAGCCGCAGGCCTGGACATCGACTTCCGGCAAGGCGACGCCGCCGATCCGCCCACCACCGAGACCTACGACGTCGTCCTCGTGCGGCACGTTCTCTGGGCCATGCCCGATCCGCACGCCGCCCTGGCGAACTGGGTGCGGCTGCTCGAGCCCCACGGACGGCTCGTCCTCGTCGAAGGTCGCTGGTTCACCGGCGCCGGGCTCACGCAACGCGAATGCGAGACGCTCGTGGGAGCGCACCGTGAAGAGACCGAAGTCCGCCGGCTCGACGACCCCGCCTTGTGGGGCAAGGAAATCGACGACGAACGGTACCTCCTCGTCAGCCGGCGCTAGGCCGAACGAGTGAACCGCGAAAGCCCGTGTCCGGTCCTCGCACCCGGCACCGACCACCCGGCGAAAGGCAGCCCACCCGGGGCCGCCGCCCACACCGGGGAGCCGACGTGCGATACCTCCTTACCCTCCACATGAACCCGACCCTCTGGGCCACCCTCACCGACGACCAGAAGAACGGCGTCTACGAAGGTCACGGCGCCTTCATCAAGCACGTCACCGAAACCGGCGAGATGGTCGAGACCAAAGCCCTCGCCGAGCCCGCCGAAACCAAGACCGTGCGCGTCCAGGACGGCGTGACCCAGGTCCAGGAGAGCGCCTTCGTCGAGTCGGAGGCCTTCCTCTGCGGCTACTACGTCGTCGACGTCGAAACCGAAGCACGCGCCGTCGAGCTCGCCGCGATGATCCCCGACGCGCAGTACACCGCCGTCGAGGCGCGGAAGATCATCCACGAGGGTTGACCTCGATCAAGGTCGAGGGTGCACGCTGGACCCATGAGCACCGAGTGGGGCATCGACGCCGTCGACCTGGACGCCTACCTGACGCGGATCGGGCAAGAACGCCGGCCGCCGTCGGAGGACGCGCTCAAGGACCTCGTGCGCGCCCACGTCCAAGCCATCCCGTTCGAGAACATCGACGTCGTTCTCGGGCAGCACCAAGGGATTTCGCTCGACGTCGTGAGCGCGAAACTCGTCGGACGGCGGCGGGGCGGCTACTGCTACGAACAGAGTGGCCTCTTCGCCGCCGTCCTCGAGCAGCTCGGCTACTCCGTCCACCGGCTCGCCGCGCGCGTCCAGCCGCGGCGGCCCGGGCCCTACACCCACATGACCCTCGTAGCCGAGGTCGACGGAAAACGCTTCCACGCCGACGTCGGGTTCGGTGCCGGGATCCTGGCCCCGATGCCGCTCGTCGACGGCCAGGAAACCGACCAGGCCGGCTGGCCGCACCGGCTGACCGAGAAGAACGGCTGGTGGACGCTCGAGAAGGGCGACGAGGACCTGCTCGACTTCCGGCTCGACGGCATGCACCGGATCGACTACGAGGTCTACCACCACTACACCTCGACACACCCGAAGTCGCCGTTCACCGGGCGGCTGGTGATCATGACGCTCGAACCGGGCGTCAGCCGCAAGCTCCTGGGCCGCGAACTGACCGTCGAAAAGCCCGACGGCAGCAGCGAAACCAGCACCGTCGCGCCGGAGGAGCTCGACGCCACCCTCAAGGACTTCGGCATCGAGCTGACCGAGGACGAGCTCACCGCACTGAAAAAGGTCTACTGACCGAACAACTCGGCCGCCGGGACCGGCCGGCCCAGGTGGTAGCCCTGGGCCTGGTCGCATCCCAGCGAGCGCAGCAGATCGAGCTGCTCCGCGGACTCGACGCCCTCGGCGATCACCGTCAGGTCGACGGCGTGGGCCATCGCGATGATGCTCGTGACGATCGCCGCCGCGTCGCGTGATTCGGCGATGCCGGTGATGAACGAGCGGTCGATCTTGAGCGTGTCCAGCGTCAGCCGGCGCAGCTGCGCGAGCGACGAATACCCGGTGCCGAAGTCGTCGATCGCCAGCAGCACGCCCAGTGAACGCAGGGAAGCCAGTACCTGGCCGGCCGCTTCCTGGTCGCGCATCAACGCGCTCTCGGTGACCTCCAGGCAGAGCGCCCCGGGTGGCAGCCCGGTGTTGGCCAGCGCGTCCTGCACCGCGGGCACCAGGTGCGGGTCGTCGAGCTGGCGGGTGGAGAGGTTGACCTTCAGCGTCAGGTCCAAGCCCTGATCGCGGCGTCGCGTGGCCAGCTCGCGCGTCGTCGCGCGGAGCATCTCCTTGCCGATCACGTTGATCAGGTCGCTCTCTTCGGCGAGCGGGATGAACTCCACCGGCGAGATCGCGCCGTGCCGGGGGTGCGTCCAGCGCAGCAGCGCCTCGACCGCGACCATCTCGCCGGTCCGCAGGTCGACGACCGGCTGGTAGGCGGGCCAGAGCTGGCCGTCGTGCACCGCGTCGCGCAGGTCCTGCTCCATCCGCAGCCGCCGCTGCATGCGCTCGCGCAGGCCGACGTCGAAGAAGTGGTGGCGGCCCCGGCCGAGCGTCTTGGCCTGGTACATCGCGACGTCCGCGTCGCGCAGCAGGTCCTCGGCGCTGCGGTGGTCGGCGCCGCCCACCAGCACCACGCCGATGCTGGCGTCGAGGTGCAATTGCCTGCCGAGCACGCCGATCGGCTCGGCCAGCGCGGCCCGCAGGTGCTCGGCCAGCGCCCGGACCTCGCCGGGTTCGGTGACCTCGCCGGTGACGACGACGAACTCGTCGCCGCCGAGCCGCCCGACCAGGTCGTCGCGGCCGGAGCTGCGGCGCAGGCGCTCGCCGACGATCCGCAGCACCTGGTCGCCGACCGAGTGCCCGAGCGAGTCGTTGATGACCTTGAACTTGTCCAGGTCGAGGAACAGCACGGTGAGCGCGCCGCGCCCGGTGCCGGCGAGCCGGTCGAGCACCAGGGTCCGGTTGGCGAGCCGGGTGAGCGGGTCGTGGGTCGCGTCGTGCGCGAGCTGTGCGCTGATCGCGCGGGTCTCGGTGATGTCGGTGAACGACGTGACCACGGCCAGCGCCGCCGGGTCGTCGGGGTTGAGCAGCCGTGAGGTCAGCGACACCCAGACGTCGCGGCCGTCGGGCCGGCGCAGGCGCACGACCAGGCCGTTGTGCGTGACGCCGGTCCGCCGCGTCCGCACCGACGGCGTCTCGTCGGGCGGGATCCACTGCCCGGACTCGGTGAACAGCACGAGCGTGTGGCACGGGACGCCGATCAGCTCGGCTTCGGTGACGCCGATGATCCGGCAGGCCGCCGGGTTCGCCGCTTCGATCAGCCCGCCCGGGCCCGTCACCAGCACGCCTTCGTCGAGAGAGGTGACGACCGTGCGGTAGTTCTGCTCGGCTCGCCGCCGCGCGGTCTCATCGGCGCAGACGAGCACGTACCCGTCGTTCATCTCAGCTGCCGAAACGCGGACCGCCAGGGGAGCGCCGTCCCGCCGCCGGTGCACCGCTTCGGTGACCCCGCCGCCGCACAGGTCCAGCGGCGCGCCGACCAGCTCGCTCGCCCGCCGTCCGACGGCTTCGGCCGCGGTCCAGCCGTAAACCGCTTCGGCGGCCGGGTTCCAGCTGGTCACGACGCCTTCGCCGGTGGTCGCGATCAGCGCGTCGCTGACGTGCGACACCAGCGCGGCCTGGTAGCGCAGGGCGTCCGCGGCCGCCTTCTTCGCCGTGATGTCCCGCATGACGACCTGGTAGGCGAGCCGGCCGTCGAGGCGCACCGACACCGTCTCGACGGCGAACTTGCTCCCGTCCAGCCGTGACATCAGCGCTTCGACCGGCTCGCTCGCCTGCCCCGGTTCGGTCAGCAGCGCGAGCTTCTCCACCAGGGCGGCACGCGATTCGTCGGCGACGAAGTCGGTGAACCGGCGGCCGACGACCTCGGCCGCGGACCGCGCGGCGAACGTCTCGAGGGCCGCGCGGTTGGCATAGGTCAGGACGCCGTGCTCGTGGACGCAGATCGCGTCCGGACTCAGCTCGACCAGTTCGGCGAGGGAGCCTGCCTCCATGAGCGTCGTCCCCCTGGCGGTCGGCGGGTGGCTCGGTCGATTACACCACCGACTCCGGCCCCTGCCTACCCGCCGGAATCCGGGTCCGGCCTGCGGCTGTGCCGCGCAGCCGCGGCCCCCAGAACAGCAGCCCGAAGTGCGCGGCGACCGCGTGGCCGAGCAGCGTGACGATCGAGTCGAGGCTCGCCGGGGCGTCGCTGAGCCAGATCACCGCGATGAACGCTTCCATGACGGCCAGCGCGGCCAGGCGCGCGCGGCCGCGCAGCAGGAAGACGAGCGCGCCGGCGGTGGTGAAGAAGCCGTAGCTGACGCCGATGTCGAGCCAGTGCCCGGCCGAGTTCGGCAGGACGTGGGCGCTGATCAGGGCCATCACCGGCAGCTCGGTGACGAGCGTGGCCAGCACGTGGCCGGAGAAGAACACGGTCGCCGCGCGGCGGGCGCCGAAGCGGCGTTCCAGTGGCGCGACGGCGATCGTGAAGATCACGACGTAGGCGAGCCAGCCTTCGTCGGACAACCAGATCGCGCTGGTCAGCAGCGAGGTCAGCGGCCGCCGCCACAGGTTGTGGGCGTCGGTGCTGGACAGCTGGAGCAGCCGGTCGGTCAGCTCCGGGTCGGCGAACTTGAGCAGCAGGGTCGTGCCGAGCAGGAGAAGGAGGTAAC
Source organism: Amycolatopsis ponsaeliensis (assembly GCF_030182635.1). Lineage (NCBI taxonomy): Bacteria > Bacillati > Actinomycetota > Actinomycetes > Pseudonocardiales > Pseudonocardiaceae > Amycolatopsis > Amycolatopsis ponsaeliensis. Next base: position 212,348 of record NZ_JAPZLD010000016.1, read on the forward strand.
CGAACGTGAAGGGGGTCACCTTCGGACTGGGGATGATCTTGGCGAACGCCCGCAGGCTGCGACGCGGAACGGCGATCCGGGGGACCGGCCGATCGGCTTTCAGCAGCATGGTTCGAGCTTCGCCGGTCATGCTGGGAGTCTCCCGAACCGCAGCTGTGAATCCGCTGTGGAATGTCACTCACGGTCAATCCGAACGTTACGTGACGAATTTTTGCCGACACCTCACCCATTCGGGTGCTTTGTGCGGTAAAAATACGATCACGACGTCGGCCGAAAGGCCTCTCGGGAAGGTCTGTCGGGGTGAACGACGAGGTATCGGTCGCCGAGCTGCTCGTGCGCGAGGGCTGGGGCGAGCGTTCGGGGCCGGGGCAGTCGCGCTGGCGAGTGCTCGCGGTGATGCTCGCCGTCATCATCGGCTGCGGAGCCGCCGCGGTGCTGGTGGGGCTCGGCGGCAAGGGCACCGAGAACGCGTCCCCGGTCGACCAGATCCAGGTGATCCCGTTCCCGCAGCGCACCACCGGGCTCGGTGGTGTCGGCCAGGCGACGGACTCCCCGCCGGAGGGTGGCACGGGCGGCGGCGACGTCGTCCCCGGTGCCGGCGTCCCCCGCGAGACCGTCACCGAGGTGCCAGGTCGCACGCCGACCCCTGAGAGCAGCACCGAGTCCACGACGCCGACCACGCCCACCAGCGGCGCCCCGGGCGGCTCGGTCACCCCGACCACGACCCCGCCGGGTGGTCAGCACCCCACGACGACCCCGGCGCCGCCGCGGCCGTCGTGCATCCTGATCATCTGCTGGTGATCAGGCCAGCTTCTCCGCGAGGTCGCTGAAGTCCGAGGTGTTCCAGCGCTCCGGGCGCATGACGATCGCGATGTTGTTCCCGTGGGTGTCGTCGGTCGCGTCCGTGTAGGCCTCGCTGACGCCCGGGGGCAGGTAGCGGGCCGCCATCTCGTGCCGCTGCGCCTTCGTCATCGGCCACGACTCCACCACCGGTCCCTCGACCGAGACGTACTTGTAGACGCCGTCCTGCTGCTGGACGCACAGCGCGAAGCGGCCGGCAGCCTCGATCAGCCGGGTCTTGCGCAGGCCGGGCGAGGTCATCACGACGACGTCGCCGCCCGGCTCGTAGCGGTACCAGATCGGCGTGGTCAGCGGCGCCCGGCCGGGCTCGGCCGCCACGCTGAGCACGCCGACCTGCGGCTGGGCGAGGAACGCTTCGCGCTCGTCCTTGGTCATCTTGCGGGCCATCTCGGCTCTCCTTAAAGCAATCTGATGTGACTTAAGGCTAGCCATGGGTGGACTGCAAAAGCAAGTGCCATTGCTTTAAGGTGGAGTCATGACCCGACCCGGTGGCCGCAGCGCCCGCGTCCGCGACGCGGTGCACGAAGCCGTCGTCGAGCTGCTCGCCGCCGGGGAGATCGACGCCGCGATCCCGAAGATCGCCGAGCGCGCGGGCGTGAACCCGACCAGCATCTACCGGCGCTGGGGCAGCCGTGACCACCTGCTGCTGGACGCCGCCGTGACGCGCCTGCGCGCGACGTCGCCGATCCCGGACACCGGTTCCCTGCGCGACGACCTGCGCGGCTGGGCCGAGGGTGTCGAACGCGCGATGCGCGACCGCCGCGGCCAGATCCTGCTCCGCGCGCTCGTCGCGACCATGGCACCGGACGAGGAGCCCGTGGAGTACCTCAGGGCCCGCGGGGACGACCTACAGGCCGCGCTCGACAAGGCCGCGATGCGCGGCGAACCCGTGCCGACGGTCGACGAGGTGCTGGACTTCGTCCTCGCGCCGCTCTACCTGCGGGTGCTGTTCCGGCGCCCGGTCGAGCCGGGCACGGGGGCCCGGCTCGTCGAGCGGTTGCTCACGGCGCTTCCAGCAGGTCCGGCTCCGCGCGCCGGCCTAGGTGGTTGAACAGCAGGTTCAGCGCGAACGCCAGCACCGCCGCCACCGTGATCGAGCTGCCGCAGATCGTCTGCAGCCAGGCCGGGAAGTGCTGGAAGATCTTCGGCGCGAACGCCGGCAGCAGGCCGACGCCGAGGGCGACCGCGACGATGAAAGTGTTGTGGTTGCCGGAAAACTCCACCTTCTTGAGGTTCTGCGCGCCGACCGCGGCGACCATCGCGAACATCACCACCGCGACCCCGCCGACCACCGGCTGCGGGATCGCCGCGATGAACGCGCCGATCTTCGGCACCAGGCCCATCAGCACCAGGATCCCGCCGGTCACCGCGACCACCCAGCGGCTGCGCACGCCGGTCATCCGCACCAGGCCGACGTTCTGCGCGAACGCCGTGTCGGGGAAGGAGTTCATCACGCCGCCGAGCACGGCCGAGAAGCCGTCGGTGGCCAGGCCGCGCGCGAGGTCGGAGTCCGTCGGCGGGCGCCCGGTGATCTCGCCGACGGCGATCATGTCGGCGGTCGACTCCGTGAACGTCACCAGCATGACCACGCACATCGACAGGACCGCGGCGACCGGGAACGTCGGCGCGCCGAAGTGGAACGGCGACGCGAGCCCGAACCAGCTCGCCGCGCCGAGCCCGTCCCAGTGCACGAGTCCCATCGGGATCGCGATCACCAGCCCGATCGCCAGGGCCAGCAGCGGCCCGATCTGGTTGGCGAACCCGCGCAGCACCCGCGTGAACAGCACCAGCAGCGCGAGCACGCCGAACGCGAGCAGGATGTGCGAGAGGGCCGCGTAGTCCGGCGCGCCTGCGTCGTTGCCCGCGATCAGCCCCGCGCCCGGGCCGAGCAGCGAGACGCCGATGACGAGCAGCAGCGTCCCGGTGACCAGCGGCGGGAAGAACCGGATCAGCCGCGCAAAGGGTCTGGCGATGAGCAGCCCAAAAACGCCGGATGCCAGCATTGCGCCGTAGACCGCGGGCAGGCCGTACTGGGACGCGATCAGGATCATCGGGTTGACGACGCTGAACGTCGCGCCCGCGACCACCGGCAGCCGGATGCCCAGGAGCTTCCCGATGCCGATCGACTGGATCAGCGTGGCGATGCCGGCAACGAGGAGATCGGCGTTGACCAGCAGCCCGATCGTCGCCGCGTCGAGTTTGAGCGCGCTGCCGACGATCAGCGGCACGGCGACCGCGCCGGCGTACATGATCGACATGTGCTGCAGGCCGAGCAGCGCCAGCCGGCCGGCGGGCAGGCCTTGGTCGACCGGGTGCACCACGGGTTTCGTCATGATCTGGCCCCTCTCCGCGGCACATCCGACACTCCGCGCGTGACCGTAGCAAGAACCGGACGTCATGATCTTGTTTCAGGGGGCGGCGCGACGGCCGGGAATGTGTGACCATCGGTGCATGACTTCGGGCGGTATTTCCCAGGTGGGCCCGCCGTTTCGCGCCGATCACGTCGGGAGCCTCCTGCGGCCCCCGGTGCTGCGCGACGCGCGACGGCGGCGCGAAAGCGGTGAGATCGGCGTGGAGCAGCTCCGCGCGGTCGAGGACGACGCGATCCGCGACGTCATCAAGATGCAGAAGGTGGCCGGCCTGAGTTCGGCCACCGACGGTGAGTTCCGGCGTGCTTCGTGGCACATGGACTTCATCTACGCGCTCGGCGGCATCTCGAAGAGCGACGAGCGGCTGCACGTCAAGTTCCACAACCTGGCGGGCGACCTCGAGTTCAGCCCGCCGGGCCTGCAGGTCGACGGCAAGGTGCGGCTCGACGAGCCGATCTTCGCTTCGCACTTCGAGTTCCTGAAGTCCCATGTGGACGACGGGGTGATGCCGAAGCTGACCATCCCGTCGCCGAGCATGGTCTACTACCGCGGCGGCCGGGCGGCGGTGAGCGAAAGCGTTTACCCGGACCTCGAGGAGTTCTTCGCCGACCTGAGCGCGGCGTATGCGGCGCAGGTCTCCGCGGTGCACGAGCTCGGCTGCCGGTACCTGCAGCTGGACGACACCAGCCTGGCCTACCTCAACGACCCGGCGCAGCGGGAGCTCGTCGCGCGGATGGGCGGCGACCCGGACACCCAGCACGTGCGCAACATCGCGACGATGAACGCGGCGCTGGCCGGCCGGCCCGAGGACCTGACTGTGACGACCCACCTGTGCCGCGGCAACTTCCGGTCGTCGTGGGTCGCGTCGGGGAGCTACGAGTTCGTCGCGGAGGCGCTTTTCGGCGAGCTGGCCGTCGACGGGTTCTTCCTGGAGTTCGACGACGAACGCTCCGGTGGCTTCGAGCCGCTGCGGTTCGTGCCGAAGGACAAGAAGGTCGTCCTCGGCCTGGTCACGACGAAACGGCCGGAGCTGGAGGACGCCGACGTCCTGGTGCGGCGGATCGAGGAGGCGTCGCAGTACGTCGACATCGACCAGCTTTGCCTTTCGCCGCAGTGCGGGTTCTCCTCGACCGAGGAGGGCAACGACCTCACGACGGACGACCAGCTGCGGAAGCTGGAGCTGATCGTGGCGACGGCCGACCGCGTCTGGGGCGTTCACTGATGATCACGTGCGTCGTCGACTACGTCATCGACCCCGCGAAAATCACCGACTTCGAACGCTTCGCCGCCGCGTGGATGCGGTTGGTGCAGCGCGAAGGCGGGATCCACCACGGCTACTTCCTGCCGTCGGAGGGCGCGAGCGACGAAGCCCGGGCGTTGTTCAGCTTCGAGAGCTTCGCCGCGTACGAGCGCTACCGGACGCTGTTCGGCGTCGACCCGGACTTCATCGAGGCCGACAAGATCCGCGAGGAGAGCGGGTGCGTGGTGCGGTACCGGCGGTCGTTCATGCGCCCGCTCCTGCCGGACGACGACCTCTGACGTGGGGGGGCGCCCCCGGGGGGGGGGGGGGGGGGCGCCCCCGGGGGCCCCCCCCGCGGGGGGGGGGGGGGGGGGGCGCCCCCCCCCCGGCGGGGGGGCCCCCCGGGGGCGGG